>NZ_CP076458.1:621876-932814 GCF_018866245.1 Novisyntrophococcus fermenticellae
TTAGCCAGTATGAAGAGACATTATCGTTTTCATGCAAATATTGACCACTTCCATTGTGCAGCACGAAGGAAGTTAAGCCCAGACGGACAGGCGGGTCAGCTGCCGAGCGTGGGAAACCACATTATTGATTGAGTTAAAAGCTCAAATTTTATAAGTTGATTACTTAATAATCCGTGCGGATGCACATCACTTGTGAAACGATCAATAATAGCAGGGAAACATATTTGCTATGTAGACGCGAAGACGATGAATGTCATGAATATAAAGGCAGGAGGATCACTTTCAGGCCGGATATATATTCTGTGAGATTTTGGCAGGTGATGCACATCACCTGCCTTTTTTGGCGGCTTTTTATCTAAGAAAGGGGACAAAATACGATATGAACGATAGGAACATAGAAGAACAAAGAAGGGCCCCTATTTATGAAGCGCTTGAGTCCTTTCAAAAAAAGAGGGTGGTTCCCTTTGACGTTCCGGGTCACAAAAGAGGGAGAGGAAATCCGGAGCTGGCGAAGCTTCTGGGAGAGAAGTGCGTGGGTCTCGATGTCAATTCCATGAAGCCTCTGGATAATTTATGTCACCCCGTATCCGTAATCCGGGATGCGGAAGAGCTTGCAGCCAGGGCCTTTGGTGCAGCAGATGCATTCTTGATGGTAGGTGGGACGACCTCAGCGGTACAGAGCATGATTCTGTCCGTCTGTAAGGCAGGTGAGAAGATGATTCTTCCCAGAAATGTACATAAGAGTGTCATTAATGCACTGGTTCTGTGCGGTGCAGTTCCGGTTTATGTAAATCCGGATGTGAACAGTATGCTGGGCATTTCTCTTGGTATGGAAATGAACCAGGTGGAGAAGGCAATCCGGGAAAACCCGGATGCAGTGGCAGTCTTTATCAATAACCCTACCTATTATGGAATTTGTTCCGACATCCGTTCCATTGTGAAGCTGGCCCACACACATGGGATGAAGGTCCTTGCAGATGAAGCTCATGGAACCCATCTCTATTTTGGAAAGGGGCTTCCTGTATCGGCGATGGAAGCAGGAGCGGATATGGCGGCAGTCTCCATGCATAAGTCGGGAGGCAGTCTGACCCAGAGCTCCCTGCTCCTTTTGAACAAGGGTGTCAATGGGGACTATGTGCGGCAGATCATAAATCTGACGCAGACCACCAGTGCTTCCTACCTGCTGCTGTCAAGCCTGGATATTTCGAGAAGAAATCTGGCTTTGAGAGGAGAGGAGTCATTTGCCCGTGTGGTGGAGATGGCGGAATATGCCAGAGATGAAATTAATTCCATCGGCGGATATTACGCCTACGGGCGGGATTTAATTAACGGAACCAGTATCTTCGAATATGATGTGACAAAGCTTTCTGTCTATACCCTGGGTAATGGACTGGCGGGGATTGAGGTCTATGACCTTCTCCGGGATGAATATGACATCCAGATCGAGTTCGGAGATATCTGCAATATTCTGGCCTATATTTCCATCGGAGACAGAATTCAGGATATCGAACGTCTGGTTGGCGCTCTGGCGGATATTGAGCGCCTCTATAAAAAAGACCGGACAGGGATGCTCTCCGGAGAATATATAGCGCCTGAGGTTGTGATTTCCCCGCAAAGTGCATTTTATTCCCGGAAGATATCGGTCCCTGTGGAAGAATCAGCAGGAAAAATCAGCGGTGAGTTTGTGATGTGCTACCCGCCCGGAATTCCAATACTGGCCCCGGGAGAGATGATTACGAAGGACATCGTGGAGTATATCCTCTACGCCAGAGAAAAGGGCTGTTCTATGCAGGGAACCGAAGACCCTGCGATAGAGCATCTGATGGTGCTGGAAAACTGACCTAAGGAGAAAATAAGATGGAGATATGGTTTTCAGAAATGCACACGCCTAACGTGAAGCTTTCGGTGCGGATCGATAAGCAGCTATTTTCAGGTGAGAGTGCATATCAAAGAATTGATGTGTTCGAATCCCAGGAGTTCGGAAAATTTGTGGCCCTGGACGGAAACATTGTCTTTTCAGATAAAGATGAATTCATATATGATGAAATGGTGACCCATGTGCCGATGGCGGTCCATCCCTATGTGAAGCATGTGCTGATCATCGGCGGAGGAGACGGAGGGGTAGCAAAAGAGCTCCTGCAATATCCTTCGATTACAGCCATCGATGTGGTGGAATCGGATAAACTGTTCGTAGATGTGTGCCGGGATATTTTTCCGGAGGTGGCCTGCGGACTTACAGATCCCAGGGTACAGGTTTACTTTGACGACGGGTTACGCTTTCTAAGAAATAAAAAAGAGCAATACGACCTGATCATTAATGATTCCACGGATCCCTTCGGACACACGGAAGGGCTTTTTACCAAAGAATTTTATGGCAGCTGTTATAAGGCACTTCGAGAAGACGGCATCATGGTATATCAGCATGGAAGCCCGTTTTATGATGAGGATGAGATGGCCTGCAGGAGCATGCACCGGAAGGTGTACCGTTCCTTTCCGATAAGCCGGGTCTACCAGGCCCATATTCCCACATGTTCCTCCGGTTATTGGCTGTTTGGATTTGCCTCCAAAAAGTATCACCCGCTTCATGATTTTAAACCGGAGGCCTGGAAGAAATTAAATATAGAAACATGGTACTATACGACGAATCTTCACACCGGCGCGTTTATGCTGCCAAAATATGTAGAAGATCTACTGGAAGAGGAGGAAAATCGATGAGCAGATTATTAATAATCGGATGTGGTGGTGTTGCAGCAGTGGCAATTCAAAAGTGCTGTCAGAACAGCCAGGTATTTACGGACATCTGTATCGCAAGCAGAACAAAGAAAAAGTGTGATGATTTAAAGGAAAAGCTGGAGAAAACCACGGAAACCAGAATCCAGACAGCGGAAGTGGATGCGGACCGTGTGGAAGAGGTTATTTCCCTCATAAAGTTCTACAAGCCGGATGCGGTCTTGCATGTGGCCCTTCCTTATCAGGATCTGACCATTATGGAGGCCTGCCTTGCTGCAGGAGCAGACTATATTGACACGGCCAATTTTGAACCCGAAGACACGGAGGATTCCAAGTGGCGCACTGTTTATGAAAAACGCTGTGAGGAGTTGGGATTTACGGCATATTTTGATTATTCCTGGCAATGGGATTACAAGGAGCGCTTTGAAAAGGCTGGTGTTACGGCGCTTCTTGGAAGTGGCTTTGACCCTGGCGTCACCAGTGTATTTTCCGCCTATGCCTTAAAGCATTATTTTGATGAAATTCATACTATAGATATCTTAGACTGTAATGGCGGTGACCACGGATATCCTTTTGCCACCAACTTCAACCCGGAAATCAACCTGAGGGAGGTCTCTGCGAATGGCTCCTACTGGGAGGACGGGCATTGGGTGGAGACGAAGCCCATGGAGATTAAATCCAGGTATAATTTCCCCCAGATAGGGGAGAAGGACATGTATCTGCTTCACCATGAAGAAATTGAATCCCTGGCAAGGAACATTTCCGGCGTCAGGAGAATACGTTTCTTCATGACCTTTGGTCAGAGCTATCTGACGCATATGAAATGCCTGGAAAATGTAGGGATGCTTTCCACCTCACCCGTATCCTTTAACGGCCAGGAAATTGTCCCCATCCAGTTCTTAAAGGAGCTCCTTCCTGATCCGGCCTCATTGGGACCAAGAACCGTGGGGAAGACCAATATTGGATGTATTTTCACAGGAATCAAGGAAGGAAAGGAGAAGACCATCTATATCTATAACGTATGTGATCATCAGGAGTGTTATAAAGAGGTAGGGTCACAGGCAATTTCGTATACAACAGGTGTTCCTGCGATGATCGGAGCCATGATGGTTGTGACCGGCCAATGGAAAAAACCCGGTGTGTTCAATGTGGAAGAGTTTGACCCGGATCCGTATATGGAAGCATTAAATCAGTGGGGGCTGCCCTGGGTTGTATGCGAGGATCCGGAAACCGTCACTGTATGGAGATAGGACAGGCGATGAAAATTGAGAAATTACAAACACCCTGTTATGTGATAGATGAAGGCAGGCTGGAAGAAAACCTGAAAATCTTAAAAAGAGTGAAAGAAAACACGGGGTGCAGCATATTACTGGCACAAAAAGCCTTCTCCTGTTTTGCGGAGTATCCTCTGATCGGGCGCTACATTGACGGCACCACAGCAAGCGGAATTTATGAAGCAAGACTTGGCAAGGAAGAGATGGGGCTTGAAAATCATGTATTTTCACCGGCCTATAAGGAAGAGGATTTCCAGGCACTGGTTCAGATCTGCGATCATATCGTATTTAATTCATTTTCCCAATTAGAACGGTATAAGGACCGGCTGGATGGTGTGCAGGCGGGAATCCGTATCAATCCGGAGTGTTCTACGCAGGCAGGTCATGATATCTATGATCCCTGTGCGCCCGGCTCCCGGCTGGGGGTTACGGCAGAGCAGTTTCGGGAGGAGTGCCTGCCCCTTCTTTCCGGACTTCATTTTCATACACTGTGCGAGCAGAATGCGGATGACCTGAAAAAGACGCTGGACGTTGTGGAAGAGAAGTTCGGAAGATATCTGTCCCGGATTTCCTGGCTGAATATGGGCGGAGGGCATCATATCACCAGATCTGACTACGATATAAAACTTCTGGAAGAATGTATCATAAGGATGCAGAAGAGGTATGGGCTTCATGTATATCTGGAGCCTGGGGAGGCAGTTGCCTTAAATGCCGGATACCTGGTGACGGAAGTTCTGGAGGTGGTGGAAAATGGGATCAAGACCTTGATTTTGGATACCTCTGCGTCCTGCCATATGCCGGATGTTTTGGAGATGCCTTACAGGCCTCCGTTAAAAGACAGCGGGATGCCGGGGGAAAAACCATATACCTACAGGCTTTCTTCCTGCACCTGCCTCGCCGGAGACATTATCGGGGATTACTCCTTTGACCGGGAGATAAAGATTGGAGACAGGTTGTATTTTACGGATATGGCGATTTACTCTATGGTTAAAAACAATACCTTTAACGGAATGCCGCTGCCATCTATTGCTGCGATGGACAGCAAGGGAGAATGCCGGATGATAAGGACTTTTGGATATGAAGACTTCAAGAAACGGCTGTCCTGACCGGAGGAAAAATATATGAAAAGATTAAAAAGCTTTCCGGCAGCTGATGGGTTCCATATGCCGGGAGAATTTGAACCCCATCGGGGATGTATTATGATCTGGCCCAAACGGCCGGGCTCCTGGCCCTTTGATGCAAAAAAGGCAAGGAAAACATTTGCCCGTATTGCGGAAATTATTGCAGACAGCGAGCCTGTGATTATGCTTTGTGAGAGCGATGTAACAGACAGTGCCCGCCGTATGCTCTCAGACAGAATTCAAGTGGTGGAGATGCAATCCGACGATGCATGGGCAAGAGATGTGGCCCCAACCTTTGTGGTGAACCAGGAGGGAGAGGTCCGGGGAATTAACTGGAGGTTTAACGCCTGGGGAGGCACTGTGGACGGGCTTTATCCGAACTGGGAAAAGGATGACCGGATTGCAGAAAGCTTCTGTGAAAAGTTCGGATATCCGGTCTATGATGCCGGAAATTTTGTTCTGGAAGGAGGAGCTGTCCACTCGGACGGAGAAGGGACTGTACTGGTGACAGAGAGTTGTCTTCTGAGTGCCGGGCGAAATCCATCCCTTAGTAGAGAAGAGATTGAGGAACAGCTGAAAAGGTACCTGGGGGCTGCGAAAATAATCTGGCTGAAATCAGGTATTTACCAGGATGAAACCAATGAGCACGTAGATAATGTATGCGCTTTTGTCCGTCCCGGTGCGTTGGTTCTGGCCTGGACGGATGATGAGAATGATCCGCAATATGAAATGTCCCTGGCGGATTTAAGGCTGCTGGAACAGGAGACCGATGCCCGGGGGAGGCATTTTAAGATATACAAGCTTCCTGTTCCGAAGCGGCCGGTCTGTATTACACAGGAGGAGCTTTCCGGACTTGTCTTTGAACCGGGAGAGGATGAAAGGGAGGTTGGAGAGCGGCTTGCTGCCAGCTATGTGAACTTTTATATCTCAAACGGCGGAGTGGTCGTTCCCCAGTTTGGAGATGGACACGATGCGGACGCGGTGCGGATATTAGGAGAATGCTTTCCGGAAAGAAAAATCCATCCGGTTTATGCAAGGGATATCCTTGTGGGAGGTGGAAATATACATTGTATTACACAACAGATTCCGAAAGGAGGTTTGTATGAGAGAAGTAACGGTGGCGGCAGTTCAGATGAAGTGCGGTGCTGACAGAAAGAAAAACATAGAACATGCGGAACATCTGGTGCGGCAGGCGGCAGGGAAGGGAGCGCAGGTAATCCTGCTTCCTGAACTGTTTGAAGGCCCTTATTTCTGCCAGGAAAGAAGGTACGAAAGCTATGCACTTGCAAAAACGGCAGAGGAAAATGATGCGGTCAGGCATTTTTCAAAAATCGCTTCAGAGCTCCAGGTAGTCATTCCCGTCAGCTTTTATGAGGAAACCAAAAACAGCATGTTTAATTCAGTGGCCGTTCTTGATGCGGACGGAAGAAATCTTGGGATATATCGGAAAACGCATATACCGGATGACCACTATTATCAGGAAAAATTTTATTTTACTCCCGGGGATACCGGGTTTCGGGTGTTTGATACAAGATATGGGAAAATAGGCATCGGCATCTGCTGGGACCAGTGGTTTCCGGAGACCGCCAGATGCCTTGCTTTGCAGGGAGCTGAACTGATTCTGTATCCGACCGCCATCGGAAGCGAACCAATATTGGAATGCGACAGCATGGAGCATTGGCGGCGGTGTATGCAAGGCCATTCGGCTTCCAATATTGTTCCGGTGGCGGCGGCCAACCGGGTGGGAGAGGAATGGATAATTCCCTGTGCGGAAAACGGAAACCAAAGCTCTTCACTTAAATTCTACGGCTCCTCCTTTCTCACAGACAGTACCGGTGCTGTGATAAAATCCATGGGCAGAATGGAAGAAGGGGTTATCTGTGCATCCTATGATTTAGACCTGATCAGGATGGAACGCAGGAACTGGGGCCTCTTCCGCGACCGCAGGCCCGAGATGTATGGAACGATTTTATCTTGTTAGGAAGTAAAAAATAAGGTATACTGACATGAGAGATGTAAATAGACAGAGGTGAGACCATGAGCTACACGGCTCTATATCGTAAATTCCGTCCGGATACATTTGCAGATGTAAAAGGACAGGATCATATTGTAACAACATTAAAAAACCAAATAAAGGCTGACCGCATCGGCCATGCTTATCTGTTCTGCGGAACCCGGGGAACAGGTAAAACCACGATCGCTAAAATTCTGGCAAGGGCAGTGAACTGCGAGCATCCAATTGACGGGAGTCCGTGCAATGTATGTGAAAGCTGCAAGGCAATCCGTGCGGGAGTTTCTACAAACGTCATAGAAATCGATGCCGCCTCCAACAACGGCGTGGACAATATAAGGGAAATCCGGGAGGAAGTTGCTTATCGTCCCACACAGGGGAAATACAAAGTATATATCATCGACGAGGTTCATATGCTTTCGACAGGAGCTTTCAATGCATTACTGAAAACCCTGGAGGAACCACCTTCCTATGTGATATTCATACTGGCAACTACGGAGGCCAATAAAATTCCGGTGACGATCCTGTCCCGCTGCCAGCGCTATGATTTCAGGCGGATTACGATTGATACCATAGCGGACCGGCTGATGGAATTGATGCGCATGGAAGAAGTCGACGCAGAGGAGCGGGCGATCCGCTATGTGGCCAAAGCCGCGGACGGTTCCATGCGTGATGCGTTGAGCCTGCTTGACCAGTGCATTGCATTTTATCTGGGGGAAACACTAACCTATGATAAAGCTCTGGAAGTGCTGGGAACCGTAGATACCGAGGTGTTCAGCCAGCTTTTAAGGAAGGTGATCAGTCAGGATGTGACGGGAAGCATTCACATTCTGGAGCAGCTGGTGAATCAGGGAAAAGAGATGACACAATTTGTAGCTGACTTTACCTGGTATGTAAGAAACTTGCTTTTAGTGAAAACTTCTGATAATCTGGAAGATGTGTTGGATGTATCCACCGATAATCTTAAGCTGATGGAAGAAGAGAGCAGGATGATCGATGTGGAAACATTGATGAGATATATCCGTGTATTCTCCGATCTTTCGGGGCAGATTCGTTATGCCGCACAGAAGAGAGTCCTGGTGGAGATTGCATTGATCAAGCTGTGCAGACCGCAGATGGAAACCAACATGGATTCGCTGCTGGATCGTATCCGCACCCTGGAAGAGAAGATGGAAAAAGGGATACCGGTGAATATAAAGCAGAATGTTTCATATACTGCTGCAAAGGCTGATACTTCTCCGGAGACGCCCAAAGCACAAAAACCTGCTAAGGCCGCACCGGAAGACTTAAAGAGAGTGCGGGCCGAATGGAGGATGATTATCGGTCAGGTGGAAAGTGGCATGCTTCGGCAGTATCTGCAGCGCTCGATACCGAAATACAACAGTGAAACAGGAGAGGCAAAACTATTTGTCGAATTTCAGGATAAGAATGCGCAGATGTATCTGGAAAATGAAGACGCAAAGAAGGAAATTGAAACAATTATCGAAGAACGGATCGGAAAATCTGTAGAGGTGGAACTGATTATTTCAGAGAATCATAAGCATGAAGCCCTGGCTCAGATAGATCTGGATACGATTTTGAAAGAATCAGTGCATATGCCGGTGGAAATTGAAGAGGAATAAGATATAGAAAAGCTGATAAAAGGAGGATTTGAAGTTATGGCAAAAAGAGGCGGATTTCCGGGTGGCATGGGTATGCCTGGCAATATGAACAATCTGATGAAGCAGGCTCAGAAGATGCAAAAGCAGATGGAAGAGAACCAGAAAACTCTGGAGGAAAAAGCGTTTACTGCATCTGCCGGCGGCGGTGCGGTTGAAGTTACAATTTCAGGAAAAAAAGAGATTACAAAGGTGAAGCTGGCTGAAGAGGTAGTGGACCCGGACGATATTGAAATGCTGGAGGACCTCATTATGGCGGCCTGCAATGAAGCACTGCGCCAGGTGGAAGAGGAATCCGCCACTATGATGTCCAAGATGACAGGAGGTCTCGGCGGCATGGGCGGAGGCATACCCTTCTGATGGATTATTATAGCAGTCATATTAACCGATTGATTGAACAGTTCTCGCGACTTCCGGGAATCGGAACCAAGTCGGCTCAGCGTTTGGCTTTTCACATCATTCATATGCCGAAAGACCAGGTAAAGCAGTTGACGGAAGCGATCCAGGGAGCCAGGGAAAATGTGCAGTATTGTAAGGAATGCTGTACGCTTACAGATCAGGAAACCTGTCCGATCTGCAGTAACCCCAAGCGTGACCATAAGCAGATTATGGTGGTAGAGAATACCAGAGATCTGGCTGCCTATGAGAAGACAGGCAAATTCGAAGGGGTGTACCATGTCCTGCACGGAGCCATATCGCCGATGCTGGGAATTGGTCCGGATGATATTAAACTCAAGGAGTTGATGCAGAGGCTTCAGGGAGAGGTGGAGGAGGTCATTATTGCGACCAATTCCAGCCTGGAGGGAGAGACCACAGCGATGTATATCAGCAAATTAATCAAACCTACCGGAATCAGGGTAACCAGAATTGCGAGCGGGGTTCCGGTGGGAGGAGATTTGGAGTATATAGATGAAGTTACCCTGCTCCGTGCACTCGAAGGAAGGGTGGAACTTTAAGTTAGTATTTGAAGATATGGAATCCTGTGGTATACTAAAACCAGAGAATTCATATAATATACATTTTCAGGGAGGGATTTATCATGAAATTTTTTATTGATACTGCCAATGTAGAGGACATCAGAAAAGCAAATGACATGGGAGTTATCTGTGGTGTTACCACAAATCCGTCATTGATTGCAAAAGAAGGGAGAGATTTTAATGAAGTTATAAAAGAAATCACTTCTATCGTGGATGGACCAATCAGCGGTGAGGTAAAGGCAACGACAACAGATGCAGAAGGTATGATCAAAGAGGGACGTGAAATCGCAGCCATTCATCCAAATATGGTTGTTAAAATCCCGATGACTGTAGAAGGGTTAAAGGCCTGTAAAGTCTTAAGCTCTGAAGGTATCAAGACGAATGTCACTCTGATTTTCTCCTCAAACCAGGCACTTCTGGCGGCGAGAGCCGGAGCATCCTATGTTTCTCCCTTCCTTGGACGTCTGGATGATATTAACGTAAGAGGTGTGGATCTGATTGCGGAAATCAGTGAGATGTTTGCGGTTGCAGGTATTGATACCGAAATTATCGCGGCCAGCGTACGTAATACGATCCATGTAACAGACTGTGCTCTGGCAGGGGCGGATATTGCTACCGTTCCTTATAAAGTAATTGAACAGATGACCAAACATCCGCTGACAGACGCCGGCATCGCAAAGTTCCAGGCCGACTACAAAGCTGTATTTGGTGAATAAGACTTTTAGACAGACGCTACAAAAAGGAGAAGAAAGCATGAACACATTAGAGCTTCAAAAGACTGCCAACGAGGTTCGGAAGGGAATCATAACTGCAGTACATGGTGCAAAAGCAGGGCATCCAGGAGGATCTCTGTCAGCAGCTGATATTTTCACATATTTATATTTTGAAGAGCTGAATATTGATCCGGAAGACCCGAGAAAGCCGGATCGTGACCGGTTTGTTCTTTCAAAGGGACATACATCCCCGGGATTGTATTCTGTATTAGCTGAAAGGGGCTACCTTCCCAAAGAGGATCTTCCGACATTCCGCCATCTGGGATCCTATCTTCAGGGACATCCGGACATGAAGCATATCCCGGGCGTGGACATGACCAGTGGTTCTCTCGGACAGGGAGTTTCAGCAGCAGTAGGGATGGCTTTGTCTGCAAAGCTTTCCGATGACAGCTATAGGGTATATGCTCTTCTGGGAGATGGTGAACTTCAGGAAGGGCAGGTCTGGGAGGCAGCCATGTTTGCAGGCGCCCGTAAGCTGGACAACCTGGTACTGATTGTAGATAACAACGGACTTCAGATAGATGGAGCAGTGTCGGACATCTGTACCCCTTATCCGATTGATAAGAAGTTTGAAGCATTTAACTTCCATGTAATCAGGCTTGAGGATGGTAATGACATGGATCAGGTTCGTGCGGCATTTAAGGAGGCCCAAACTGTAAAAGGCATGCCCTCTGTTATCGTCGCAAAGACAGTAAAGGGAAAAGGTGTTTCCTTCATGGAAGGGCAGGTAGGCTGGCACGGAAAGGCTCCGAATGATGAGGAATATGCGACAGCCATGGCAGATTTGGAAAAGGCAGGTGAAGTGTTATGTCAGAAGTAAAGAAAATTGCAACCAGAGTAAGTTATGGGAATGCCCTTGTGGAACTGGGCAGAAAACACGATAATTTAGTTGTTCTGGATGCTGATCTTGCAGCAGCGACACAGACTGCTATCTTCAAAAAAGAGTTTCCCAAACGTCACATTGACTGCGGTATTGCAGAGTGTAATATGATGGGAATCGCAGCAGGTATCTCAACTACGGGGAAAATTCCTTTTGCCAGTTCTTTTGCTATGTTTGCAGCAGGACGTGCGTTTGAACAGGTTCGGAACTCAATCGGTTACCCGCATTTGAACGTAAAAATCGGAGCTACTCA
The DNA here is from genome assembly GCF_018866245.1 of Novisyntrophococcus fermenticellae. Lineage (GTDB taxonomy): Bacteria > Bacillota > Clostridia > Lachnospirales > Lachnospiraceae > Novisyntrophococcus > Novisyntrophococcus fermenticellae. The sequence continues at coordinate 633,554 of NZ_CP076458.1, forward strand.
TGCAGGAATCTCTGTTGGTGAAGATGGTGCGACACACCAGTGTAATGAAGATATTGCTCTGATGCGTACCATACCGGGTATGACTATCATCAACCCCTCAGATGATGTGGAAGCAAGGGCGGCTGTGCAGGCGGCGTATGAGATGGAAGGGCCGGTCTATCTTCGCTTCGGACGTCTGGCAGTTCCGGTAATCAATGATGGACCGGACTATAAGTTTGAACTCGGAAAAGGTGTCGTATTAAAAGAAGGTAAGGATCTTACGATCGTTGCCACAGGCCTTTGTGTATCGGAAGCCCTTGAAGCCGCAAAAAAACTGGCGGATGAAGGTGTGGATGCAAAAGTAATTAACATTCATACAATCAAACCTCTGGATGAAGAACTGATCGTGGCTGCGGCTAAGGAAACCGGCAAAGTGGTAACTGTAGAGGAGCATTCTGTTATTGGAGGCTTAGGAAGTGCAGTCTGCGATGCATTGAGTGCCAATGCGCCAACTCCAGTCTTAAAGATAGGCGTTCAGGATGTATTCGGAGAATCCGGAGCGGCGGTAAAGCTTCTGGAAAAATACGGATTGGATGCACAGGGAATTTATAAACAGATTAAAGACTGGATTGAATAAAAAGAAACGAAAGATGTCGTACATGTTGATGGAAATCAAGGTGTGCGGCTTCTTTTTTGTCTATAAGAAGCCGCATATCCTTTGGCTGAAAGGTATTAATGATCGGCTATACTAGTTTGTGCAGAAATATACTTCCGGAACGGATGTCATTGCCTTATGGGTCAGATCTTTTATATAACAGGTTTGTAAAATCCCCTGACTGATCAAATCGGCCATCTGCATTACGTCAGACAGTCGGGTGCTGGAAAGGAGCAGATGCGGAGAAACTCCGGTCTGATTTACAATTCCTGTTATGAAGATATGTCCTACTGCGGGGAGATTTTTGCTGACTCCCGCACCCGGAAGAATTGCTCCTTTTCCGACACAGACGCACCCCTGATGGGAAGAAGATCCTAAAGAAGCATCGATGGCAATAATCAATCCATGAGGATGCGCATACTGTATATCTTTCATTATTTCCTGCAAATTCAGGGCGTGTACTGGATAATCTAATGTACCATAGACCGTATAGGGTCGCTTTGGAGTCCGATTAAGCTGATTTCCGATTAATGGACCGAGACAGTCTCCTGTGATCCGGTCACTGCCGATACATAGAAATATCAATTCGCTCCATAATAAATCAATATGAGATATATAATATTCCAGAGCATTCCCAATTTCGGCACTGGCTTGTTCTGTCTTAGAATTTACGTAACAAGTCTCGTTTTTTGATTTTCGAAACATGGCGGTCCCCCTAATATCTGTTCTGTGACGCGTTGTCACTCTTCTAACCATTTTCCCCGTTATTTTATAGAATATTCGCCAGACAGGGATTTAATTCCATGCTGTTTGGGAAAGAGATATATGTGCTGTTTACAGAGTGTCTTTTATAAAAGAATCTGTCGATAAAATCAGGGTTTCCTACTGCATATTTTGATAAAATTTGCGGATTGAGTATGCTATTGTATGGGACAAAAGGGGTGATTTAATGATTGAAATCGTTTATAAGGAAGACAAAAAAGAGGCAAATGGAAATGAAGAATTTTTCTATCTGCCGAAGAACATCAGACAAATAGGTGAAGTGGGGGGAGCACGAAAGATTTATATGGAGGACTATGTCTACACCTTTTTGAAACGTATGAGTGCAGACAGAGAGGGAGCCGGACATGCAGCTATACTACTGGGGAGATATAAATGGGCGGAAGGAAAGTCCTACCTGTTTATACAAAGTGCCATAGAATTACAAAGTATGGAAGTCAGTCTGGAGCATATGCAATTTACGGACAAGATTTGGGGAGAAGTCCATGACACCATGGAGCAATACTTTAAAGGACAAGAAATCCTGGGATGGACTTTAAGCCTGCCCGGGTTTAGCTTTGAAATTAATGATGTAATACTGAAGACACATCTGAATCATTTTGCAGGGAATGACAAGGTGCTTCTATTGATGGAGCCCACGGAGAAAGAAGAAATCTTTTATTATTATGAAAATGGAAGGCTGCAAAAAGAAGGCGGGTATTACATTTATTATGAGAAAAACGAGTTGATGCAGGAGTACATGATTGCAACCGGGAAAAATCGTTCTATTGAAGAAACGGAAAAAATTCCCGACAGAGCTGTCAATAACTTCAGGAAGGTATTAGAACAAAAGCATGATTCCAAGGAAGACTCCGATGACAAAACCGGGCACAATATGGTATATACCCTTGCAGCATGTGTTGCAGTGGCTATACTGGCGGTTGGATTTACCTATGCCAGAGATGCGGGTGCCCTTCCTGGAGTGTTAAGCAGATTCAACAATTCACAGGATGTGGGAATAACAGCTGCGGTCTCGGATTCAAATCAGGGAGAAACAAGCATGTCAGATGAAGAGGTGAACGCAGCAGAACAAGAAAATGAGCAGCAATCTTCATCTGACAGCAATAGCACGAGCCTTTCCGGAGACAGAGAAGAGGCCGTTCCAACGGTTGAACCTACTGCAAATCCCACGCCGACACCTCCAGCTGCAACTACTCCGGGGAATCCAAACGTGGAAAACAATACTGCTCAAACCTCCGGTGGGGTAGCAAAGACCAGAGAATATACTGTTCAAAAAGGCGATACCTTAAGCAAAATCTGTATGGCTGCTTACGGCAATATGACCATGATTCAGCAGATATGTGATTTGAATAACCTTGAAAATGCCGAGCTAATTTATGAGGGGCAGAAATTAATACTCCCACAATAAGCAATCTTATGTTACAATCTAGATGTGAACCACAAAAATAAGTGCCGGTAATTGTATTTTGATTTACAAAAAGGCTGAAGGTTATTTATGGATGAAAATAAAGAAATAGATTTTGAGAAACTACAGAAGGCACTGGAAGAGGTACCGGAAGTACATAAGGAAGAATCAAAAAAGGCACAGGAAGAAGTGCCGGAAGAATTGCAAAGAGAAGCCCTGGAAAAAGCAGCCGAAGAGCTGCAAAGGGAAATGCCGGAAGAAGCGGCGAAAAAGCTGCCAGAGGAAGAACCGGGAGAGAAAAAAAACGCAGAAAATAAAGAACTGGACCATGAGGGGTGGGGGGAACAGGAGAGCGAAGAAAATACGATTGAGAACACGGTATTAAACGCACTCTCTGCTGCAACAATCTTCGTTCACAACGAGAAAAAGAGAAGGAAAAGCTCTTTTGAAACAAAAAGCGAACCTTCATTCAGCGGACGAACAAAAGCCGTTATCTCCAGTCTAAGCGAATATAAAGAAAGGCTATGGGCCTGCAGAAAGAAAAAATGGTTTAGGGCTGCGGCAGTTGCCATAGCCGTATTAGTGTTCCTGCTTTCAGTGACACAAGTGGAAAAATATTGGACATATGATTCTTATACTATGGAAACTACGTTGACAGAGGAGGACACTACAACAGCCACTTATAGCAGGATAGGGGATAAGGTATTGAAGTATGGTTTGGACGGAGCCTCCCTCAGTGACTCTAATGGTAAGGAGCTCTGGAATAGTTCATATACGATGAATGCCCCGGCCGTTAATAATTGTGACGGTACATTCGTCATCTATGACACGCAGGGCACCAGTATGAATGTGTACCAGGAATCGGGGAAAATAGGAAGCGTGTCTACAGATATGCCTATTGTAAAAGCAAAGGTGGCGAAACAGGGGGTGGTGGCAGCCATTCTTGAATCTGGTGAAAACACATGGATTCAGTATTATGACAAAGAGGGCAGCAGCATAGCATCCTTTAAGACAACATTGGACAGCCCCGGATATCCACTGGATCTGACATTGTCAGAAGATGGATTACTAATGTCAGTGTCTTATCTGCAGATGAAGCAAGGTATACCGGAGACTCAGATAGCTTTTTATAATTGGAGCAGTATTGGGCAGAACCAGATGGACAATATGGTCAATAGCTATACTTTGAAGAACACCATTGCTCCCCAGGTAGAATATTTAAGTCGGACGGAGTGTCTGGCGTTCAGGGATGATGGATTCACAGTTTATGAAGGGCAGCAGATTCCGAAACAGGAGGCCGAGGTAAATGAGAAAAAAGAAATCATCAGCGCATTCTATAATAGCAGTCATGTCGGGTATGTGGTGCATAATGATGATTCTGGTAAAGCCTTCACGATGAAAGTGTATAATCTGAAAGGGAAAGAAATATTTACCAAGGACTTTGATTTTGAATACGATTCTATTTCGATGGGAGATAATCAGGTTTTGATGTATAACAACAAGCAGATGTGCACTTACAGCCTCTCTGGTGTGAAAAAATTTGAAGGAGATATAAAAAAAGGCATACTAAATAACGTGCTTCCATTTTCCTCAAATCGATATATGCTGGTAACAGACAGCGGAACCTGCTTCATAAAGCTGAGATAGTGACGGAAAGAGGAGACTGACATGAGTTGGCTGTTAATTGTAATAATAGTTATTTTGGCAATATCTGTAATCCAGGGACTTCGGAAAGGGCTGGTCCGAACAATCGTTTCTACATTCTTTCTGGTATTTGTGATGGCTATCTCAGTTTGGATGGCGCCTCATATTGAAGATTTACTGGATCAAAATACAAAATTGCCGGAGTACATAGAAGCAAAATGTGAATCCTTTCTAAATGAACACATGATTCGTAATAGTAAGGGCCAATCTGGAACCGGAAGTGGCGGTGATGAGACATCCGGCAAACTGCTTGAACAGGAGCAAATTGAAAGCCTACCGATTCCGGATTATTTTAAGAGACAGATAGCAGAAAACAATAACAAAGCTGCCTATCAGGAATTGATGGCGCAGACATTTACGGACTATGTTCGAAAATATTTGAGTGGAATCGTACTATACATCATATCTTTTGCGGCTGCTTTTATCCTTTCGGTTATCATTCTTGAGATTATACTGAAAGCAGTGGATGTTGTGACTGAACTGCCGTTAATTGGGTTCGCCAACAGACTGGGGGGCGCAGCAGCAGGTGTGGTACGTGCACTTTTGTGGGTATGGATCTTTTTTGCAATCCTTATGTTGTTTGCCAATACCCAGTGGGGAAGAATATGTATGCAGGAAATCGAAAGGAATTCAATATTAAGTTATATGTATACACATAATCTGCTGCTGGACTATCTTTTGAAAAACAACTGAATAAAGTGAGTATATATACCTGTAAAAGTCCACTTTGTGATATAGTGGACTTTTATTGTAAAAAAAGGAAAAAAGGTGTTGACAAATATAAATAACATGTGATACTATAACTAAGCTGTCAATGGGACAAACGGAAACAGCAAGACAACTTAAAAAATGTCAAAAAAAGTTCTTGACAAACAGTATGCTGCATGATAAGATAATCAAGTTGCTGCTGAGACAGGAACACAGAAGAACCTTGATAATTAAACAGTGAAACACATCCTCGAAAGTTCTAAAAGTTTTAGTTTTGAACGATCGAAAGATCCTTATTAAATCAGTAAAAGGGATAAATTAGCTAGTTAGTTGATTTTGAACTGGAACAGACTCGCAGCATTTTCTTTTGGAAGATGATGCACATTTTATCAGAGAGTTTGATCCTGGCTCAGGATGAACGCTGGCGGCGTGCTTAACACATGCAAGTCGAGCGGAGGTTTTTTTGGACTTCTTCGGAAAGAAGGAAGAACCTTAGCGGCGGACGGGTGAGTAACGCGTGGGGAACCTGCCCCATACCGGGGGATAACAGCCGGAAACGGCTGCTAATACCGCATAAGCGCACAGCATCGCATGATGCCGTGTGAAAAACTCCGGTGGTATGGGATGGACCCGCGTTGGATTAGCCAGTTGGCAGGGTAACGGCCTACCAAAGCGACGATCCATAGCCGGCCTGAGAGGGCGACCGGCCACATTGGGACTGAGACACGGCCCAAACTCCTACGGGAGGCAGCAGTGGGGAATATTGCACAATGGGCGAAAGCCTGATGCAGCGACGCCGCGTGAGCGAAGAAGTATTTCGGTATGTAAAGCTCTATCAGCAGGGAAGAAAATGACGGTACCTGACTAAGAAGCCCCGGCTAACTACGTGCCAGCAGCCGCGGTAATACGTAGGGGGCAAGCGTTATCCGGATTTACTGGGTGTAAAGGGAGCGTAGACGGCTGTGCAAGTCTGAAGTGAAAGCCCGGGGCTCAACCCCGGGACTGCTTTGGAAACTGTGCAGCTCGAGTACCGGAGGGGTAAGCGGAATTCCTAGTGTAGCGGTGAAATGCGTAGATATTAGGAGGAACACCAGTGGCGAAGGCGGCTTACTGGACGGTAACTGACGTTGAGGCTCGAAAGCGTGGGTAGCAAACAGGATTAGATACCCTGGTAGTCCACGCCGTAAACGATGAATGCTAGGTGTCGGGAAGCAAAGCTTCCCGGTGCCGCCGCAAACGCATTAAGCATTCCACCTGGGGAGTACGTTCGCAAGAATGAAACTCAAAGGAATTGACGGGGACCCGCACAAGCGGTGGAGCATGTGGTTTAATTCGAAGCAACGCGAAGAACCTTACCAAGTCTTGACATCCCCCTGCATGTACCGTAACGGGTACAGTCTTTCGGGACAGGGGAGACAGGTGGTGCATGGTTGTCGTCAGCTCGTGTCGTGAGATGTTGGGTTAAGTCCCGCAACGAGCGCAACCCTTATCCTCAGTAGCCAGCAGGTAGAGCTGGGCACTCTGTGGAGACTGCCAGGGATAACCTGGAGGAAGGTGGGGATGACGTCAAATCATCATGCCCCTTATGATTTGGGCTACACACGTGCTACAATGGCGTAAACAAAGGGAAGCAACGGGGTGACCCCAAGCAAACCCCAAAAATAACGTCTCAGTTCGGATTGTAGTCTGCAACTCGACTACATGAAGCTGGAATCGCTAGTAATCGCGGATCAGAATGCCGCGGTGAATACGTTCCCGGGTCTTGTACACACCGCCCGTCACACCATGGGAGTCGGAAATGCCCGAAGCCTGTGACCCAACCGTAAGGAGGGAGCAGTCGAAGGTGGAGCCGGTAACTGGGGTGAAGTCGTAACAAGGTAGCCGTATCGGAAGGTGCGGCTGGATCACCTCCTTTCTAAGGAAGAATAAGTAGAAGATGTGTTTTGCTGTTTAGTTATCAAGTAATGGGAAAGAAGTAAAAAAAGCCCATAGGCTTGTAAGTATCAAAACTGAATAACTACTGCTGGTGGCGATGCGTTTTGGGGAGACACCCGTACCCATCCCGAACACGATGGTTAAGACCAAAGCGGCCGATGGTACTGCACTGGAGACGGTGTGGGAGAGCAGGTGGCTGCCAGCTTACTGAAAGCAACTTAATGAGTCCGCTAGGACGAATTTAGTGCGAAGTAGTTCATGAACCTTAACGAGCATAGCGAGTTTAGTTGAATGAACATACCCCTTGAAAGCAACTTAATGAGTCCGCTAGGACGAATTTAGTGCGAAGTAGTTCATGAACCTTAACGAGCATAGCGAGTTTCGTTGAATGAACATACCCCTGGTTTTACCAGTGATCAGAAGATACAACATAGGTTGTGTTTCCTGATGACTGATAAATGATCAGTCAGATACGTACCTTGAAAACCGCATACAGATATAATCAATATCCAAGCGTTAATAACGTAAGATAGAGAAAAGACATCCGAGGCATCAGATACGCAAGTAGCTGATGTTACAAACCAAGCAAGAACGATCAAACGATCGATGCTTATAAATGAATCAGTAAACACAAAGAACCAATCCGCACGCTAGCGGAGCGGTGGACTTTTAAAAGGTCAAGCAGTAAGAGCACAGGGTGGATGCCTTGGCACTGAGAGCCGATGAAGGACGCGGTAAGCTGCGAAAAGCTCCGGGGAGGCGCAAACAGCCTTCGATCCGGAGATATCCGAATGGGGAAACCCGCATGAGCAGACCTCATGCATCCATACGCGAATCCATAACGTATGGAAGGGAACCGGGGGAACTGAAACATCTAAGTACCCCGAGGAGAAGAAAGAAAACTCGATTTTCCAAGTAGCGGCGAGCGAACGGGAAAGAGCCCAAACCATGGTGCGTGCACCATGGGGTTAAGGACTGCGAAAAGGTACTTTCTGAGCTAGCCGAATGGTTTTGGGAAAGCCATCCAAAGAGGGTGAAAGACCCGTAGGCGAAAGGAAGGAAAGGCCGGCAGGATCCAGAGTACCACGAGACACGAGAAACCTTGTGGGAAGTCGGGGGGACCACCCCCCAAGGCTAAATACTCCTCAGTGACCGATAGCGCATAGTACTGTGAAGGAAAGGTGAAAAGGACCCCGGGAGGGGAGTGAAAGAGAACCTGAAACCCTGTGTTTACAAACTGTGGAAGTGCCTCAAGTGCACGACCGCGTACTTTTTGTAGAACGGTCCGGCGAGTTGCGGATGCTGGCAAGGTTAAGCATTTCAGATGTGGAGCCGAAGGGAAACCAAGTCTTAAGAGGGCGGAATAGTCAGTATACGCAGACCCGAAACCGGGTGATCTACCCATGTCCAGGTTGAAGCTGCCGTAAAAGGCAATGGAGGACCGAACGCACATCCGTTGAAAAGGGTGGCGATGAGGTGTGGGTAGGGGAGAAATTCCAATCGAACCCGGAGATAGCTGGTTCTCCTCGAAATAGCTTTAGGGCTAGCCTCGTTTTAGATACACGGAGGTAGAGCACTGAATTCCTAAGGGGGCGTCAAAGCTTACCAAGGGATATCAAACTCCGAATGCCGTGGAACCGATGAACGGGAGTCAGACCATACGAGATAAGTTGGATGGTCAAAAGGGAAAGAGCCCAGACCTGCAGCTAAGGTCCCAAAGTGCGTGTTAAGTGGAAAAGGATGTGGGATTTCAAAGACAACCAGGATGTTGGCTCAGAAGCAGCCACACATTCAAAGAGTGCGTAATAGCTCACTGGTCGAGAGGTCCTGCGCCGAAAATGTCCGGGGCTGAAACACGACACCGAAGCTCAGGAATGACTGTAGAGTCATTGGTAGAGGAGCATTGCTGATGCAAAGAAGCAGTACCGGAAGGGGCTGTGGAGCGTCAGGAAGAGAGAATGCCGGAATGAGTAGCGAGAGAGAGGTGAGAATCCTCTCGGCCGAATATCCAAGGTTTCCAGAGTAAAGCTGATCTGCTCTGGGTAAGTCGGGGCCTAAGGCGAGGACGAGAGTCGTAGCCGATGGACAGCAGGTGGAGATTCCTGCACTGCAGTAAGACAGAACTGTGGGGACATATGTGGAAAGCACGGGCGCGGAATGGAAAGCCGCGTGCAAGCGGGGTAGGAGTCCTGAAGGCAAATCCGCAGGACGATCTGAAGACGTGAAGCAGACCGAATCAAAGTAGGGAAGCGTGTGAGCCATGTATCAAGAAAAGCCGCTATTGTTCTTATTGTACCCGTACCGTAAACCGACACAGGTGGATGAGGAGAGAATCCTAAGGCCGGCGGAAGAAGCATTGTTAAGGAACTCGGCAAAATGACCCCGTAACTTCGGGAGAAGGGGTGCCTGTAGAGATACAGGCCGCAGAGAATAGGCTCAAGCAACTGTTTAGCAAAAACACAGGTCTATGCGAAACCGAAAGGTGAAGTATATGGGCTGACGCCTGCCCGGTGCTGGAAGGTTAAGAGGAGAGGTAAGCCGCAAGGCGAAGCTTTGAATTTAAGCCCCAGTAAACGGCGGCCGTAACTATAACGGTCCTAAGGTAGCGAAATTCCTTGTCGGGTAAGTTCCGACCCGCACGAAAGGCGTAATGATTTGAGCGCTGTCTCAACAATGCATCCGGTGAAATTGAAGTACCAGTGAAGATGCTGGTTACCTGCGCCAGGACGGAAAGACCCCATGGAGCTTTACTCCAGTTTGGTACTGGGATCCGGTATTGCATGTACAGGATAGGTGGGAGGCAAAGAAAGAAGGACGCCAGTCCTTTTGGAGCCAATGTTGGGATACCACCCCTGCAGTGCTGGGTTTCTAACCAGAGGCCGTGAACCGGTCATGGGACAATGCCAGACGGGGAGTTTGACTGGGGCGGTCGCCTCCGAAAGAGTATCGGAGGCGCTCAAAGGTTCCCTCAGAATGGTCGGAAACCATTCGAAGAGCGCAAAGGCAGAAGGGAGCTTGACTGCGACACCGACGGGTGGAGCAGGTACGAAAGTAGGACTTAGTGATCCGGTGGTATAAAGTGGGATTGCCATCGCTCAACGGATAAAAGCTACCCTGGGGATAACAGGCTTATCACTCCCAAGAGTTCACATCGACGGAGTGGTTTGGCACCTCGATGTCGGCTCATCGCATCCTGGGGCTGTAGTAGGTCCCAAGGGTTGGGCTGTTCGCCCATTAAAGCGGTACGCGAGCTGGGTTCAGAACGTCGTGAGACAGTTCGGTCCCTATCCGGCGTGGGCGCAGGATATCTGAGAGGAGCTGTCCTTAGTACGAGAGGACCGGGATGGACCGGCCGCTGGTGTATCTGTTGAGCCGCCAGGCTCATGGCAGAGTAGCCAAGCCGGGAAGGGATAAACGCTGAAGGCATCTAAGCGTGAAGCCCCCCTCAAGATGAGATATCCCATTCGAAAGAAGTAAGACCCCTTGAAGACGACGAGGTAGATAGGGCAGAGGTGGAAGTACAGCAATGTATGGAGCTGACTGTTACTAATCGGTCGAGGGCTTGACCTAAGCACTTGATGAATGCAAGTCGCAGACGCAGCATGAATCCTGGTGCGCAGGTCGTTCCATTGAACAACGTGAGATGGAACTTCCAAATGCACCATGATTCAGACAGGCGAGACAGACGTCGAGCCGGAACTGAAGAAGCGGCAAAGCAATCATTAAGTGAGGTCCGGTGTTTACAAAAGGTGGAAAAGATGTGATAATCTGTATGCGGTTTTGAAGGTATGTTTTTAGATAAAAAGCATAAACTAACCTATAATTAAATAATCCTCGATAGCTCAATGGCAGAGCATTCGGCTGTTAACCGAAGGGTTGTTGGTTCGAGCCCAACTCGGGGAGCTTAAAAGAAGTCCTGTAAACATTAAAATTACAAGACTTTTTATTGTTGAGAAAATCAAGGGATTTGCGTCACAGAACCATTATCAAGGTGCCGGCTGTTATAAGAACCGCTCCAATCAATGACTTGGAAGTGAAGTTTTCATGTAAGAATACAAAAGCCAAAATCAATGTAATTACGACGCTTAATTTATCTATGGGAACCACTTTTGAAACATTACCCATTTGTAAAGCCTTATAATAACATAACCAGGAGACTCCGGTCGCCAGACCTGAAAGAATTAGGAATAACCAGCTTTCTCTTCTGATTTCTGTTATCCCGTGCTGCGCGTTTGTGAGAAAAACCATCCCCCAGGCCATGACTAATACAACGACAGTACGAATCGCTGTGGCCAGGTTGGAATTCACTCCATCAATTCCGGCTTTTGCCAGAATCGATGTCAATGCAGCAAACAGGGCAGATAAAATAGCAAATAGTGCCCACATATAATACTCCCTCTCCATCTATGTCTTCAGATATCAGAGAAAAGCAGAATATCATCTGCAGAGTCATTGCTTTTTCTGATAAGTTATAGTTTACTCTTTAAATGAAAATTGTCAAGTACGTATGACTGTGATCTTTGACCTTAATTTTCCCCAGCTTCATTGACAAAAAATAAATACAGGCGTAATATTGTAGCAGAAAAAACAGGAGATGTGTCATGAAATTTAAATTTTTAAGTCAAAGTATGGAACAACGCAGGGAGATGATATTGAAAGGGAGTATGTTATCTACCATTCTTCTGCTGTCATTACCCACTCTGATGATGGGGGCAGTGCAGTCCATGATACCTGTCATTGATGGATTATTCCTGAATAACCTGGTGGGTACAGCTGCCGCCAGTGCTGTGACCTATTGCACACCCGTTGTAAATATGACTACGGCATTGGCACAGGGTTTAAGCGCGGCAGGTATGGCAATTATTGGACAGTTCAATGGGATGGGAAATTTTAAAGAGAGCAGACGTACAACCGTACAACTGATTCTTTTTGCCTTTATACTTGGATTTGTGTTGGCACCTGTTCTGGTGGTGGTAGCATTTGCTCTGTCAGGCCATGTAAATGCAGATATAGCACATAATGTTTTGATATATATTGCACTGAATGCGTTGGTTATTCCATTTTCTTTCCTGGAATCAATTTACAATGCAATTAAGAATGCAAACGGAAAACCAGAAGATTCCTTCGTACGTATGATTATTATGCTTGCTCTGAAGCTTGTGTTTAATACCCTTTTTGTTGGCGTATTTTCCTGGGGATTGATTGGTTCAGTAATGGCGTCTCTGGCTTCTAACATATTGATTACGTTATGGATGTTTTATGAGTTATTTATCAGTAAAACCGGGGATAGACTGGAATTTAAAGGCTTTCATTTTGAGAAGGATATCATAAAAAAACTGTTGTATATCGGTTTTCCCTCCATGCTTTCCAGTCTGATGCTTAACCTGGGATTCTTCCTGATCAACAATGAAGTGGAGAAATATGGAGCGGTTATCCTGAACGGGCAGGGAATTGCCAATAATATTACTTCTGTCTGTTTTATTCTGCCGTCTTCTTTTGGGTCGGCAGTCACAACTATGGTAAGCATGAATATTGGTGCGGGCAAGATTCAAAGGGCAAAACAAGCCTGTCTGGCAGGTTGCATCGTCAGTTCTTTAACTGCTGTGCTGCTCATTGCAATAGTTGTTCCTCTTTCCTCTCATTTAACAATACTGTTTACCAGAGAGCCAAGGGTGCTTTCCGTGGCGAACAGAGCACTTCATATCTATACATATTCAGTCATAGGTTTTGGAATCGCCATGGTCGAACAGGGTGCATTTATTGGACTGGGGAAGACAAAAATTACGCTTGTGATGAGCATTCTCAGGGTATGGCTGCTGCGTTACATCTTTATACTTGTTACTGAGGCCTATTTAAGTTATTATGCAGTCTTCTGGGGGAATCTATTTTCAAATTATGCAGCGGCACTTATTTCAACAATACTGATACTAAGAATGAAGTGGAATTCGGCCATTAATTAACGGATGCTGATTAAGAATAGATAAAAAATACAATAGATTAGGCCAGCGAAGAATATAGAATAAACTCCGCTGGCCTCATGCACCATATCAATATATTAGCATATTTTTTAATACAGTACACTAACTGCAATAATTAACATAGCTCTGACTTCTTAAATATACAGAAATTTAATATCTGTTAACAGATATTAGCTAAGGTTAATGGATTATGCAACGTGTACATTTACAGCCTGTAATCCACGATTACCCTGAGTGGTTTCGAAAATGACTGACTGACCTTCTTCTAATGTCTTATAGCCATCCATTGCAAGACCGGAAAAGTGAACAAATACATCTGCTCCATCTTCACCTGTAATAAAACCAAACCCCTTTTCAGCATTAAACCATTTTACTGTACCCTTATTCATGAAAGATACCTCCTTTAAATTTGTATGCATTTTTTTATAAATAAAAAAACCGCATATAAATGTCAATCATTAATAGAATAATGACTTACAAAAATATGCGAAATCAAAACTTATTAAAAACACTTTCTGTAGAATAACACATTAGAGGAAGAATGTCAAGACAAAAAATAAAAATGCGTTATCAGGCAAAAAATAAAATGCGTTATCAGGCTAGAGAAAGGCTTTGGCAGAAGAAGGAATCTATGTTATGATTACAGGAAAGAACAGGAAACGGGCAAAGATGGAGAAAGGGGCTGTGTTATATGAAGCAGACGAAGAAAAAAGCCTTCAAGCAGTTAAAAATTGAAAACCGTGTCTACGGATACTATGATATAAGCATTTTAAACGAAGATGGATATGATATAGATCATCTTCCCTATTCTATCAGAATCTTACTGGAATCTGTAATCAGACAATGTGATGGCTATGCCATCACAGAAGAGCATGTCTATAATCTTGCAAACTGGAATAAAGGAAGTGATTCAGAAAGTGAGGTTCCCTTTAAACCGGCAAGAGTCATTTTACAGGATTTTACTGGGGTTCCAGCGATTGTAGACCTTGCTTCCATGAGACAGGCGATGTCAGAGGCAGGTGGAGATATCCATAAAATCAATCCGGAGGTACCGGTTGACCTTGTGATTGATCATTCCGTTCAGGTAGACGAGTATCTTTCTCCAAATGCATTGGAGAATAATGTTAAAAGAGAGTTTGAACGTAATATAGAGCGGTATCAGTTCCTGAATTGGGGAAAAGAAGCATTTGATAATTTTCAGGTAGTTCCTCCTGCAACCGGAATCGTTCATCAGGTAAATCTGGAATATCTGGCAAAGGTTGTCCAGGAAAAGACAGAAGAGGGTGGGCAAATTCTATATCCGGATACATTGGTCGGTACGGATTCCCATACCACGATGATTAATGGGCTTGGTGTACTGGGCTGGGGTGTCGGCGGAATCGAGGCAGAAGCAGGAATGCTGGGACAGCCGTCTTATTTTCCCACACCGGAAGTAATAGGTGTGCGGCTGGCAGGAGCACTCCCTACAGGAGTAAATGCCACAGATCTTGCACTTTATATCACACAGATTTTACGGAAAAGGGGTGTGGTTGGGAAGTTTGTAGAATATTTTGGGGAAGGAATTGATGCGTTATCGTTGGCCGACAGAGCGACGGTTGCCAATATGGCACCGGAATATGGAGCTACCTGCGGATTTTTCCCTGTGGATGAGAAAACGCTGCAGTATCTGGAACTGACAGGACGGACGCAGGAACATATCCGCCTGGTGGAATCCTATTTAAAGAAAAATCATCTTTTTTTTGATAAATCAAAAGAAGAACCGGAGTATACGGAGGTTATTGAGATAGATTTATCCGGAATTGAAACATCCCTGTCGGGGCCCAAGCGTCCACAGGATCTGATTCCTCTTGAGAAAATGAAAGAAGAATTCATAAAGTCGGTTACAGCACCAGTAGGTAACCAGGGACACGGACTTTTCCGTCCGGAGTTTGATAAAGAAGTATGTATACAACTTCCGGATGGAAGAAGCAGCGTCATGAAGGCAGGAGCATTAGCCATAGCCGCCATTACATCCTGTACCAATACTTCAAATCCGGCGGTCATGGCAGGAGCCGGCCTGCTTGCCAGAAATGCCGTTCAAAAGGGATTGAAAGTGCCGGCACATGTGAAAACTTCATTGTCACCAGGTTCCAAAGTGGTTACCGGCTATCTGAAAGATTCCGGCCTGCTGTCATATTTAGAGCAGTTGGGTTTTTATATTGTTGGCTATGGCTGTACAACCTGTATCGGAAATTCAGGTCCTTTGCTGCCGGAGATTGAAGAGGCTATTACAGGGCATGATTTACTGGTGACGTCGGTTCTTTCCGGAAATCGTAATTTTGAAGGGCGTATACATCCTCTGGTAAAGGCAAATTATCTTGCTTCTCCCATTCTGGTAGTAGCATATGCGCTTGCAGGAACCGTCAATATTGATTTGCTCCATGAGCCGCTCGGAGTGGGAAATGATAACCAGGAGATATACTTAAAAGATATATGGCCGACATCAGAAGAAATAACTGAAACTGTTGCCAGGAGCGTAAAACCGGCATTATTTGAAAAAGAATACAAGACTGTTTATGAGGATAATTCTTTATGGAATGAGATTCAGGCGAATACAAAGACAGGAGAATTGTACAAGTTTGATAAAAAATCAACCTATATACAGAACCCTGATTTCTTTAAGGACATGCCGAAGGTGCCGGAGGGTATAAAACCTCTTTCCGGGATAAGAATTGCGGCCAAATTTGGAGATTCAATTACGACGGATCATATTTCTCCGGCAGGAGCTATCGGAAGAAATACACCTGCCGGTAAATATCTGACGGAACATGGGATTGCGCCGGAGGAGTTTAATACGTATGGTTCCAGAAGGGGCAATCATGAGGTGATGATGCGGGGAACCTTTGCCAATATACGAATTCGAAATCAAATAGCTCCGGGCACGGAAGGCGGCGTTACCACTTACTGGCCGAATCGTGAGGTTATGACGATCTATGAAGCCTGTATGAAATATAAAGAAGATCATACAGGGCTTGCAGTCTTAGCTGGAAAAGACTATGGGATGGGTTCTTCCAGAGACTGGGCAGCGAAAGGAACCAGGTTACTTGGTATCAGGATGGTAATTGCGGAAAGCTACGAACGGATCCACCGTTCAAACCTGGTAATGATGGGAATCCTTCCTCTACAGTTTATGCCCGGAGAATCCGCAGAAAGTCTGGGATTGACGGGAGAAGAGAGTCTCAGCGCTGCGATTGATGAAACAGTAAAGCCCTTTGATATAGTCAGGGTTACTGCTGAAGCGGAAGGTAAGACAACGAAATTTGACTGTATTGTGAGATTTGATTCCAATGTCGATGTGGATTATTACCGCCATGGCGGAATACTTCAGATGGTATTACGTGAGAAGCTAAGAACAAACTGATTTTATACAAACGGATTTCACTATGCAAAGAATAGAGCTGACCTCTTACAAGTAAGCTTGAACGGATCAAACTCTATTCTTTATGTATAGTTGTAGTGTAATTGGAGAGATGAGAAAAAAGTCGAAAAAGGTGTTGACAAATATAAATAACATGTGATACTATAACTAAGCTGTCAACGGGACAAACGGAAACAGCAAGACAACTTAAAAAATGTCAAAAAAAGTTCTTGACAAACAGCATGCTGCATGATAAGATAATCAAGTTGCTGCTGAGACAGGAACACAGAAGAACCTTGATAATTAAACAGTGAAACACATCCTCGAAAGTTCTAAAAGTTTTAGTTTTGAACGATCGAAAGATCCTTATTAAATCAGTAAAAGGGATAAATTAGCTAGTTAGTTGATTTTGAACTGGAACAGACTCGCAGCATTTTTTTTGGAAAATGATGCACATTTTATCAGAGAGTTTGATCCTGGCTCAGGATGAACGCTGGCGGCGTGCTTAACACATGCAAGTCGAGCGAAGGTTTTTTTGGACTTCTTCGGAAAGAAGGAAGAACCTTAGCGGCGGACGGGTGAGTAACGCGTGGGGAACCTGCCCCATACCGGGGGATAACAGCCGGAAACGGCTGCTAATACCGCATAAGCGCACAGCATCGCATGATGCCGTGTGAAAAACTCCGGTGGTATGGGATGGACCCGCGTTGGATTAGCCAGTTGGCAGGGTAACGGCCTACCAAAGCGACGATCCATAGCCGGCCTGAGAGGGCGACCGGCCACATTGGGACTGAGACACGGCCCAAACTCCTACGGGAGGCAGCAGTGGGGAATATTGCACAATGGGCGAAAGCCTGATGCAGCGACGCCGCGTGAGCGAAGAAGTATTTCGGTATGTAAAGCTCTATCAGCAGGGAAGAAAATGACGGTACCTGACTAAGAAGCCCCGGCTAACTACGTGCCAGCAGCCGCGGTAATACGTAGGGGGCAAGCGTTATCCGGATTTACTGGGTGTAAAGGGAGCGTAGACGGCTGTGCAAGTCTGAAGTGAAAGCCCGGGGCTCAACCCCGGGACTGCTTTGGAAACTGTGCAGCTCGAGTACCGGAGGGGTAAGCGGAATTCCTAGTGTAGCGGTGAAATGCGTAGATATTAGGAGGAACACCAGTGGCGAAGGCGGCTTACTGGACGGTAACTGACGTTGAGGCTCGAAAGCGTGGGTAGCAAACAGGATTAGATACCCTGGTAGTCCACGCCGTAAACGATGAATGCTAGGTGTCGGGAAGCAAAGCTTCCCGGTGCCGCCGCAAACGCATTAAGCATTCCACCTGGGGAGTACGTTCGCAAGAATGAAACTCAAAGGAATTGACGGGGACCCGCACAAGCGGTGGAGCATGTGGTTTAATTCGAAGCAACGCGAAGAACCTTACCAAGTCTTGACATCCTCCTGCATGTACCGTAACGGGTACAGTCTTTCGGGACAGGGGAGACAGGTGGTGCATGGTTGTCGTCAGCTCGTGTCGTGAGATGTTGGGTTAAGTCCCGCAACGAGCGCAACCCTTATCCTCAGTAGCCAGCAGGTAGAGCTGGGCACTCTGTGGAGACTGCCAGGGATAACCTGGAGGAAGGTGGGGATGACGTCAAATCATCATGCCCCTTATGATTTGGGCTACACACGTGCTACAATGGCGTAAACAAAGGGAAGCAACGGGGTGACCCCAAGCAAACCCCAAAAATAACGTCTCAGTTCGGATTGTAGTCTGCAACTCGACTACATGAAGCTGGAATCGCTAGTAATCGCGGATCAGAATGCCGCGGTGAATACGTTCCCGGGTCTTGTACACACCGCCCGTCACACCATGGGAGTCGGAAATGCCCGAAGCCTGTGACCCAACCGTAAGGAGGGAGCAGTCGAAGGTGGAGCCGGTAACTGGGGTGAAGTCGTAACAAGGTAGCCGTATCGGAAGGTGCGGCTGGATCACCTCCTTTCTAAGGAAGAATAAGTAGAAGATGTGTTTTGCTGTTTAGTTATCAAGTAATGGGAAAGAAGTAAAAAAAGCCCATAGGCTTGTAAGTATCAAAACTGAATAACTACTGCTGGTGGCGATGCGTTTTGGGGAGACACCCGTACCCATCCCGAACACGATGGTTAAGACCAAAGCGGCCGATGGTACTGCACTGGAGACGGTGTGGGAGAGCAGGTGGCTGCCAGCTTACTGAAAGCAACTTAATGAGTCCGCTAGGACGAATTTAGTGCGAAGTAGTTCATGAACCTTAACGAGCATAGCGAGTTTAGTTGAATGAACATACCCCTTGAAAGCAACTTAATGAGTCCGCTAGGACGAATTTAGTGCGAAGTAGTTCATGAACCTTAACGAGCATAGCGAGTTTAGTTGAATGAACATACCCCTTGAAAGCAACTTAATGAGTCCGCTAGGACGAATTTAGTGCGAAGTAGTTCGTGAACCTTAACGAGCATAGCGAGTTTCGTTGAACGAACACACCCCTGGTTTTACCAGTGATCAGAAGATACAACATAGGTTGTGTTTCCTGATGACTGATAAATGATCAGTCAGATACGTACCTTGAAAACCGCATACAGATATAATCAATATCCAAGCGTTAATAACGTAAGATAGAGAAAAGACATCCGAGGCATCAGATACGCAAGTAGCTGATGTTACAAACCAAGCAAGAACGATCAAACGATCGATGCTTATAAATGAATCAGTAAACACAAAGAACCAATCCGCACGCTAGCGGAGCGGTGGACTTTAAAAAGGTCAAGCAGTAAGAGCACAGGGTGGATGCCTTGGCACTGAGAGCCGATGAAGGACGCGGTAAGCTGCGAAAAGCTCCGGGGAGGCGCAAACAGCCTTTGATCCGGAGATATCCGAATGGGGAAACCCGCATGAGCAGACCTCATGCATCCATACGCGAATCCATAACGTATGGAAGGGAACCGGGGGAACTGAAACATCTAAGTACCCCGAGGAGAAGAAAGAAAACTCGATTTTCCAAGTAGCGGCGAGCGAACGGGAAAGAGCCCAAACCATGGTGCGTGCACCATGGGGTTAAGGACTGCGAAAAGGTACTTTCTGAGCTAGCCGAATGGTTTTGGGAAAGCCATCCAAAGAGGGTGAAAGACCCGTAGGCGAAAGGAAGGAAAGGCCGGCAGGATCCAGAGTACCACGAGACACGAGAAACCTTGTGGGAAGTCGGGGGGACCACCCCCCAAGGCTAAATACTCCTCAGTGACCGATAGCGCATAGTACTGTGAAGGAAAGGTGAAAAGGACCCCGGGAGGGGAGTGAAAGAGAACCTGAAACCCTGTGTTTACAAACTGTGGAAGTGCCTCAAGTGCACGACCGCGTACTTTTTGTAGAACGGTCCGGCGAGTTGCGGATGCTGGCAAGGTTAAGCATTTCAGATGTGGAGCCGAAGGGAAACCAAGTCTTAAGAGGGCGAAATAGTCAGTATACGCAGACCCGAAACCGGGTGATCTACCCATGTCCAGGTTGAAGCTGCCGTAAAAGGCAATGGAGGACCGAACGCACATCCGTTGAAAAGGGTGGCGATGAGGTGTGGGTAGGGGAGAAATTCCAATCGAACCCGGAGATAGCTGGTTCTCCTCGAAATAGCTTTAGGGCTAGCCTCGTTTTAGATACACGGAGGTAGAGCACTGAATTCCTAAGGGGGCGTCAAAGCTTACCAAGGGATATCAAACTCCGAATGCCGTGGAACCGATGAACGGGAGTCAGACCATACGAGATAAGTTGGATGGTCAAAAGGGAAAGAGCCCAGACCTGCAGCTAAGGTCCCAAAGTGCGTGTTAAGTGGAAAAGGATGTGGGATTTCAAAGACAACCAGGATGTTGGCTCAGAAGCAGCCACACATTCAAAGAGTGCGTAATAGCTCACTGGTCGAGAGGTCCTGCGCCGAAAATGTCCGGGGCTGAAACACGACACCGAAGCTCAGGAATGACTGTAGAGTCATTGGTAGAGGAGCATTGCTGATGCAAAGAAGCAGTACCGGAAGGGGCTGTGGAGCGTCAGGAAGAGAGAATGCCGGAATGAGTAGCGAGAGAGAGGTGAGAATCCTCTCGGCCGAATATCCAAGGTTTCCAGAGTAAAGCTGATCTGCTCTGGGTAAGTCGGGGCCTAAGGCGAGGACGAGAGTCGTAGCCGATGGACAGCAGGTGGAGATTCCTGCACTGCAGTAAGACAGAACTGTGGGGACATATGTGGAAAGCACGGGCGCGGAATGGAAAGCCGCGTGCAAGCGGGGTAGGAGTCCTGTAGGCAAATCCGCAGGACGATCTGAAGACGTGAAGCAGACCGAATCAAAGTAGGGAAGCGTGTGAGCCATGTATCAAGAAAAGCCGCTATTGTTCTTATTGTACCCGTACCGTAAACCGACACAGGTGGATGAGGAGAGAATCCTAAGGCCGGCGGAAGAAGCATTGTTAAGGAACTCGGCAAAATGACCCCGTAACTTCGGGAGAAGGGGTGCCTGTAGAGATACAGGCCGCAGAGAATAGGCTCAAGCAACTGTTTAGCAAAAACACAGGTCTATGCGAAACCGAAAGGTGAAGTATATGGGCTGACGCCTGCCCGGTGCTGGAAGGTTAAGAGGAGAGGTAAGCCGCAAGGCGAAGCTTTGAATTTAAGCCCCAGTAAACGGCGGCCGTAACTATAACGGTCCTAAGGTAGCGAAATTCCTTGTCGGGTAAGTTCCGACCCGCACGAAAGGCGTAATGATTTGAGCGCTGTCTCAACAATGCATCCGGTGAAATTGAAGTACCAGTGAAGATGCTGGTTACCTGCGCCAGGACGGAAAGACCCCATGGAGCTTTACTCCAGTTTGGTACTGGGATCCGGTATTGCATGTACAGGATAGGTGGGAGGCAAAGAAAGAAGGACGCCAGTCCTTTTGGAGCCAATGTTGGGATACCACCCCTGCAGTGCTGGGTTTCTAACCAGAGGCCGTGAACCGGTCATGGGACAATGCCAGACGGGGAGTTTGACTGGGGCGGTCGCCTCCGAAAGAGTATCGGAGGCGCTCAAAGGTTCCCTCAGAATGGTCGGAAACCATTCGAAGAGCGCAAAGGCAGAAGGGAGCTTGACTGCGACACCGACGGGTGGAGCAGGTACGAAAGTAGGACTTAGTGATCCGGTGGTATAAAGTGGGATTGCCATCGCTCAACGGATAAAAGCTACCCTGGGGATAACAGGCTTATCACTCCCAAGAGTTCACATCGACGGAGTGGTTTGGCACCTCGATGTCGGCTCATCGCATCCTGGGGCTGTAGTAGGTCCCAAGGGTTGGGCTGTTCGCCCATTAAAGCGGTACGCGAGCTGGGTTCAGAACGTCGTGAGACAGTTCGGTCCCTATCCGGCGTGGGCGCAGGATATCTGAGAGGAGCTGTCCTTAGTACGAGAGGACCGGGATGGACCGGCCGCTGGTGTATCTGTTGAGCCGCCAGGCTCATGGCAGAGTAGCCAAGCCGGGAAGGGATAAACGCTGAAGGCATCTAAGCGTGAAGCCCCCCTCAAGATGAGATATCCCATTCGAAAGAAGTAAGACCCCTTGAAGACGACGAGGTAGATAGGGCAGAGGTGGAAGTACAGCAATGTATGGAGCTGACTGTTACTAATCGGTCGAGGGCTTGACCTAAGCACTTGATGAATGCAAGTCGCAGACGCAGCATGAATCCTGGTGCGCAGGTCGTTCCATTGAACAACGTGAGATGGAACTTCCAAATGCACCATGATTCAGACAGGCGAGACAGACGTCGAGCCGGAACTGAAGAAGCGGCAAAGCAATCATTAAGTGAGGTCCGGTGTTTACAAAAGGTGGAAAAGATGTGATAATCTGTATGCGGTTTTGAAGGTATGTTTTTAGATAAAAAGCATAAACTAACCTATAATTAACTTTCGATAGTCCGGCGTTAAAACCTCGGGCTGTTATTTGTGTTATCAATTATAGAACATAACGTCGAAATAATATACATTATAAAGCATCTTGGAAAAATCCAAGGTGTTTTTTTGCTTGACAAAAACATCGGAAAAGTGTATTATTGTACTACGAACACAATACAATAATACAGGAGGTGAGAAGATGGCATGGAACTTAGATTCCGGAAGGCCAATCTACACACAGTTAGTAGAGCGAATTGAACTTTCCATTGTTTCCGGTCATTATAAACCGGGTGATAAATTACCGTCTGTGCGGGAACTGGCTGTTGAAGCTGGTGTAAATCCCAACACGATGCAGAAAGCTATGGCAGAACTCGAAAGAGGAGGGCTGCTTCATGCAGAGAGAACAAGCGGAAGATTTATAACGGAGGATAAGGGTATGATCGATAAGATGAGGGAGGAACTGGCAAAAATCCAGATTCGGGAATTTATGGAAAAAATGAGTCAGATGGGGTTTGGAAAAGAAGAGATTCTTAACTTACTTCGTAAAAGTCTGGAGGGGGAAAAGGAATGAGCACAATTTTGGAATGCAAGGGGTTATCGAAGCATTATGGAAAAAAACAGGCAGTAAAATCTATTGACTTGTCACTGGAATCCGGAAGAATTATCGGCCTGCTTGGGCCAAACGGGAGCGGAAAGACAACATTGATTAAATTAATTAATAGTTTGCTGTCACCATCAGAGGGTACACTGCTGATTGATGGAAAGCTGCCCGGAGCGGAGACGAAGGAGATTGTTTCTTATCTTCCGGAGCGCACATATCTGGATGAAAATCAGAAGGTTTCAGATACACTGGATTTTTTTGAAGATTTTTATGCGGATTTTGACAGAACCCGCGCGATGGATATGCTGAAGCGCTTATCAATTGATCCGACAGAAAGAATTAAAACATTGTCCAAAGGAACAAGGGAAAAAGTACAGTTAATATTGGTTATGAGCAGAAGAGCAAAGCTATATTGCCTGGATGAGCCAATTGCAGGTGTTGATCCGGCGGCCAGAGATTATATCTTAGATACCATTATCAATAATTATGATGAAAATGCAACGATACTTATCTCGACCCACCTGATATCGGATGTGGAAAACATTTTGGATGAAGTGATTTTCATAAAGGATGGACAAATCCGTCTGCAGACAGCAGTAGATGACATTCGTGTAAAACAGGGGAAATCAGTGGATGCACTGTTCAGGGAGGTGTTCAGATGCTAAAAAAGTTATTTAAATATGAGTGGAAAGCAACATCCAGAAGCCTTATGGTCGTCCATGCAATTGTCCTTGTTTTCGCAGTTCTTACAAGAATCTTTTTTGCAGTAAGCGGTGGTCTGGAGGGAAGTTCTGTTATAGCGGGGCTGTTTTTATTCTTAAGTGTTATGGTAATATGTACTGCAGCAATATTTACAGTCATCTTTATAGGCTTTCGTTTTTACAAAAATGTCTTTACAGATCAGGGGTATCTGACTAACACGCTGCCTGTAACTCCGCAGCAGATAATCATATCCAAGGGACTCGTAGGGCTTATCTGGGAGGTTTTGGATATTATATTCGTGATAGCGGCAATTTTTATAATAGCGGCAGATGGAGATATGCTTAGAGAGCTGACAAGTGTAGTTAAGGAAAGTATCAAATATCTGTTTAATGGGGAAGCAGCACTTAGTGCATGGTTAGTTCTGATTACGATCGTTTTGTCACCAGTAGTGTATATACTTGAAATGTATGTTTCTGTAGCATTAGGCAATCTGTTTTCCGGACATAAGCTTTTGGGAGCGGTTGGGGCATTCGCCGGAATCTATATCGTCCAGCAGATTATTATGATCATTACGCTTGGAATCACTGGATATAAAGCTTTCGCAGCCACAACAGTTTATTCGGCGGATGCAGTAGAAGTACAGGTAAGAGGCCTGCAGATGCTGGATACAACGATGCTAGTGAATCTGATTCTGTCATTGATTGCTATAATAGCGAGCTTTCTCGTGACAAAATATATTATGACAAAGAAATTAAATCTTCAGTAGCTCAAAAATTCACTCCCTCTATATGCACGGACACTTATTAAAGCGGTGTCCGTGCAGCCGAAGGAGAGATTCCATACTTTTTTTTATACATCTTACTTAAGTAGAATTCATCATAAAACCCAAAATTCTGTGCAGCGGTTTTCAGCTTTTCGTCCGGATGTTGTGTAAGAAAGGAATGCACCGCTTTCAATTTCAAATCCATCTGATATTGATAAGCAGACATATCAAAAACCTCATGAAATTTCTTATTTAAAGTTTTCACTGAAACGTTGAGTAAATCCGTAATCTCACTTAGAGAATAGAAGTATTCTGGTCTGGATTCCATGATTTTGACTGCTTCTGAAACAACTGCATATTTTTCGGTATCCCGGCTGTCTTCAGCAATACGAAACAGTTGACATAATAAAAGATTCAGGGAAGCCGTTATTTCAGAGTCTGTCACATATGTGCTCCTGTTATGGTGTAGGGAAATGAGGGAAGAGAACAGATCTTTAATCTGCGGTGCATGACCACAGGAAATCAGTGGGGGGAAGGAGGCCAGATCGCAGGATTCTTCTTCCTTAATATGCAGAAACATAATTTTCGTACCCGGAAGACAAAGCTCTTTACTAAAGTGATGAACTCCCGCTCTTAACATGAGGACATCTCCCGCCTTCATAAGATAGGGCTTTTGATCCATCCATATTTCCCATTCACCTTCCAGCATATATATAAAATCATGATCTTTCATAGTCCGGTCCGGATGCAACACACCCTTCATATATGTGACGTAATTCCCGTCATTAAGTTTTCGCTTTGAAGTTAATGAGTACAAGTATTCTTTCATGAGCCGATTTCCTGATTACCTCCAAGATTCGTTACTTATATCCTCAATTATACATGGAAGTGCACGCTTTATCAATGGTAATTCAGCATTCTTTCTGCTAGAGTAAAAAGAACCGACATAAAAAAGATGTAATTGTAAGGAGGAGGTAAGGATTCATGCGTCAGACGAAATGGCTCTGGTCACAGATGAAAGCTTACAGGAAACGATATATTTTTCTGGTAGCAGTTATCCTGATTCCAATTGTTATGCAGCTGATCAATCCACTGATCACGCAGATGATTGTAGATCAGGTCGTAATGAAGATTCCACAGAATAAGGGGGATATGCAGGAGCTGATTGATAAACTTATAAAGCTTTTGCTTTTGATGGTTATGTTTATGGCCGTGCGAACCTTTGTATGGCGATATGCCATCGTCGGAATAGAGGAATGTGGACAGAGATTCCTGTACGACTTCAAGAAGCAGATGTTCCACAAGCTTCAGAATCTGGATCGTGGATTTTACAAAAGAAACGAAACCGGAGATTTGATGACGAGGCTTACATCGGATGCCGAGATGGGAAAGCATGGGATTGTAACCTTGTTCAGAGGCTTTTTGGAGGCTTTTACCCTGTATCTGGCCACAACTATCTATATGATGTCAAAAGATGTGTTGTTGACACTGGCACTCATGGTATTTACTCCGATGATATTTTTTGTGACATTTAGGTTTTCAAGAACCGCGAGACCATATTATATGAAACTGAGAGAGAAGCTCTCAAGGCTTAACAGCAACGCACAGGAAAATATAGAGGCGAATCGGGTCATCAAAGCCTTCGCCCGAGAAGCCTTTGAAGAAGAAAATTTTCTCGAAAAAAACACAAACTATAAAGAGGCTAATATTAAGGCATCCTTTGTATGGCTTAGGTTTTATCCCGCAATAGAGGGATTCTCCCAGGCACTTCCAATTGTTGTGCTGGTGCTGGGCGGCATCTTTCTTATGAATGGAAGAATCACTGCAGGAACCTTTCTGGCATTTAACAGTCTGTGCTGGACACTCGCCGCTCCGATGAGAAACTTAGGGATTTTGGTTAATGACACCCAACGGTTTCTGGCATCGGTTGATAAACTGATCGAACTGTATGAGGCGGAACCATCTGTAAAGAATAAAAGCGGAGCGCTTGTTGAGAAAGATGAGCTTGAAGGTAAGATTGAGTTCCGGGATGTAAGCGTAAAACTGGAACATACGGATGTACTGGAACATGTCAATCTGACAATTATGCCGGGAGAAACTGTTGCGGTGATGGGGCCTACAGGTTCGGGAAAGACAACTTTAATCAACTGCATCAATCGTTTTATCGATGTGACAGATGGGGCCGTTCTTATTGATAATGTGGATGTCAGGGATTATGACCTGAAAGTGCTTCGGAAAAATATCGGTATTGCAAATCAGGATGTTTTTCTGTTCTCTGATACGATTAACCGGAATATCGCATTTGGAAACAGTATGCTTCCCACAGATCAGATCGAAAGATTTGCCCGTCTTGCGAGAGCTGATTTTGTGTGGCGTATGCAAAATGGATTTGATACGATGGTGGGTGAACGGGGAACCGGGCTGTCAGGGGGACAGAAGCAACGTCTGGCACTGGCCCGCGCTATTGCCGTGAAACCTTCTATATTAATACTGGATGATACAACATCTGCCGTGGATATGAATACAGAAAGCGAAATTCGGGATAACCTTGTCAGGATGCCGGAAAGGGCGACAAAGATTATTATAGCCCAAAGATATTTTTCTGCAATGAAGGCTGACAAGATTATAATATTAAATAATGGTCATGTTGCGGAAGTCGGAACCCATAAAGAACTACTTGCAAAACGTGGTTACTATACGGATATTTATTTGCTGCAGAGAGGAATCAGTTCCTTGGAGGAAGACATATATACGCAATATGAAGAAACGGAGGTGCTGAACCATGGCTGACAGAAACAGATTCGATCAGGATGAACGGCTTGAAGAGGAATTTAACATCGGGCATCTGAAGAGAACCTTTGTATACATCAGGAAGAGAAAAAATGCTATGCTTCAGGCACTTCTCTTTTCCGCCGTTTCATCTGTTTTTTCATTGATACCTGCTAAAATCATCGGATATGCCGTGGACAATACGATTCCGAACGGCGATGTAAGACAGCTTTTGCTTCTGGCTGCTGCAGTTGCAGCTATTGTGTCTGTTAGTGTTACACTGGCTGTGATACGTGCAAGAATTATGACCAAGGTGGGGCAGGATATCATCTTCGATATACGAATGGATTTATTCCGAAAGCTTCAGGAACTGCCGTTTACATACTATGATGAGAGACCACACGGGAAGATTCTGGTACGTGTCATCAATTATGTCAACAATGTGTCCGATATGCTTTCTAATGGCATGATTAACTTTGTGCTTGAGATTTTTAATATCCTGTTTATTCTGGCCTTCATGTTTACGACAAGTGTAAAATTAACCCTGATTATATTTGCAGGGGTGCCTGTTCTGGTTTTTGGGCTTTCAAAGCTAAAGCCCAGGCAGCGAAGGGCATGGCAGGATGTCAGCAATAAAGGCTCCAACATGAACGCGTATCTTCAGGAAAGTATCAACGGAGTTGCGATTTCACAGAACTTCGTAAGGCAGGGAGAGAATGAAGAAATCTTTGATGAACTGAATCGCAGCAATTATGAGTCGGTGATGCATGCCGTCCGGCTTGCGTACTGGACGCCGAATATGGTAGACTTAACAGCAGTTACAGCAATTGCTTTTATGTATCTGACAGGCGTGGCATGGCTGCGTCCTGCAATCAGCTTTGGAGTCATACTGGTTATGGGGGACTATGCCTGGAGGATGTGGCAGCCGATTATCAACATAGCAAACCTCTACAATCAGCTGCTGAATACGTTGTCCTATCTGGAGCGTATCTTTGAGATTATTGATGAGCCGGTTTACCTGACCGATGCAGAGGATGCCAAGGAACTCCCTCCGATTACCGGGGATGTGGATTTTGAAGATGTTACATTTGCATATGAAAAGGGATTTAATATTCTGGAGCATATGAATCTCCATGTAAGTGCGGGAGAGAGCATCGCACTCGTAGGACCGACCGGAGCCGGGAAATCCACGATTGTAAACCTTTTGTCCAGATTCTACGATGTCACAGGAGGATGTGTGAGAATAGACGGACACGATCTTCGTGACGTAACGATGCATTCTCTTCGAAGTCAGATGGGAGTGATGCAGCAGGATGGGTTTATCTTCTCAGGAACCATAGCCGATAATGTCAGATACGGACGGCTGGATGCCACCCAGGAAGAGATTGAGGAAGCTTGTAAGGCGGTTCACGCAGATGAGTTTATCCGTGATATGGAACAGGGATATGAGACGGTGGTTGAGGAAAAGGGGAGTATCCTGTCACAGGGACAAAAGCAGTTGATTGCATTTGCCCGAACTCTGATCCGGGATCCCAAAATCCTGATTCTGGACGAAGCAACATCATCCATTGACACAAAGACAGAAAGGCTGGTGCAAGAAGGGCTTGACCGCCTGATGGAAGGAAGAACGACTTTTGCTGTGGCGCACCGGCTCTCCACAATTAAAAACTGTGATAAGATTCTTTATATATCGGATAAGGGGATTTCGGAGATGGGAACACATAGTGAATTGATGAAACAAAAGGGGAAATACTACGATATGGTAACCGCCCAGATGTGAAGGAGGAAAAAATTATGTATCAGGCATCATCAACACGTTATCAGGATATGAAATACGCCCGTTGCGGAAACAGCGGACTTCAATTACCGTCCGTTTCCTTAGGATTCTGGCACAATTTCGGCGATATCGCTTCCTATGAGAATATGAAGCAGCTTTGCTTTACCGCATTTGACAATGGAATTACCCACTTTGACCTGGCCAATAATTATGGCCCTGCGCCGGGCAGTGCTGAAAAGAACCTGGGGCTTATACTGAAAGAAAACTTCGGGTCTTACCGCGATGAACTGATTATCAGTACAAAAGCCGGTTATGATATGTGGGAGGGTCCTTATGGCAACTGGGGAAGCCGGAAATATCTTCTGGCAAGTCTGGACCAAAGCTTGCAGCGTATGGGGCTGGATTATGTCGACATATTTTATCATCATCGCATGGATCCGGAGACTCCGCTGGAAGAAACCATGGGTGCACTTGCACAGGCTGTTGCATGTGGAAAGGCACTATATGTGGGGCTTTCAAATTATGATGGAGAAACTTTGGAAAAGGCAGCACGTATACTGGAGGAACTGCATTGTCCGTTTATCATCAACCAGAATCGTTACTCCATCTTTGACCGGACGATTGAGCAGAATGGACTAAAAGAAACTTCTGAAAAACTGAAAAAAGGAATCATTTCATTCAGCCCTCTGGCGCAGGGAATGCTGACGGACCGATATTTAGGCGGAATTCCGGAGGACAGCAGGATCAAGGCAGACGGACGTTTTCTGAAAGCATCTTCTCTGACACAGGAACGCTTAAGTCAGGTACAAAAACTCAATGAAATAGCAAAGACCCGGGGTCAGACTCTGGCGGAGATGGCTCTTGGCTGGATTCTTCGTGATGGACTTGTAACAAGTGTTCTGATTGGTGCGTCTAAGCCCTCACAAATTTTGGATAATATCGGAGCTTTAAGAAACACATCATTTACGAAAGA
The DNA here is from genome assembly GCF_018866245.1 of Novisyntrophococcus fermenticellae. Lineage (GTDB taxonomy): Bacteria > Bacillota > Clostridia > Lachnospirales > Lachnospiraceae > Novisyntrophococcus > Novisyntrophococcus fermenticellae. The sequence goes on from NZ_CP076458.1 coordinate 663,599, forward strand.
GGAACTGAATCTGATTGATACCGTTGCTCTGGGATAATGAAATTAAATCAGGACATCCTAATATCGGGAAAGAGAGGTGCCTGCATGAAAGATTTTCTGGTCCGCATATGTTCTATTGAATTAAAGGGATTTAAGAACACGGAGTATGGCCTGCTGGAAATGCCGTCTGTAATAAATGGCGGCTGTTTTTCAAAAAAGTCAGATATTTTGGGAATCTATGGGCAAAATGGTTCCGGGAAAACGGCAGTGATAGAAGCAATGGCCATCATTCAGAAGCTGCTTATGGGGAATTCACTGCCTGAAGAAACAGTCCAGTATATTTCGAAAGAGATGAATCGCTGTTCTATCCTTGTATCCTTCGTTATTTCTGTACACGGAAAGCAATCTAAAGTGGAATATTCAGTTGTGCTAAGTCGTATAGACGGAAATAAGTTCGAAATAGCACAGGAAACTTTAAGTTCAGCCGTGTGGGGGGATGAAAAGTTTGAAAAGAAAAAAGTTTTGCTTCATTTTGAACTGAATGATTCACAGGTGAAATTCACCCCAAACTATCGTTATAATTCTATCGTAAATCATGAAGAAGAAAATCGGATTAACTTTGGCGTGGCATATAAACTAGCACAAAAAGAGCATAGGTCTTTTATCTTCAGCGAGGAGAGCAGGCGTGTATTTTTATCGGCGCCGGAAGAGGCTTCCACAGAGTACGCTTATATTATCCGCACCCTGAATGGATATGCCGGTATAAACCTGTTCGTGATATCAAGTGCACATGCAGGGAGTATCAGTATGGATTATCTGCTTCCCTTTGCATTCCGGATTGATACAGGAGATACAATTGTGAAAGGCAGCTTGCCGGTACGTCTGGACGAACCTTCTTTGCTGGGCCAGAAGCATTTTGAGATGGTCCGGCAAATGATAGATGAAATGAACGTTGTTCTGCAGACGTTGATCCCGGGACTTTTCATAGGCGTACATGACTTTGGAGAGCAGCTTTTAGAAAATGGCGGGACAGGACACAGAATTCAGCTGATTTCCAGGCGGGGAGATGTGGTGATACCGCTTAAATATGAATCAGAAGGAATTGTTAAAATCATTTCTATTCTGAATGCATTGATGTGTGTATATAATGATCCTTCCATGTGCCTGGTTATTGATGAGCTGGATTCAGGTATCTATGAATACCTGTTGGGAGAACTGATTTCTGTCTTTGATAAAAGCGCAAAAGGACAGCTTATCTTCACCTCCCATAATCTTCGCGCTTTAGAGATGCTTCACAAATCCAGCGTCATCTTTTCCACCACGAATCCGAAGAAACGTTACATGCGTATGCAAAATACAAAGACAAATAAAAATCTGCGTGACAGCTATTTGCGGTGTATTACGTTAGGCGGTCAGAAAGAAGAGGTGTACGCGGAAACGGACACCGTGGAAATTGGCCGCGCCTTCCGGCGTGTCGGAAAGGTGGTCCGGGATGGACGGGAAGACTAAAAAGGTCATTCTTTTTATCGTGGAAGGGCCTACAGATGAAGATACATTAAGTCCGGTTTTAAAAGAAATCTTTCATGATAAAGAAGTACACTTTCATGTCGTGCATGGAGATCTGACAACGGAGCGGAAAACAAACAGTGCAAATGCTATAAAAACAGTGCATGAGCACATCAAGGCTGAGATGAAACGCTATGGTTTTCGAAAGAGTGATATTCTAAAAGTTGTTCATCTGATTGATACGGATGGTGCATTTATAACAGATGAACACGTGGTTGAGGGAGATGTGAAAAAACTGTGCTATGAGGAGGACCGGATTATCTCATCGAATCCACAGGCGACAATTGAAAGAAATGAGAGAAAAACTTCTGTTTTGCAGCGGCTCTATTCCGCAGCTATAATCGGTACACTTCCATATGCGGTTTATTACTTTTCCAGAAATATGGAGCATGTCCTGCACAACATCGATGGAAACCTGAGCGATGAAGAGAAGATGGAATATGCGGACCGGTTTGACGCCACATATGGCAAAATCCCGGAAGCGTTTATCAAGTATCTCTCCAGCCTGGATTTTGCGGTACCGGGAGATTATGAAGAGAGCTGGCACTTTATCTTTGAAGGATTAAATTCCCTGCATCGTCACAGTAATCTGCATCTTCTTTTCTCTGAAAAAAGAGCAGAGAATGCAAGAAGAGAGGGATAAGCGTTTGCTTACCTCTCTTTCCATCTTTACCCGTAGGCTGCACTATATCACTTTTCGGGATTCATGGCCTTATGTTCCCGAACCAGTTCTTCGAAGCATTCCAAAGGCGTCCAGTTGCTGTTGGTTGGGGTAAGAATTGCTTTATATGGAAGCTGTACTTTTTTATCACGCAGGCTTTTTAACAGGAGATTTAATTTATTATCCGGTATGCCGGCAAAAATCATCATGGAGGATTCCAGTTCATCTCCGGTGTAGGACTGCCCAGGGTCTGCGGAATCCGAGATGCCTACAAGGCTCCCAAGAGTTTTATTATAATCCGCCAGCAGTACCTTTTTCAATCGGACATGGAAGGGGAAAAGTGCAAGTTCTATATTCAGTTTTGTTGACGAATCATTTACATTAAATACTAATACAGTTTCTTTCATAACAGATAGAATCCTTTCATATATGTTCTTCTTTACTATTGTATCGAAAAAGAGAGGAAAAGAAAAGAAAAAAGTATTTGACTTTTGGGCAATTTATGTATTATACTATGGAAATGGATGAAATCAAGCATATCGCTTGACTGTAATTTAAAGAAAAAAGTAAAAAAATGCTTGCTAATTTACAGGGAGTATGATAATATAATATTCGTTGTTGGCTCCGTGGTCAAGCGGTTAAGACATCGCCCTTTCACGGCGGTAACACGGGTTCGATTCCCGTCGGAGTCACTTTTCACATTGCCGATGTGGCTCAATTGGCAGAGCAGCTGATTTGTAATCAGCAGGTTATCGGTTCGAGTCCGATCATCGGCTTACGTGGACCTTTAGCTCAGTTGGTTAGAGCAACCGGCTCATAACCGGTCGGTCCTGGGTTCGAGTCCCCGAAGGTCCACTAATTTTATTGAATATTGTTTTTGTTTGGCCCAGTGGCTCAGTTGGTTAGAGCGTCGCCCTGTCACGGCGAAGGTCGTCGGTTCGAGTCCGATCTGGGTCGTATATGGAATCTTAGCTCAGCTGGGAGAGCATCTGCCTTACAAGCAGAGGGTCATAGGTTCGAGCCCTATAGGTTCCATATGCCGGCGTGGCGGAACAGGCAGACGCCCGGGACTTAAAATCCCGTGGGTAGCGATACCCGTACCGGTTCGATTCCGGTCGCCGGCACTCTATAAAGCCCATATATAAGGGCTTTTATTTTTTTGTGTTGCATTTCGGACAGTTAAATTCCAATTTAAAAAAAGTATCTAAGGCACATAAGTTAACAAGCAAAAGCCGCCTTTAAGAGCCGGTAATTCCATAAGTTTTCCGGAATTGTTTCGGGGTTGTGCCTGTATGCTGTTTGAATACAGAGATAAAGTAGCTTACATCGTTGTATCCGCACATATGGCTGATGCTTTGGACTTTTAAATAAGGTTTCCCAAGCAGCAGTTCTTTCGCTTTGCTAATTCGAAATCTGGTAATATAATTCTGCACGGAATAGCCGGTAAAGCGGCGAAACAGCCGTGTGAGATACTGGGGGGTGACATGGACGGCAAAGGCAAGTCTGTCAACGTCAAGAATTTCAGCATAATCAGTTTTGATTCTTGCAATTGCCGGGCACACATATTGCTGGTACAGCGGATGCTTTACAAGCGAGTGATTCATATAAATATTGGAAAAGTGCATTAGAAATTCATAGCAGTCTACAGAAAGGCTCAAATCATCCAGGCTGTTCTCCAGGTAAGAATGGAGTGTCTGCTCAATCCATTTTTGGAAATACCTTCCTTCCCCGGCACCAACAAAGAGATAGGGAGATTCCCCGCATATTTTTTGAATGTCATTGGACAGTGTTCCGCCAAAGGTAAGGAAGGAGGTCAGCCATATATCCCCGGTTTTCTGGTACTGGTGTGGCGTGAGAGGGGAGATAAGGATACCTTCTCCGTCCCTTAAGATGATATTCTGTCCCGCAAGCTTTACCGTCCCCTGACCGCTTTCTGTCTGAAGCCAGTGGTAAAGAGGAAAACCTTTGGGACGGGAAACAGATTCCTGGAACCAGTTATTTCCGATGCTGTCGATGGTCAGCGGCAGATCCTGCATAGAAGGCCTGAAATAGATTGGCATAGGACACCTCCATTGTTTCGAAAATTCATACTTTTTAGTTTACCATACCATACTTTTGGCAGAAAGAATAGATTATAATGAATGAAAATAAAAAGTGGAGGTGCTTTACGATGAAGGCGAAGTTTAAGCAAATGCTATACGGCGGCGATTATAACCCGGAACAGTGGCCCAAAGAAGTCTGGCAGAAGGATATGGAAATGTTCAACAAGGCCGGAATCAACAGTGCTACGGTCAATGTATTTTCCTGGGCGAGGATTCAGCCGTCGGAAGAGACCTATGACTTTAAGGAACTGGATGAAATTGTGGAGATGCTTACAAAGGAAGGCAGACAGATTGTGCTGGCAACCTCCACGGCTGCGCTTCCTGCATGGATGGTAAAGCGCTATCCCGAGGTGGCAAGGACGGATTATGAGGGACGCCGCCATAAATTCGGACAGCGGCATAATGCGTGCCCGAACAGCCTGGTCTACCGGCATTTTATAAAGGAACTGACGTCCAGACTGGCCAAACGCTACGGAAAGAATGAAAACGTCGTATGCTGGCATGTGAATAATGAATATGGTGGAGAATGCTATTGCGAGAACTGTGAAAAAGCATTTCGCATCTGGCTGAGGGAGAAATACCAGACCATAGAGACACTGAATAAAGCCTGGAATCTCTCATTCTGGGGTCATACCATCTATGACTGGGACGAGGTCGTACTGCCAAATGCGCTCAGTGAAGGGCTGTGGGATGGCGGTACGGCTTTTGCAGGGATTTCCATCGACTACCGCCGCTTTAATTCTGAGAGTATGCTGAATAATTACAGGCTGGAACGGGATACCATCAGGCAGTATGACAAAGACACCCTTATTACCACGAATCTGATGGGAACCTATAAGGAACTTGACTATTTTAAATGGGCAAAGGAAATGGATATTGTATCCTGGGACAATTACCCAAGCTTCGACACCCCCTGGAGCCAGACGGCCATGAACCACGACCTGATGCGTGGCCTGAAGGATGAACCCTTCATGCTGATGGAGCAGACGCCGAGCCAGCAGAACTGGCAGCCCTATAATTCCCTGAAAAAACCGGGACAGATGCGTGCTCAGAGCTATCAGACCATCGCCCACGGGGCGGATACGATCCAGTTTTTCCAGCTCCGCAGATCGGTGGGCGGATGTGAGAAATTCCATGGTGCCGTAATTGAACATGCAGGATCTGATAAAGCGAGGGTGTTTCGGGAAGTCTCTGAATTAGGAGAGGAGCTGAAAAGAATCGGCGGCTCCATCATCGGGTCCAGGAATGAAGCAAAGGTCGGAATCCTATTCGACTGGGATAACTACTGGGCACTGGAATATACAAGTGGTCCCAACAAGGATTTGAAGTATGTAGATCAGATTCTGCAGTATTATGAATACTTCTATAATAAAAATATCCCGGTAGATATGATACCTGCGGATGCAGATTTTGGAAAGTATGCTCTGCTGATTGCACCGGTGCTCTATATGGTAAAGGAAGGCATGGCGGAAGCCATTGAAGAATTTGTGGCTGCCGGCGGGTCATTTGTGACGGGATTCATGAGCGGCATCGTGGATCAGTCTGACAACGTGCATCTGGGGGGATATCCGGGACCGCTTCGTAAGCTGGCAGGTGTATGGGTGGAAGAGATTGATGCGATGGCCCCGGAACAGAGCAATGCGCTTGCTTTTAAGGACGGTACAGTGGACGGATGCAGGATGCTGTGCGACATCATCCATCTGGAAGGAGCAGAGGAGATTGCACAATATCGAAGCAATTTTTATGCAGGGACGCCGGCGGTCACGAAGAATATGTTCGGAAAGGGCTGCACGTATTATGTGGGGACAATGCTGACGGAAACAGGTCTTGGGAAGCTGCTGAAAATGGCCTGTGACAGTGCCGGAATTGCATCGGTAATCGATGAAGACACGGAGCTTGAAGTGACAAGGAGAGTGGCGGAGAGCGGGGCAATCTATTTTGTCATGAATTTTAAAGACAAGGAACTTCCTCTTCCCGCTGTGTTTGTGGGGGAAAAGGATTTGCTTACTGGTACGGTGATGGGGGAAGAAACGCTGCAAAAATATGATGTCAGAATTATAAGCTCATCGTATCCTATAAAATCGGAAGAGAATAAAATGTGAACTTTTAAGTAAAAAAGAAAGCATCTGCCTATGTTAATGGGGTAGGTGCTTTTTAAATTCAATATTCTTCTTGAAAACGGAAGATTTTATCCTTTTGCCCATATGGGAACTAAAAGATTTAAAAAAATCAATAAAAAATGTTCTAAAGTTTGATTATGATTCATATATTTTAATTATTGTAAATGTGACCAATTTAGTGTAATATAAAAACCTACTAAAGAAGTAAAGATTAAGTGGTAAATATCTAAAATGGAGGACATTAAATGAAGAAAAAGGTAGTTGTGGCATTAACCGTACTGAGTGTATTTTTGGGAGGAGTAGTGGCAGGTGCTGCTGTACAGTCGAACTTCTTTCCGGATGCGCAACAGACGATGACAACCATTGAGCAGTTGTTTACAAAGGGTAACGAGTATAAACAGAATGCACAACAGTTAAAGGCGCAATTAGAGCAGAACCAGAGAGAGCAGGAGAATTTACGGAATAATATTACGCAGCTTCAAAGTGCACTGCAGCAAAAAGACGTTGACATTCAGTCGAAGAATACTGAAATTCAGGCAAAGGTTACTGAAATACAAAGGCTGCAAGGTGAATATGATAAGAAAAAGCAGGAAGCAGAGGATTTAAAGAACCAGATTGCACAGATACAACAGCAGAACGAGCAGGCAGATGCGCAGAAAGACGCTAAGATGGCTGAGGTCAGGAAGCTGGCTGAAGACAGGTTAAGTCAGTTAAGTCAATAAGATTTAAAATGAAAGTTTATATACATAAGAGAACGTTTGAGGCAACTTGTTAAACACAGGTTGCTTTTTCTGCTGCCTGGGAAGAATTAAATGCCGGTATTTAACAAGGTATAGATATTCTTATCAAATTGAAGTATATGCTCATCCTGCATTCGCTTTAGTTCACGGGTCAGCGAACTGCGGTCCACGCCCAGATAATCTGCAAGATCCACTCTTCCCAGGGGAGAATTGACTGTTGCCGAATCCTGCTCCTGTGCCAGCTGGGCCAGATAAGCCAGGATTTTTTCACGGAGGGAATGTTTGGTTGTAACTTCCAGCTGCTCCAGCAGTTTGATGTTATGCTGAGAAACCATTACCACCATGTTTTGGACGAGCGTATTATGGAATTCACAAGCATTTGGGCAGATGTGCATGATCTGCTTAAACGGACATAAAAGAATAGAGCTGTCCTCTGTCGCCTGTACAGACACTGTAAGTGAAAAACTCCCGCCGCATACAAAGGACTCACCAAATACAGCGCCTGCGCCAAGGTCATTTAAAATTACACGGTTGCCAAAGACATCTTCCTTAATAATCTGCACCCGTCCATCCAGAACAATACCAATTGCAGTTGGTATATCCCCGCTTAAAAAAATAAATTCATTTCTGGCATAAGATTTCTTCTTTGCATTAATACAATTGAGAAGATGGGGAAAGTCGTTTTCATTAATTCCCCTGAACAGGGGTACACGTTGTAAGACTTTCATGCTGGCATCCATACTTACACCTCCTGAATATTTTAAGATATTTATTATTTACATTATATATTGTTCAAGTGACAAATGCAACATACAAATAAGGCTCTGGAAGGTAGAATCAATTTAAATAAAAAAGTTAACAATAACATTTCAGGAGGTATTTCCGTAAAGGATTTAAAGTTAACAAAATGGGTAGATACTCACGAAAAATAAACGGAGTATCATAATAATTTCCACAGAGAGGAGAACAGCAAATGAGTGAAAACAAGATTACAAAGGACATGTTAATTGGAGAAATTCTGAGATTAAACGGAGGGCTTGCACCAATCCTGATGGAGATGGGGATGCATTGCCTCGGCTGCCCGGCTTCCCAGATGGAATCGCTGGAAGATGCCTGCATGGTACACGGAGTGAGTGCGGATGAGATGGTTAACAGATTGAATGCCGGTCTGGAGGAGCAGCTATGAGCAAATTCTTAGGTCCTGTACATGTTAAAATGTACGGACGGATACTGTATCAGGAAAAAATGATAAAGGCGATCATAGATCTGGCATCCCAAAATGGCTGGGGCACGGATCTTAAGGAAAAGGTAAACAGCGAGGCTATGGAAGCACCCGATGAGCCGCTTGAAACCATCATTGACCAAAGCAATATCCACGGCTGGCTGGGACAGGCTGTGGCAGGCAGCGAAAAGCGCTTTGCCAGGGCTGTATATGAGACCTTAAGAGATAATCCGCAGCGAATCGGGGAGTTTAAAAAAGTGATGAAGCAACTGGGACGGGAATACGTCCTGCCCGCAGAGCTGAATGCTGAGGAAATCCATCAGTCCATATATGACATTCTTCTGGATGGCATGCCCTGTGATTTTCCATTTGAAATTACGCAGCAAAGTGCAGACGTTGTAATCTGGCGTGTGAGGACCTGCCCTCATGAAAAGTATTGGACTTATCCGGATTTTGGAGTAGATATCTACTATAGTTTGAGAGATTCATGGATAGAAGGGGTACTGGAAAACTATGACATCTCGTACACCTGCACTGCGCCGGCAGAGTACTGCCTGAGAAAGGACGTGGCATGAATCATATAGAACTCCTTAAGAAAGAGCATGAGAACATCCTGCGAATGCTGGATGTGCTTCATAAAGCATCATTAAATGTGTTACAAAACTACGAAATAGATGTAGATGATTTAAAAAAAATGGTAGCATTTATCCGCAGATATGCTGACAAAACCCATCATGGAAAAGAGGAAAAATATCTGTTTAAAGCCATGGTCGAAGACCTGGGAGGTCCGGCACAAAAGGTAATACAAGGAGGGATGCTGATTGAACATGACCTTGGACGCCTGTATGTTTCGGATCTGGATGAGGCACTCGACGCTTACAAAGAACATCCTGCTGATGAGCATAAACTGGCCATTTTGGTAGCGGCAGGGAGCTATGAGCATCTGCTGCGGAGACATATCCAAAAAGAAAATGAGACGGTATTCACGTTCGGTGAAAAACATTTATCGGAAAAATCGATGAATTGGGTTGAAGAACAGAGCCAGGCATTCGAAGCAGATGTAGAAAATGCCGCTGAACGTGAATATCAGCTGCAGGTGCTTAAGGAACTTGAATTAAAGTATTAAAGGATAGAATAATAGGGTGTTGTGTGCTATAATATGACAATAATTTTAAATTTCCGATTGCTTGATCTGTGAGCAGACCCGGCATGCTAAAAGTTTAATCAATCAAATCGGAGGCATATGATGACAACACCTGTATATGTAACGGCAGGACTTAAAGCGTTCAAAAAACGTAGGTACTTATTCATACTGATATTTCTATATCTGATTATTCTGGTATTTGTTGCAAATGATGCATGGCTGTATCAGACACCGATAGCAAAGATTACGCAGGTGCGTACGAAAGAGAATGGAAAGAAGAAAAGTACGAATGGAAAAGATGAGCTATATTACAAACAAGAGATAGATGCCCGCCTGTTAAACGGAGAAAACAAAGGAAAGACAGTTTCCCTGTCAAATGAATACTCCTATTCGGGGGTTTTAAAGCAGAAATATCATAAGGGAGACAAGATTCTCCTTGAGATGAGCGGAGGGGGCACAAGCGGAAACATAAAGGGGTTGAAGCGGGATGTGCAGCTTACCGCACTCATAGGAGCTCTTTTCCTTTTGCTTATAGCGGTGACTGAGAAGAAAGGCTTCCTTACCATATGCACAATCGTGGTGAATATCGGTATTTTCGGCGTGGGGTTTTCCCAATTTCTGAAAGGAAAGAATATACTGGAAGTCTGTAATCTGATGTCTCTGTTGTTTGCGGTAGGGACGCTTATTTTCCTGAATGGAGTTCATAGAAAAACATGGGCGGCAGTTATATCTACCTTATGTGTGCTGGCAGTTATTATGGGAATCTTTGACGTAGTGATGATGCACTCGGAGGAATTGGATTATTCTGAAATGGAATATTTGGGAAGTCTGGATAACCCGGCGGATATATTCCGGGCGGAGGTTATGCTGGCAGGACTGGGGGCAATTATGGATGTGGCTGTCACAATCTCGGCTGCACTTGGAGAAATAGTCCAAAAGAAACCGGAAGTGACATTCCTGGAACTGTTTCGGTCAGGCAGGGAAATCGGATATGATATTATGGGGACAATGATGAATGTCCTGCTGTTCGTATTTGGCTGCGGGCTGATTCCTGCTTTTTTGATTCGCATGAACAACGAGGTGGGGTTTATGACGATCGTGCGGCTGCACATCCCCTATGAGATATGCCGTTTTCTGGTTGAAAGTATAGGAATTGTTCTGGCAATCCCAATCTCCATACTGATTGCTTCCGTGTGCATGAAGATCAGGTTCAAAGGGGGCAGAAAAGGATGCTAGGTATACTCGCGCTTATTCTTCTGGTACTATTACTGGTAATTGGCGGTGACCGGGGGGCAATCTCCGTGATGGCGCTTGCCGGGAATATTATTCTGCTGTCTCTGACAATTGTTCTGATGGCTGCAGGATTTCCGCCGCTATTGATAACCTTCCTGGCCAGCATAGCAATCAGCTACGTCACGCTGGTAAGCCAAAATGGAAGAAATGTGAAAACAGGGGCAGCTTTCCTTGCGGCTGGTCTTGTTATGCTGGTACTCTTCTTTATCATATATACAGTTGTATGGAGCTCTGAAAGCGGAGGCTTAAACGAAATCCAGGCAATGCAGGAGGATGTGATGTACTACTTCAATGTAGATATCCATATCAACATGCTGCATATAGCTGTTTGCATGACCTTGCTAAGTACCCTTGGAGCAGTGTTGGATACAGCACTGTCGGTCACCTCATCTGTATATGAGGTTGGAATTCATAAGCAAAGCCTGAGCCGGAAGGAACTGTTTTATTCCGGGATGCAGATAGGGAAGGAGATTATTGGTACAACCATCAATACGTTGCTGTTTGCCTATTTAGGTGAATCAATACTGTTGTTTGCGTATCTGAAAATTGGTAAATTTACAATAGAGACGATCATAAACTCAAAATTTTTATTCCAGGATGTTGCCGTTATGCTATTTGGCGGGATAGCGTGTCTTTTAGTAGTTCCGGCTGCATCTGTCTGTATTGCAGAATCTATTCATATGAGGAGGTAATTATATGATTACAAAGAAGATGACAATTGCAGAAGCCATAAAGAGTAACCCGGATATTATTCAGATTTTATCTGATGCAAATATTGATTATTGCTGTGGAGGACACAGATCGCTTCTCGAGGCCGCTGAGGAGAAAAACCTGGATGTGGATTTTTCCGAACTGGAGAAGGAACACGAGCATGTGGGCGAATTGTTAAAGACACTTTCTGAAAAAACAGACAATTATACGGCTCCGGATGATATTCACAATCATATCTTTCTGGAAAACAGTGTACTATTTTTAAGGTGAGAGGAGAAGAAGCGATGAAAAGACAAGTAAAAAACAATGTAAGCTGGATTGGGTATATTGACTGGGAACTGGAGACGTTTCACGGGGATGATTATTCTATCCTGAACGGCTCAAGCCAAAATGCCTACCTGGTAGAGGAGGAGAAGACAGTATTGATTGATACCGTCTGGGCTCCCCACAGATTTGAATTTCTGGAGAATCTGAAATCAGAGATTGACTTAAACAAGATTGACTATATTATCGCCAATCACGGCGAGGTAGACCATTCCGGTGCCCTTGTGGAACTGATGAAAGAGATTCCGAATACCCCTGTTTACTGTACTGCGAATGCGGTCAAAAGCCTGGAGGGACAGTATGGAAAACATGGATGGGATTTTCATGTTGTAAAGACTGGAGATTCCTTAGACATCGGAAATGGTAAGAAACTTATCTTTGTGGAGATGCGCATGCTGCACTGGCCCGACAGCATGGCAACATATCTGACAGATGATAACATTCTGTTTTCAAATGATGCATTTGGTCAGCATTATGCGGTGGAAGAGTTATTCAATGACAAGGCCGATCAATGTCTGCTGAATAAAGAAGCGATGAAATACTATGCCAATATATTGAATCCGTTTTCCCCTCTCGTTTCAAAAAAGATTGATGAAATTGTAGGACTGAACCTGCCGATTGACATAATTGCACCCAGCCATGGGGCAATCTGGAGAGAAAACCCGCTGCAGATCGTAGAGAAATATGCTGCATGGTCAAAAGCTTATCAGGAAGATCAGTTTACCATAGTTTATGATACGATGTGGCAGGGAACTGAGAAAATTGCACATCGCATCGCAAAGGAAGCAAAAACTGTAAGCCCGGATACTGTGGTGAAGGTTTTTAATATTTCAAAAGCGGATAAGAATGAAATTATGACGGAAGTGTTCAAATCCCGTGCAATTGCAGTGGGCTCTCCCACCATCGGGAACAGTATCATGTCGAGTATGGCCGGATGGCTTCACTTCCTGAAATCACTGAAATTCAGGAACAAAAAAGCAGCTGTGTTTGGTTGTTATGGATGGAGCGGAGAAGGCAATAAAGTCTTGGCGGAGGAGTTAAAGTCAGCCGGATTTGACGTGGTTGAAGAAAACATAAAGTCATCCTGGAATCCTGAAAAGGAAGATTTTGACCAGGCAAAGGGACTTACAGAAGCTTTATTGAAATAAGGACAAGGGACTATATGGGCTGCCCAATCAGGGCAGCCTCTTATTGCTGAGGAGGTATATATGAGTTATATCGAAGTTATTAACAGCTATAAAAGATATAAGATGGGCGATACGGAAATCGTGGCCAATAATGATGTTACATTTTCCGTGGAAGAGGGAGAGCTTGCCATTATTTTAGGAGCTTCCGGAGCCGGAAAGTCTACCGTATTAAACATTCTCGGAGGTATGGATACCAATGATGAGGGAAAGGTGATTATCGACGGAAAAGATATTTCTGATTATAATGCAAAACAGTTAACCAGGTATCGAAGGGAGGATGTAGGATTCGTCTTTCAGTTTTATAATCTGGTTCCCAACCTGACGGCGAAGGAAAATGTGGAGCTGGCCTCTGAAATTGTCTCGGATGCATCGGATCCGGTAAGTGTGCTGGAAGACGTCGGCCTTGGAAAGAGAATCAATAACTTTCCGGCACAGCTTTCAGGCGGGGAACAGCAGCGCGTGGCAATCGCACGTGCGGTCGCAAAGAATCCGAAGATTCTTCTGTGCGATGAGCCCACCGGAGCACTGGACTATCAGACAGGAAAACAGGTACTGCAGATTTTGCAGGATATGAGCCGAAATAAGGGGGCAACCGTCATTATTGTCACACATAATGGTGCTCTTGCGCCGGTTGCGGATCGCGTAATCCGTATGCATGATGCCCGTGTGAAAAGTATCGATGTGAATCCGAATCCGAAGAAAATTACGGACATTGAATGGTAGGTGAGATATAATGAAACAGCAACTTTGGAAGGATATATGGAAATCCATCCGAAAATCCAAAGGCCGTTTTTTTTCGATTGCAGGTCTGATGATGCTGGGTTCGTTTGCGCTGGTAGGTCTGATTGTCACTGGCCCGGATATGCGTGCGGCCGGCAGGAATTATTTCGACAAGTTAAATGTTGCGGATATCATTGTTATAGGGGATCTTGGTTTAGATGCACATAACCGGGAAGTCATGAATGGGATAAAAGGAGCAACCGGAATTGAATTTGGCTATTTAAAAGATGTTGTAGCCAAAGGCACAGAAATAAGTTTTCGGATTTTCTCGAAGCCTGATAAAATTTCTGATTATCAGATTGTAAAGGGCAGGCTGCCGAACACGGATGATGAGATTGCCATAGGAAATAAATATGCCGATGACTATAAAATCGGAGATACGATCAGCTTCACGGAACAGGCGGATGCTTTCGGGAATCAGACCTTGAAGAAGCATAAATTTAAGATTGTAGGGTACATCTATTCGGGTGAGATTATTTCCAACATTAACATGGGTGCGACAACAGCAGGAACAGGTGAATTAAAAGGCTATGCAGTAGTCAGCAAGGATGTATTTGAATCAGATGTCTATATGATAGCCCGCATGGCATTTGAAGATACTAAAAAACTGAATCCGTACTCCGACGAATATACTTATAAGATCCAGAAGCATAAAGAGACTTTAAAAAAAATGATGAAAGACCAGCCACAGATTCGTCTGGCATCTGTCAAAACAGAGTATCAGGATAAAATCGATGAGGGTCAGAGTAAAATTGATGATGCGAAGCAGAAGTTAGGCAATACGCAAAATCAATTGGACGATGCAAAAATACAGCTCTCCCAAGGCCAGGAAGAGATATCTGAAAATGAAGGAAAGCTAGATACACAGGTGTCTGAGGCTGAGAGAAGAGTTGAAGACGGAGAAACTCGGATTTCAGATGCAAAGGCGGCTTTGAACCAGGCAAACAGTCAGCTTCGGGAAGCACCTGCAGCAATCAGTCAGGGAAAGCAGCAAATACAAGCCGGATATCAGCAGGTGACAGCAAACCAGCAGAAAATGGATGCAGCCGAACAGCAAATTGCAGCTGGAGAACAGGAATTAGCCAAAAATCAGGCTGCGTATGATGAGAAAAATCAGATATATCAGGACGCAGTACAGGAATTGAATAAGAAAAAGGAAGAATATCAGGGCGGAAAGGCACAGATAGAAGCTAAACAAGCGGAATTGGATGCAGCACAGAATCAGCTGAACACTGCCAAAACCGGGTATGAGCAAAAAATTGCTGTGCTGGAAGACAAAATTAAAAATACGAATGACCCGGATGAAGAAGCGAGTCTGGAAACCATATTAAATAGTCTGAAACAGGAATATGATGTGTTTCTGATGCATACTTACATGCCTGGTATGGCCCAGATGGAAGCAGGCCGACAAGAGCTTGATGGAAAAAAACAGGAACTTGAGAAAGCGAAACAGGCAATTGCCGGGGCTGATGTGAAGCTGAATGAATCCGGGGAAGCATTGGGGCAGGCAGCGAAACAGATTGACGCGGCGAAAGCGAAGCTGGAGTCAGGTAAACAGGAAGCTGCAGTGGGAAAGGAACAAATTGCAGCAGCAAAACAGATGTTGACCGAAAAGGAGCAATTGCTTCAACAAAAGGAAGCAGAATATCAGAAAAATTTGAGTGAAATTCAGCAGGCCGAAACCGGGCTGGCGGATAAAGAAGCGGAATTGGCAGAAGCAAAAGAACAGTTAGAGGAGCAAAGAGCCAAGGGGGAACAAAAGCTGGCCGAGGCCAGACAGGAATTGGCGGATAGACAAAAGGAGTATGAAGAGAAAAACCAGGTATTTCTGGAAAAGAAAACAGATGTTGACAGGGAAATCAGTGAAAATGAAGCAGAGCTAAAAGATGCGCAGGAAACTCTGGATAGTCTGGAGCCACCCGTATACGCCATAAACAGCCGTCGGGAAACACCTGGGTCTGAAGGATATAAGATTTACACTTCCGTTTCGCGCATTATAGATGCACTTGCGAAAGTCTTTCCGATTTTCCTATACTTTGTTGCGGCTCTGGTAGCATTTACCACCATGACGCGTTTTGTCGATGAGGAGCGGATTAATTCGGGAACACTGAAGGCACTTGGCTATTCAAATGCAGATGTTATGAAAAAATTCATATTTTATGGATTGATTTCCGGCACACTGGGTTCCATAGCTGGAATAATTCTAGGTCATACATTGTTTCCAATGATTGTAAATAATGCGTATAACAGCGGATTTACACTGCCTGCGATACAGTTGGATTTTCATCCAGGTATCACAATCGTGGCATTATTCCTTGCACTTTTGAGTGCAGTACTGCCGGCGTGGATTGTAGCTTCCAGGGAATTACAGGAACGTCCTGCACAATTATTGTTGCCCAAACCGCCGACTGCAGGCTCCAAGATTTTGGTGGAACGTATTTCATATGTATGGGATCATCTGAATTTTACCCATAAGGTCACCGCCCGTAATCTTTTTCGTTATAAGAAACGGATGTTTATGACTATCTTCGGGGTAGCCGGATCTGTTTCTCTGTTGTTTGCCGGGTTCAGTGTGCAGCATTCGATTGCTGAAATCAATGACCGGCAGTTCGGTGAAATTATTCGTTATGATATTATAGTTGCAGAAAACCCCCATGTTACGGGCAGCCAGCAGAAAGAAATTGATAACCTGATAAAATCTGATGCGGTAAAGACAAGTGCGTCTGTTCATTATGAAGAACTGGAAAAGGTTGCCGGTAAGAATCAGGATACCCAGGAAATCAAACTGATTGTTCCTGATACAACGGAAAATTTTGATGATTATATTCATCTGTACAATCGTAAATCCGGGAAGCAGCTTTCTTTGCCGGATGACGGTGTCATCATCTCGGAGCGTTTAGCACGACTGTTAGATGCAGCAGAAGGTGATACGATTACAATGCAGGATCAGAATAATGCAAACATTCAGATGAAGGTTGAGGGTATCACGGAGATGTATATGGGGCACTTTATCTTCACCAGCCGACAGGGCTATGAAAAGATTTTTGACGGAGATTTTACAAATAACGCATACCTGGTAAATCTGAAAGACAGCTCTATAGAGAATACGGAAAAACAGTCCGCTGCATTCATCAAGGCAGATGGTGTGAAGGGAGTTGTACAGAACACCACCCTGATGAATCAGATTGATGCGATTGTTCATGCGCTGGATAAGATTATGAAGGTATTGATTGTTGTAGCTGCATTGCTGGGCATTGTGATCCTTTATAACCTGACGAATATCAATGTTTCGGAGCGGATTCGTGAGCTGTCGACAATTAAGGTTTTAGGATTTTTTGATAAGGAAGTGACATTGTATATTTATCGTGAGACGATTCTGTTGACACTTCTTGGAATACTTGCCGGATTTGCTATCGGTGAGGCGCTGCATCAATACATCATCAAGGTTGTACCGCCGGATGATGTCATGTTCAACCCGGCACTTTGGGGAAGCAGTTTCCTGATTCCAACGATTATAATCAGTCTGGTAACCCTTATTCTGGGATTTGAAGTCAATCGAAGACTAAAGCGTGTGAATATGCTGGAAGCTTTAAAATCTGTAGACTAGTGTATCCGATGATGGCACGATTCCGGACATTTTGTCATAATATGTAAAAAAAGGGATAGTAGTATGAATATAAATAAAAGCTATATTTCCACAGAGAACACGTATGCAAAGAATAATCCGCAATATATCGTGGTGCATAACACAGATAATTTCAAGGCCGGAGCAAATGCACTTGCCCATGCAAAGGCTCAGCATAATGGTGATTTTGATGGGATTTCCGCCCATTATTACGTAGATGACGGTGATACAGTATACCAGGCAGCAGAACACAGCCGCGGAACATGGAACATCGGAAAAGATTACGGAGGCCGTCTGTTCGGTACCGTCAACAATCGAAACTCGATTGGCGTGGAGATGTGCGTGCAAAAGGGATATGATTACGAAAAGGCATTTCAGAACACGGCAGAACTGGTGAGCCACATTATGGCCGAGACCGGGATTCCGGCAGATAGGGTGTTCCAGCATTACGATGTCTGCGGGAAGGATTGCCCGAGCCAGATTCGTAAGAATAACGACTGGGACAGATTTAAGAAACTGATTGCCGGAGGAAATGAGTCCGCATCCACCCAAAACGCAAGCAGTATAATTATAAGAGATGGACAGATCCACTGCAATAACTTCTGCAATGCCGGGCTTAGGGTGGATGGAATCCGGGGGTCTGCGACGGTCAGAGGCGGAATTAAGGCTCTTCAGCAGGCCATGAACCTGGATTATAAGGCCGGGCTTGCCGTGGACGGAATCTGGGGGGCAAAATCCGATGCAGCACTGAAAAACCATACGGTCAGAAAAGGGGAAACGCAATACATGGTCACGGCTTTGGAAATATTGCTTATGCTGAAAGGATATGATCCCAAGGGAGTAGAGAGCCCGGGAATCTTTGGAAGCGGATGTGAAGCGGCTGTCCGGCAGTATCAGAGTGCACATGGGCTTGCCGTGGACGGCATTGCAGGATATAATACCTTTAAAAGTCTGATTTCCTGATATTAGAAATAAATCGGAGCTGTAAAGCGGGCTTATGCTTTGGGCTCCGATTTTTATTTGACATTTCCTGGAGAGTTACATATACTATTTTCATGAAAATACGATATTATCAATCCTATACAGACGATTTTATTGAAAGCCATGTTCTGAAAACATGCCCTGCTATATTTTTAAAAAATAAACAAACTATAATCATGATTTTAAGCAATTCGCAGAAAATACATAGCATGATAAATAAATCATTTAAATAACTTGCATAAAAAACGGGCATATGTTATAAGAATGATATAAGTTTATCATACACTCGTGTATAATTCACGTATGTATATGAATGTGAGGATAAAACATTATGAGGACAACTCCGGAAGAGACACGCAGAAACAAAGAATTGATTATAAATACGGGTATTCAGGTATTTTCAAAAAACGGTTACGATGCTGCAAACATGAAGGATATTGCCGAAGCGGCAGGAATTTCCCGTGGTCCCCTTTATTATCATTTTGACAGTAAGTTAACCTTGTACATTGCATGTGTGAAAGCTTATACAGACAGAGAGCTGCAGGAATATCGAAGGATATTCAGTCAGGATAAGTATATTCTGGATTTGATCCGGGAAGATCTTTACTATTGTACCCGAAACATCCATGCGGATTCTGAAAATCCGATTTTGACGATTTCAAAAAAGGATAATTTAGAAGAAGCAAATCAGATCTTTGAGACCTATCGGAAGCATATCTATGATATTAAGGTGGCCAGCGTGACAGAAGCCATTCAAAAAGGAGAGCTGAAGAAGGAGACAGAAGTCTATCATATGGTGAATATGATGTTCATACTTTACGAGGGACTCTATAACATGATTGAAAAGACGGATTTTATCACTTCTGTGGACGAAGTAGATCAGGCAATTGAATCTCTCATTGCGCTTTTCAGACTGCAATACTGCATATAGGCATAAAAACATGTAAGAGTTTTGTGCTGTATGATAAATTATGTATTAGAAAGGGGTAAGAAATGTATAAGATTTTAGAACCAATTAAAGTGGGACCCATGCAGCTGCGTAACCGGGTGATGTACCTGGCCATGGCGAAATATCTGTCTACGCCTGATAATTTTATTACGGACAGGCAGATTGCGTACTATGCGAATTATGCAAAAAATCATGTTGGCCTGATTGTTACCGGTGCCTGTATCACTTGTCCGGAATGTCCGTCCAAGCTGCCTATGCAGCCCGGAATTTATGACGACAAGTTCCTCCCCGGGATGAAAAAACTGGTGGATGCGGTACACAGCCACGGATCAAAATTCCTGTTTCAGCCCTGGCATCCGGGAGCTACACCATATGGCTGTGATGTCTCCGAACTGAAAACAGTAGCTGATTACAGTCTGGAAGAAATCAAGGAGCTTCAGAATGCATTTTTGCAGGCGGCGATCCGTGCACAGAAAGCCGGAGCCGATGGTGTGGAAGTTCATATTGCCCATAATTACCTGCTGGAACAATTCCTTACCCCTCTGTTCAATAAGCGGACAGATGCGTATGGAGCACAGAATATGGAGAATGGGCTGCGTTTTACAACGGAATTAATTGGTATGATTAAAAATGCCTGCGGAGCGGAATTCGCCGTGACTACGAAAATCAATGGAAATGATTTTAATCCCGAAGGAATGACGCCGGAAAGAGTAGCTGAGGCCGGTCCGATTTTGGAAGCAGCCGGAGCGGATATGATCTCTGTCAGTGCGGGGGGCAGCCTTACGAATATCCTGGGCATGTCTGCCGATGGCCGCCGTGCGGAAGGATGGAAGGTTCCGCTTGCAGAGGCTGTTAAGAAGTCTGGTGTAAAGATTCCGGTAATGGCTACCGGCAGTCTGAGACATCCGGAGTATGTGGAGCAGGTGCTTGCCGAAGGAAGATGTGACATGATCGGAATGGGCCGGGGGCTTCTGGCTGAACCTGAGTGGGTAATCAAACTGGAGCAGGGCAGAGAACGCGAGATGCATCACTGTATCTCCTGCATGCACTGTATGAACTTTACATCGCCCGGAGTCTCCGGATGTACCGTAAACCCATTGGCTTTGCGGGAGTCAGAGGGTATTATTTTGAAGGAAGATGGAAAAGGACGTAAAGTTGCCATAGCCGGAGGTGGACCGGCAGGGCTTGAGGCTGCGGTTACCCTTGCAAAACGAGGATTTGTTCCTGTGATATTCGAAAAGAAACCGGAGGTGGGCGGCGTGGAACTGATTGGATCTGTTCCGGATGGTAAGTCGAAGCTTAGGTGGCATATCGAATATTTCCGTAACGAAGTGGAGCGGCTGGGAATTCAGGTGCATGCAGGAAAAGAAGCTGACTGTGAGGAGCTTTCCGCATTGAATCCATATGCTGTGTTCGTGTGCACGGGATCTAATCCGGTCATTCCGGGCTCCATCCCGGGAATCAGACTGTCCAATGTGAAGGAAGTCCGGGATATTCTTGCCGATTTCCCGGATGACAAGGGAAAGCAGATTGTGATTGTGGGAGCCGGGCTTGTAGGCCTGGAATGCGGGGTTACTTATGCAAGCCGTGGAAATAAGGTGACCATCATCGATATGCTTCCGCCATCGGATCCGAATACTACCTCTACGGAGCAAATGCTGGCAGTGGGTCATGCGATGGAGGCAGGAATAGATATACGGATGAAGCATAAGCTTCTGGAAATCACGCAGGATGCGGTGAAGGCAGAGAATCTTGAAAATGGTGCGTGTGTTTCGATTCCTGCGGATGAGGTCGTATTGTCCATGGGCGTTTCCTCCAACAACTGCCTGTATGAGAGCATAAAGAATCGGTTTGACAGGGTTTATAATATCGGGGATTCCAATAAGACAGGCCTGATTGCAGAGGCGGTTCAGAGCGCCTTTGATACAGCGGCGGCTTTGGATTGCGTGTAAGACTATAGCATAAGATATCCGGGAGGAAGTATGACACATTATCACAGTAAACCTGTCTGCGTCAATGTAATCGGGGGATTTTTGGGAGCAGGGAAAACCACATTTCTCAATTACATCTTAGAAGAGCAGAAGAAAGAACGTACAGATGTTATTGTAAGGGAGTATGGCTCTATATCCATTGATGATCAGCTGCTCAAAAATGTTACCGGTCATGTACATGTATTTCCCGGTGTGACCGTTCATGATGACCCACAGTTGGTACTCTATGATTACCTTCATAAATTGTATAACGATGCTGTCCGGCCGGTAGATCACCTGTTGATGGAGTGCAGTGGCCTGGATATGCCGGAAAGTCTGGTGCATCTGTTTCTGGTGGGACATATGCCTGTTCATTACCGCCTGAACAGCTATATCGCAGTAGTAGATGCCGAATACGGACTGCTGAATCTGGAAGAGTTTGAAGTGGCGAGGCAGCAGGTGGTTTTTGCTGATGCAATCGTCCTCAACAAGGTAGATCTGGCAGAGGAGGAGCAGCTTTCCAGACTTGAGGAACGCATAAAAGCGCTTAATGGGATGGCAGATATTTATCGCAGCAGTTATGGGAGAGTTCCGCTTGAGGATGTTCTGAATGTTTCACTGTACGCACAGCTTAAGGAGCTAAAGACCGGAAAGGAACAAAAATCGATGCGGGAAATACATACAATTGTTCTGAGTGAGAAACGTCCTATGGATAAGGAAAAGATTAACAAGTGGCTCAATCGCCTGTTTGAAGATGATGGGAATAAGATACTTCGCAGCAAAGGTTTTTTCTGCTTTGCAGGAGATGATTGGCGATATGAGTTCCAGGCTGTCCGTAAGTCCTTTCATTCAAAGGCTGACTGCCTCTGGGAAGACGGAGAGGAACGAAAGAGCACGGTGGTGCTTATCGGAAGCAATCTTCCGGATGAAACGTTATTGCGGGAGTCATTTTCAGATTGCATATAGAATATGCAGAAAGAGAGGTCAATTTCATGTCTTCAAAAGTGTATTATCTCAATGATCGTGCAGGCTCTATGATGGACAGTATTCCTTTTAAAGGAGTTAAGGTGCTGCAGGATGCGGGACTTGCCGGAATGATCAAGCCGGGTGACCGGGTTGCCATCAAGACACATATGGGGGAATGGGGCAATGCCCTGAATCTGCGCCCCCATTGGGTAAGTGCGGTAGCGGATGAAGTGAAACGTCTGGGAGGAATGCCTGCCATAGTAGAAACCTGTGTTGCCGCATATGGAGAGAATGTTTCACGCATTTCCAGAGAAGATCATCTTCGGGTGGCGGCCGCCCATGGCTTTACAGAAGAAACTATGGGATGTCCGATTATTATCTGTGATGGGGAATATGGCACGGAAGATGTCAAAGTAGAGGTTCCCAATGGTGTTTACTTAAAATATGCATATCTGGCTAAAAAGCTTCTGGATTTTGACGTAGTCATCGTGGTCAGTCATTTTAAAGGTCACGTAATGGGGGTCTTTGGCGGCGCTATGAAAAATGTGGGAATCGGTATGGCATCTGCCAGAGGGAAATATGCCATACACAATATCACACATCCCGAAATCGTAATTAAGACGTGGCAGATCAATCAGGATGCTGTGAAACAGCATGCACAGGCACCCAGTCCCAATCTGATTGAACGCATGGTGGACAATTGTCCCTGTGAAGCATTTTCCTATGACGGTGAGACATTGACGCGTGACAGTGAAAGATGCCATCAGTGTGGCTTCTGCTTTGCATATCTTTTCCAGGGCGTGTATAATTTCCCACCTGAACTGATACCGAGCTGGCCTGCCGGAATTACGGATGCTGCCTGTGGATTCGTAAATGCGATTGGAAAGGAAAAGATGATATTCCTGAATTACGCTATGGATATCACCCCCGGGTGTGACTGTGGATTCTTCCATGACAGAGCACTTACACCCAATCTCGGAGTATTTGCATCCCGCGATCCTGTTGCTGTGGATATGGCCTGTATTGAGGCGGCGGAGGCAGTCACTGCCGTTCCGGGCTCTTCTGCTTCGGAGTATGGCTTCGGAGAAGCAAATACGGAGCGTTTTACAAATTGCTCCAGCATGGCAAAGCTCAGTCAATGGGCTCAGTTGAATGCCGCTGTTTATAATGGAATGGGAGACACGGAATATGTGTTGGTAAACTCAGTCACAGAGTTTACAGAAGCCTTTAATTTTCCGCCCTATACCACGGCGGAGCCTTATACCCATGTGCATAAAGAAATATATAAGAAAATCAACATGGATCCCGGAGATTATGCATATGGAAAATTACCGCGGCTTAGCATGGAAGAGCAAAGTAAAAAACCAAAGGGCAAGGTAAAAGAAATTTCTATTGCAGAAGAGCATTGATGCTGCCTGAGTTATGGCTGTGGAGCTTTAATTAAATAACAAAAGAAGGTATAGATGATAGGCATAGACTATTCTATACCTTCTTTTTTATGTATGATTCCGCTGCCGCCATTTTCATAAAAAATCCCACCAAATCATAAATTAATCAATTGTTCTATTCCGCTCAAAGATGTAAACTGTATTTTATCGGAAAGAATTCAAAGGTGGGAGGTTTTCATGATTAAAGTTTTTCTGGTAGAAGATGAAATTATGATTCGCAGAGGAATCAAAAGTAGTATTGACTGGGGAAAAGAGGGGTATGAGTTTGTTGGGGAAGCAAGTGACGGAGAAATCGCTTACCCCATAATTATAAAAGAAAAGCCGGATATCCTGATTACGGATATCAAGATGCCTTTTATGGATGGCCTGGAGCTGAGCAGACTGGTAAAGAAAGAACTTCCAGATTTGAAAATCCTGATTTTGAGCGGCTATGATGAATTCGAATATGCAAAGGAAGCAATCAGCGTGGGTGTGACAGACTACCTGCTGAAACCAATTCCTTCCGTCAAGCTGTTGGAATCACTCTCTAAGGTTGCTAAGAAGATTGAATCGGAGCGCGAGGAAAAAAAACTGCGGACGCATTATATCCAGGAGATGCAGGAGAACGTGGAACGGGAAAAATTTGTATTTTTTAACAGCTTGATTTCAGGCAACCTGAGCATGGTTCAGGCACTGGAAGAAGGAAGAAGGCTGGGCATGGATCTGAGCGGGCAGGCATATAATATTCTCCTGTTCAAGGCGGCACTGAATGTGGACTGTTACGCTTCCAAGGAGGAGGCAGCAGAAGCATTCCAGAGCCTGGAGCATGCGGGGGAAGGAATCCCGGATGTCCACAGCTTCTGGCGTGGAGTAGAAGGCTGGGGATTTTTGCTGATTGGAAAGAATGATGAGGATGTGAAAGAGAAACAAAAGCATCTGAAGAACAGGCTGACTGTGACGATGAGGCGATATCCGTACGTGGCGTACTTTGGGGGGATTGGAGCAGTTGTGTCACGCATTCGGGAAATGCCACAATCCTATCAGGAGGCAGCGCTTATATTTGCCAATCGCTTTACCTGTGAGGAGCAGTCAATCCTGTCCATGGAAGAACTAAGAACCATACAAGAAAGCGCGAAACTGGATGCACAGAGCCTGGACATTATGAAAAGGAACCGGACGCTGATTGAAAAATTCCTGATCAGCGGCATGCAGGAGGAGGCAGGAAGTTTTGTCGAAGCTTACTTCGGAGAAATTCCGAAGGAAAACCTCCGTTCGCTCCTGATGCGCCAGTACATAACAATTGATATATATATTGTGATCAGTTCCTTTTGTGAACGGCTGGGGGTAGATGCGGGAGAAAATGAAGCAGAGGAGCTGGAGCGGACATTGCAGAGCGTAACGTCTGCAGAGGGACTGAAGAAATACGTGGAGCAGCTGCTGGTCAGGGCACTGGAGCGTCGTGATATCAGCAAAGGAAGGCGCTATTCAGATATTATTGAAGCGGCAAAGCAGTATATTGAGGAAAATTATATGGCAGAAGATATTTCGCTGAATTCTGTCTCTGCAAGCGTGAATATGAGTCCAAGCTATTTCAGCGCGGTGTTCAGCCGGGAGGTTGAGAAGACATTCGTGGAATACCTGACCGAGACACGTATGGAAAGGGCAAAGGCATTGTTGATGTGTTCTTCGAAAAAGGCATCGGAGATAGGATTTGAGGTGGGATACAAGGATCCTCATTATTTCAGCTATATCTTTAAAAAGACAGAGGGATGTTCGCCTACCGACTACCGGCAGCGCGCTGAGAGGTGTCAGGTATGAAAAAGCACAAGAGAATATCACTGAATAAAAAGATTGTACTGATCCCTTTATCGGTCTTTGTTCCGATGCTTTGTGTTGTTGTGTATCTGTTCGTCACACTGATGCAGTCGGTAAATGAATATAACCGAATCACGGAGAGTGTTACCTATGCCAATCATTATTCAAAGGAGTTTAAGGAGAGGATGGATTACACGATGTATCTGGCTGTGATCGGAAATAAGACCGTGGATGAGCTGGGGAATGGGGAAACAACCATTAACGGTATTGTTACCGTGAACCCTTATACGTATATGGATGAACTCTCTGTGATATGTAAAGAACTTTCGAACATGGCGACCGCATCCATCAACAAAACACAGATCCGCTTTGTGGAGAACAGTCTGAAATCGCTGCGTAAATGTGTAGCAGTTCTTGAAACAATGATTGCCGATGGAAGTTCTTATGAAGATAAGATTATATATCTTGATGAGAACATTCGCGGACAGAGCGGCCTGACAGCGGTAATTCAAGGAGCAATTGAAAATTACATCTATGAAGAAACAAGAAATTTTGCAAATATGAAAGAGGAACTGGAAAGGAATGTAGCGACAGCACTGCGTATCAGTATTTTCTTGATTGCTGCAGCCATACTGGTCTCTCTGGTATTGTCAAGCATGGCGGTTCAAAGCATCGCGCGCCCCATACGCAAGCTGTGTAAACAGACAAAGAAAGTAGCGAGGGGGGATTTTACAGCAAATACAAAGATTGATACGGTGGATGAGATTGCCGTATTGACCGACAGCTTTAACGTCATGACGGCAGAAATCGGTTCACTGGTGGAGGATATCAAAAAACAGGAAGAGAACTTAAGGCTTACCGAGTCCAAACTTCTGCAGGCACAGATTAATCCTCATTTTCTCTACAATACATTGGATACCATCGTATGGCTGGCGGAGGCAAAGGAAACGAAAGAGGTAGTTTCCATGGTGACAACCTTGTCCGAATTTTTCCGGACTACTTTAAGTAAGGGAAAGGACTATATCACAATCAAAGAGGAGGAGGAGCATATCCGAAGCTATCTGCGGATTCAGCAATTCCGATATCAGGATATTATGGAATATGAGATAAATTTTGCACCTGAGCTGCATCAGTACAAAATCCCCAAGCTGACCCTGCAGCCTCTGGTAGAGAATGCACTGTATCATGGAATCAAGAAAAAGCGAGGTAAGGGGCTGATACGAATCACCGGTTGGAAAGAAGGAAAGCATATTTTCTTTGAGGTGGAAGATGATGGAATCGGGATGAATATATATGCCCTGGAGAGGCTCCGGCGCAGCATCGCGGGAGTGGGTGAGGAGATGGGCGGCAGCGGGTTTGGACTGGCCAATGTGAATCAACGCCTGCAGTATTATTATGGAGCGGAATACGGGGTATTCTTTGAAAGTGAAGAAAACAAAGGGACAAAGGCTACGGTGATTATAGAAGCAAAAGATATTCAACCGTTTTCATAAGAAAACGTACACGGTGTACCTGCTTTTAAAATAATCAAAAAAAAACGTAAAAAACAAATATGTTTGCCTGTTTCCGAAACAGAAGAAATAGAATATGATACAGATATGCAATCACAACTAAGTAAAATTAAATCGGGAGGAATGAAAGAATGAAGAAAAAGGTGTTAACAGCGCTGCTTTGTACCACAATGTTAGGAAGCATGCTCATGGGATGCGGAGGAGATAACTCGGGGAGCGAAGGAAGCAAGCCGGATGCATCCAGTGCAGCTGAGTCAGTGGGCAAGGAAAATACCGATGATGAAGATAAAACAGATGACAGTGGCGTTATCACCGTGGGATTTTCACAGGTTGGTGCGGAATCTGACTGGCGTACGGCAAACTCTGAATCCATGAAAGACACCTTCAGTGAAGCAAACGGATATGAACTGATTTTTGACGATGCGCAGCAGAAACAGGAAAATCAGATTACGGCTATTCGAAACTTTATACAGCAGGAAGTGGATTACATACTGCTGGCACCCGTAACCGAGACCGGCTGGGATACAGTGCTTCAGGAAGCAAAAGATGCGGATATTCCGGTCATCATCGTTGACCGTATGGTGAATGTATCAGATGACAGCCTGTTTACTACCTGGATTGGAACGGATTCTCTGCTGGAGGGAAGAAAAGCCTCTGAGTGGTTAAACGCATATGCAGAAGCAAATGGTATTGCAGCCAATGAACTGAATATCGTAAATATTCAGGGAACGATTGGTTCCACTGCACAGATCGGACGCAGCAAGGGTCTGGAAGAAGGTGTGGAGAAATATGGCTGGAACCTGCTGGAGCAGCAGACCGGTGAATTCACACAGGCAAAGGGCCAGGAAGTTATGGAGTCCATGCTTAAGCAGCATGATAATATCAACGTAGTTTACTGCGAAAATGACAATGAAGCATTTGGTGCAATTGATGCCATCGAAGCAGCAGGCAAAAAAGTGGGTGGAGATGTCAAAAATGGGGAAATCATGGTTATCTCATTTGATACAACCAATGCCGGACTGACAGATACGTTGGCCGGAAAGATTACCTGCGATGTTGAGTGTAACCCACTGCATGGTCCGAGAGCAGAAGAACTGATTAAAAAGCTGGAGGCCGGAGAGACAGTGGAAAAGCTGAATTATGTGGATGAAGAAGTATTCACATATGATGATTCCGTGAAATCCGTGACTGCCAAGAACAGTCTTGATGAAGAAGCGGACTATGCCGTAACCCAGATCACACAGGAAATTCTGGATAAGCGTGCCTATTAAGGAAGCATATATGAGATAAAAGGGGCGTGGTAGGATAATCGGTACTTACCGGATATGTTACTACGCTATCTTTTTGAAGAATTACAAGAAAGTGGGTGCATAGTGTGAAAAATATGGAGGTTAAGATGGATGGAGATGTAGTATTGCGCATGCGTGACATATCCAAAACATTTCCCGGAGTAAAAGCATTGTCCCATGTGGATTTTACATTGAACAGAGGAGAGATCCACGCACTGATGGGAGAAAATGGAGCAGGAAAATCTACGCTGATCAAGGTACTGACAGGTGTATACGAGCTGGAATCAGGAGAGATCCAAGTTGACGGAAGCGAAACCGGTATTGTAAACCGTTCGCCTCAGGAGGCGCAGATGCATGGCATCAGCACCGTATACCAGGAAGTCAACCTTTGCCCCAATCTGTCCGTGGCGGAAAATCTGTTTATCGGGCGGGAACCAAGAAGGGCAGGCAGGATCGACTGGAAGACGATGAATAAAAAAGCAGTACAAATCTTAAAAGACCTGGACATAGGTGTATCTGCCTCCCAAAACCTGGAGGAATGTTCCATTGCAAACCAGCAGATGATCGCAATTGCCAGAGCTGTGGATATGAAGTGTAAAGTACTGATCCTGGACGAACCGACCTCTTCGCTGGATGACGAAGAAGTTGCAAAACTGTTCCAACTGATGCGGAAATTGAAAAAAGAAGGTGTAGGGATTATCTTTGTTACACATTTTCTGGAACAGGTATATGAAGTATGTGATAAGATCACGGTCCTTCGCAATGGAGAACTGGTTGGGGAATATGAGGTTGATAAGCTGCCCCGTGTTATGCTGGTGGCCAAGATGATGGGAAAAGATTTCGATGATCTGGCGGATATCAAAAGCATGTATGAGGAAAAGGACTATTCAGATGCCGGGTCTGTAATCCGGGCGGAAAAACTGGGACGAAAAGGCAGCATCAAGCCTTTTGATATCGAGATACATAAAGGGGAAGTGATCGGTCTGTCCGGTTTGCTGGGATCCGGGCGCTCGGAGCTGGTCCGTGCAATCTATGGAGCAGACAAACCGGATACAGGTAAGCTGTATGCGGATGGAAAAGAAGTCAGGATCAACACCCCGCTGGATGCGATGAAGCACGGGATGGCCTATCTTCCGGAGGACCGGAAGAGGGATGGAATCATAGCAGATTTGTCGGTACGGGAGAATATCATTCTCGCTCTGCAGGCAAAACGCGGTATGTTTAGGCTTATGAGCAGAAAAGAGATGGAGGAGGCAGCGGACAGATATATAGACATTCTCCAGATTAAGACAGCCAGCCGGGAGACTCCGGTTAAGAGTCTTTCAGGAGGAAACCAGCAGAAGGTGATTATCGGGAGATGGCTTCTGACAAATCCTGAATACCTGATCCTGGATGAGCCGACCCGCGGAATTGATATCGGAACTAAGACTGAGATACAAAAGCTGGTGCTGGAACTGGCGGACCAGGGTATGGCAGTGACTTTCATCTCTTCCGAAATCGATGAGATGCTCCGTACCTGTTCAAGGCTTGCAATCCTGCGTGACGGAGAGAAGGTCGGAGAAGTCTCGGGAGATGAACTGTCACAGGACGGAATTATGAAAGCAATTGCCGGAGGTGAGGAATAACATGAAAGGGAAATCAAGTTTAAAAAAAATAACAGGAATGCCCCTGTTTATGCCAATCGTATGTCTGTTGGCCGTTCTGCTGATCAACGTGATTACAACTCCGGGATTCTTTAAAATCTCAATCAATAATGGCGTGCTCTACGGATATATCATTGACGTAATCAACCGTTCCTCCGAACTGGTGATTCTGGCGGTGGGGATGACCCTGGTCACAGCGGCTTCCGGCGGACAGGATATCAGTGTGGGAGCAGTCATGGCTGTATCGGCGGCAATCTGCTGTCAGATTCTGTCCGGCGGTGCCGCATCTGTCACGGCTTATCAGAATCCTGTGATTTTGGCTGTAATAGCGGCCTTATTGGGAGCTACCCTGTGCGGCGCGTTTAACGGTGCACTGGTGGCAAAACTGAACATCCAGCCAATGGTTGCGACATTAATCCTATTTACCGCAGGGCGTGGAATCGCACAGCTGGTCACAAACGGGCAGATTACCTATGTACGTGTGGGCTCTTATAAGGTACTGGGGGGATATCTGGGAAAATGCCCGATTCCGACTCCAATCTTCGCGGCAGTCCTTGTAATTATTATCATATACCTGATATTGAATAAGACAGCACTGGGATTGTACATAGAGAGTGTGGGGATCAATGCGACAGCCTCCCGTCTGGTAGGTTTAAATTCTACGATGATTAAGTTTTTAGCATATGTCATCTGCGGATTACTGGCAGGTGTGGCGGGACTTATCGCCTCCAGCCGTATCTATTCGGCAGATGCCAATAATATCGGACTTAATCTGGAGATGGATGCGATTCTGGCAGTAGCTTTGGGCGGTAATGTTCTGGGCGGAGGAAAATTCAGCCTGATGGGCTCTGTAATCGGAGCCTATACCATTCAGGCTCTGACGACCACCTTATATGCAATGAATGTATCGGCAGACCAGCTTCCGGTATATAAGGCAATTGTCGTAATCGTCATCGTCACATTACAAAGCCCTGTGTTTAAAAAGGCAATGAAAAATCTGAGAACAAAAACTGCGGGGAAGAAAACCGCCGTGGAAGGAGGAAGACAGTAATGAAAAAAACAGCATTAAATAAGAGAAGACTGAATACAAGTACCTGGCTTCTGATAATTACCATCCTTCTTTTCCTGGTTATGTATGTGGCAGGCATGGTCGTGTTCAAAGATAAAGGGTTTGCAAAGCCTCAGATGTTCTTGAATTTGTTTATTTCCAATGCGGGACTGCTTGTAATTGCCATGGGGCAGACAATCGTCATGATTACAGGAGGAATCGATATATCGGTGGGCTCTGTGACAGCTCTGGTATGTATGGTTGCTGCGAATCAGATGGAAAACCATGGTGGCAGTGCTTATACAGCCATTCTTCTTGCACTTACAATTGGGCTTTTGTTTGGTGTGGTACAGGGATTTCTGGTATCTTATCTGAACATCCAGCCATTTATCGTAACCCTTGCGGGTATGTTCTTCGGACGGGGCCTGACCGCCATCGTCAGTACGCAGATGATATCCATTAAGAATGCTACCTTTCTTTCCTGGGCAAACCACAAGATTTTTCTTCCGATTGGGACCTATAGTAAGAGAGGAAAATTCCTTCCGGCCTATATCTATCCAACCGTGGTAATTGCATTGATCGTGCTGGTTATCGTCATACTGGTGATGAAATATACAAAGTTCGGGCGTTCTGTGTACGCGATCGGCGGCAATGCAACCAGTGCAATGATGATGGGACTGGATGTGAAACGTACAAAATTCAAGGCATATGTACTGGATGGATTTCTGGCGGGCCTGGGAGGATTCTTATTCTGCCTGAACAGCTGTGCAGGATTTGTGGAACAGGCCAAAGGATTTGAGATGGATGCCATTTCTTCCGCCGTTATCGGGGGAACACTTTTAAGCGGCGGCGTCGGCCTTCCAATCGGAACCCTGTTTGGTGTGCTGATCAAAGGTTCCATATCCAGCCTGATCACAACACAGGGGACCCTGTCCAGCTGGTGGGTAAGAATTGTGTTATCGGCACTGCTGTGCTTCTTCATTGTTCTGCAGTCTGTTCTGGCCTCTATGAAGAAAAAGAAAAAATAAAAGTAACAGGCGGCATAGCTTCGTGATATGCCGCCTGTAGTAAGTTCAACTTCTAATTTGGCTCCTCCGATACAAAACATCTCCCGTTATTACCTGAAGGGCAGTAATTAAAATTCCAACCTTTTTCGTAAAAAAACATACATGATATGATTAGTAAAGAAATAATTCAAAAGAAATCATAAACAATAAATATGTTTGTTTGTTTCACTCATGATAAAAATAGATTATGATAGAATCTGATTCATCATGGAAACAAATGAATGTTCTAAAAAATCATATAAATAATACAGCCTGTATTGCAAAATAATCCATCATATTATACAAAACAAAAAAATAATCCTTCGAAATTTTGAATGATTATAAAAAACTATAAACGAGGGGAAAGGAGGAATGCAAAGAAGCGTTGGAAAATAAAGTAAAAATTGGAGGTGAAGCCAAAAGATAAAATATCGTGGTTTTAAATTACAAGGGTCTCATCCGAGACTTTGAACTTAAGGGGGTGCCATGCAAAAACTCAGAAATAAGATGATGCTGTTTATACTTTGTATTACAGTACTGTTTCCGGGGCTGAAAGTTTCTGCTCAGGAGACAACAGCGATTACATTAAAACTTGAGAGTCAAACAGACAAAAAAGTAAATATCTCTTGTAATATGCTAAGTGGTGATGCAGTTACAAGCGGAAAAATCCGGGTCAAATATGACGGGAGTAAACTAAAATTGAACGAATCCCGAAAAGGCTCTTTGCTTGAGAGTGGTTCTGCCGAGATTAATGATCCTGTGTCGGGTAACAAATCGGAAGGTGAGGTTGTTATGGCATTTGCATCAGCGAATGGTCTGGCAGCAGACGGTACTCTGCTATATATGAATTTTACGTTAGGAGAGACTGTAAAAGAAGGGGATACGTTCGATATCACAGTGTCTGTCGAAGAACTCTACAACGATCATGGAGTCGTGGAAGCAATGAATAAGAATCTGACACTGAAAGCAGAAGCCAACAACAAAGTGACAACGGGGGATACTGATT
The DNA here is from genome assembly GCF_018866245.1 of Novisyntrophococcus fermenticellae. GTDB lineage: Bacteria > Bacillota > Clostridia > Lachnospirales > Lachnospiraceae > Novisyntrophococcus > Novisyntrophococcus fermenticellae. Next base: position 696,704 of record NZ_CP076458.1, read on the forward strand.
CGACCGGTAAAAAGGAGAACTCTAAAAGTAAATCAAGCGGTGCAAAGACTGGAGATCATACAAACATCGTTGTACCGGCTGCCTTGTTGGGTGGATCAGCAATTCTTATCATTGTGCTGATAAGGAAAGTGTATCTAAAACGAAAATGAGGGTAGAAACAAGGGAGGAGGAACCTGTATGAATAAAAAAAAGGTTTCAAAAAGGCTGGTTAATAAAATAAAAGGAAAGCAAATTGTATCGGTATTTCTTACAGCGGCTATGCTGCTATCCGGTGCAGCACCAGCAACCGTTTATGCAGCAGGTGACGAGTTGTATTGCACAGACTTTACAGACTTAGACAGCTGGGACACCTATGCCGGAAATAACCGTGCAGACTGGGAATATAAGGATGGCATGTACACGATTAACGGAGGAACAGGTAATAAGGCGGTCTATCGGGATGGAAATTTTGATGATTTCCGTTACGACACAGAGGTGACGGTAAATAAACAGACAGCAGTGGGAAATGATACATCCAGTGCCCAGGGAGGAGTCATCTTCCGTGTGCAGAATCCTTCCACAGGCGCGGATGGATATGATGGCTATTATTTCTGTATCGATGTCCATAATCAGAAGGTGACCTTTGGAAAAGCCAGCACCACGGGGAAGGCCTGGACCGAAATCGCTTCAAAAAAGATGTTGTTGGAATACGGCGTGCCCTACAAACTTACCGTAAAGGCATCCGGGGATCATATCCAGTGCTTTGTCGATGAAAAAGAGGGAAGCTATGCCAAAATCGATGCCGTGGATGATACATTCACCAGTGGCAGCATCGGTTTGAGAAACTGGCTTTCCAGTACCTCTTACAAAAGTGTGGTCGTAACACAATATGAGGAGGCCGAACCGGAAGGAAGCACATATACGAATTCGCTGCTGCCCAACTGTGCGGACCCGGATGTTCTCTATTATGAAGGGACCTACTACCTTTACTGTACCAATGCGGGAAATTCCGGAGTTGGAATTAAGGTGTATACCTCTACAGACCTGGTGAACTGGACAGATAAAGGATTTGTTCTGAACAAAGGAGACGGCTGTTGGGGAACCACCGGTTTCTGGGCACCGGATCTTATCTGGCGGGACGGTACCTTCTATATGTATTACACCGCGAATGAACATATCTGTGTCGCAACCAGTGATTCTCCGCTGGGGCCGTTCAAACAGGAAGAAATAGCACCCATGCATCAGAACATCAAAGAAATTGATGCCCATATATTCCAAGATGATGACGGACAGTATTATATGTATTTTGTCAGATTCAACAATGGAAACATCATCTGGGGAGCAAAGCTGAACGATGATATGATGTCCATTGATGAAAGCACCTTAACAGAAGTGATTAATCCATCGCAGGCATGGGAGCTGGATATGGGAAGGATAGCGGAAGGGCCATTTATGCTGAAAAAGGACGGTACATATTATCTGACCTATTCCGGCTCGCACTTCGAAAGTCCCCAATATGGTGCAGGCTATGCGACAAGTACAAGTCCTCTCGGGCCGTTTACAAAGTATGCAAATAACCCGATCATGCAGTCCAATGCACTGGCACATGGAACCGGACATCATGGCATCGCAGAATCACCGGATGGAACAGAGATGTTCATGGTTTATCACAGACACAAATCGCTGACCGCCACAGAACCCAGAGAACTTTGCATCGACCGGATGCAGTTTACGGAGGATGCAAAGGGAAACACCGTACTGGAAGTAAAAGGGCCGACGGTATCTCCTCAGGACGTTCCTTCCGGGGCAGTGGATGCAGACAACTTTATTACCTTTGAAGAGCCGGAGGCAATGACTGTAAAAGCCGGATCAGATCCAAAGACCTGGGGATTGCCCGGGGAGATTGGTGTGATTACATCCAAGAGCAGTACAGGAAAAAACTATCGCGCGAAGGTGACCTGGGATACCAGCGGATATGACGCCGGAAGCGATAAAGAGCAGCAGTTGGTATTAAAGGGAACGGTTGAGATGCCGGAAGGTGTGGACAACCTGGGCGGCTTATCACTGGTACCGGAGCTTTCTGTGACAGTAAAGCAACCTGTGAGCATCACCAAAACCATGGAGGCAGAAGATGCGGCTCTTACCAGCCCGGCAAAAGTGGTGAACCGATCGGATGCTTCCGGCGGCAAGAAGGTGGGAACGATCGACAATCAGGAGGCGAAGGTCACATTTACACTGCATGCAGAAAAAGCCGGCCGATATAGAATCGATGTTTATTCAGGCAGCGGTTCAGACCAGAAAAATGCCTCTCATATGTATTATGTAAATGGAGATATGGAGAATGCAAAGATTCTGAAGTATCAGGCGAAGGGTTGGGATACCTGGACGGCTTATCCGATAGAGGTAGAGTTAAAAAAGGGATTGAATACGCTTACATTCACGCATTCCGGACAGGCCAGCAGCTTTTCAGAGCTGGATAAAATCGTATTTTACAGAGAAAACCCCAAGCTGGCATCCATTTTGCTGAATGGAGAGACCCTGTCCGGATTTCAGCAGGATAGCAATCATTATGAAGTGGATGTGGACAATCTCGATGAGCTTCCCAAAGTAAGTGCGAAGATGTCCCAGGACGCCGGAGAAGGCTTCGAAATTTCTGTACAGGAGCCGACCAGGGAAAGACCGGAAGCGAAAGTGATTCTGACGCATTCGGAGGATCCGGACTTTAAAAAAACCTATACAGTACAGTTTTTTGGACCGCAGGCCTTTTCGAATCCTCTGGTAAACTATGGAGCAGACCCCTACGTCACATATCAGGATGGATATTATTACTACTGCCGGGTACAGAAAGACAGCGCTATCTATGTCTCCCGTTCTCCGGAACTGAACAGAATTGCAGCGACTCAGCCTAATCTGGTGTATGCGCCCGGGACCGGGGAACCCAATAAAGAACTCTGGGCTCCGGAGATACATTACCTGGACGGAAACTGGTATATTTATTATACGGCAGGAGGCGGTGCAAATCACAGGATGTATGTGCTGGAAAGTGAGACAGGAGACCCGCTGGGAAATTATGTGTTTAAGGGAGAATTGTCCCCCGAGACGAATCGATGGGCGATTGACCAGACCGTACTGGAACAGAACGGCCAGCTATATGCCATCTGGTCAGGATGGGATGGTTTTGTGAACGTGGACCAGCGTATTTACATCGCCAAGATGTCTGATCCACTGACAATTACAGGAGACCGTGTTGAGATTTCGGTTCCGGAATATGCATGGGAAAAAATCGGCCAGCCCTATATCAATGAAGGTGCTCAGGTAGTCAAATCACCGGAGGGCGTTGTAAATGTCCTGTATTCTGCAAGCGGAAGCTGGACAGATGATTACTGTCTGGGCAGGCTGACTTTGAAAGAAAACGGTGATCCCATGAATCCGGAGGACTGGAACAAGGGCACCGAACCCGTATTTAAGAAAAACGCACCGAGTACGTATTCTACCGGGCATGCGTGCTTTACAACCTCTCCGGATGGAAGTGAAGATTACATGGTTTATCATGCGACCAGAGGTTCAGGCGAAGGCTGGAACGGCAGAGGTGTGCGTACACAAAGAATTTACTGGAATGCGGATGGAACTCCGGATCTCGGAGAAGCAAACCAGTATAACAGCAAGGTAAACTGGCCCTCGGGAACACCTGTTATTAAGCGGCAGCGTTACGAGGCAGAACATGGTGTCTTGAGCGGAAACGCTGTGGCGGCGGAAACTTATAATTCTTCAGCCGGACGGAAAGTAACCGGATTGACCGATGAGCATGCATCCGTAGAGCTGACGGTCAATGCCAAAAGTGCAGGAACTTACCGCCTTTATATCGGCGCGGCAACCAGTAAAGCAAATGCTGCAATCTCCGTCTCGGTGAATGGAAAAGCGCCTGTGGATAAAAGTATCATCGCATTTAATGCTTCTGCCGGCGGAAATCTCTGTGTGGACAACTGGTCGGGATATGAAATGGACGTCGATTTAAATGCCGGGAAGAACAGAATATCCATCACAAAGAGCAGTAACAGCAACACGGCAGACATTGATTACGTGGATGTGGAACTTATTGAGGCGGAAACACCGGAAGGTCCGGTTGACACAACATCTCTGGAATCCCTTATCACAATGCTGGAAGGAATGGCGGATAAGAAGGACAACTTTACATCTGACTCCTGGGCGCGGATGGAGGAGAACCTTGATACGGCCAAAGCACTTCTTAAGGAAACGGGTCTGACACAGAAGGCAGTCGACGATATGTTCCTGTCCCTGCTGGACAGCTACCTGAATCTGACGAAAGCCGTGCAAAAGACCGGCCTTAAGGCTGCCATTGACTATGCCGAAGCATTCCTGGCTGACGAAGAAGGGCTGCAGGAGTATACGGAGGAAAGCATTGCGGCACTTCGGGAGGCGTTAGAGGCAGCGAAGACCGTATATGGAACAGACTATGCGGATGTCACAGAAGGAAAGGCAGCAGTCTTAAAAGCTACGAATGACCTGATGGAAGCTACGATCAGCCTGATCCGGCAGGAGCCTGTGGATAAGGAACGCCTGCAGACGTTGATTGATTACGCAGCAGCGATTCTAAAAGATGCCGGTCACTATACGGCAGCTTCAGTAAAGGTGCTGGAAGAAGCACTGGCATCTGCAACTACAGTTCTGGAGGATAAAAAGGCAACGGAAGAAGAAGTGGCAGAAGCGTGTAAATCATTGTCCGATGCGCTGCTGGGACTTGTCCCCGGGAGTGATAAGGCAGAGCTGGAGAATGCCATAGCGATGGCAGAGAAGATTCTGAAAAATGCGGACCAGTATACCGCCGACAGTCTGAAAGGCCTGGAGGAAAGTCTGCAAAATGCCAGGAGCATCTGCGGTAAAGAAGATGCCACACAAGAAGAGGTAGATGAAGCACTGAAAGCGCTGATTGTGGAGTGCATGGAGGTAAGGCTTCTGGGAGACGTGGATCATAACGGAAAGATTGATTCCCAGGACAGTGCAGCCGTACTGAAAGCGATGGCAGAACTGACCGATCTGGAAGAAGATGCAGAACAGGCGGCCGATGTAACCAGAGATGGAAAAGTCGGTACGGATGATGCGTCCAGAATCTTACAGTATGTATCAGAACTTATAGAGAAGTTCTGATTCAGGTACTTACAGACTCCCACAGGAGAGCTTCTTTTCTGTGGGAGTCCCTATAAAATGCAGGGGGATCATATGGGAAAAAGACTATTAAGTGCATTGTTAGCTGTTGTACTGGCCAGTGCACCTTGCATAACTGCAAGTGCAGCGGCACCTGAGACTGCTTATCGTGCAGAGGCAGATGCAGGTCTGAAGGCAGAGTATTATCTGGCTGACAGGGCGGATATGAGCTTTGAAGTGAAAAAGGGTGAGACTGTAGAAGAGAATATCAATCATCCGAAGGACAACAACAAACTGGGTCAGCTGTTCGAACAATATACAGGTGTCAGCGACTATGTGGGAATACGCTGGACCGGATATCTTTCAGTGCCGGAAACAGGAGCATATCAGTTCCATACCGATTCTGATAATGGCGTCAGATTGTATCTGGACGATGACCGGATGATTGACTGGTGGACGACAAAGTGGGATCAGGAACAGACCAGCAGCCCGGTCTATCTGGAAGAAGGAAGAATGTATAAATTTGAGTTCGATTTTCTGGAGTGGACGGGAGGACAGCATGTTACCTTAAGCTGGAGCAATGACGGATCCGTGGCAAAAGAAGTCATACCATCCAGTGCATTTACACAACCGGAAGAGGCGGAGGAACCTCCAGAGGAAGAGAACTCTCCGGTCTATCATGGTCTTCTGGGTGAGTATTACACGATGAATACAGATCTGGTCTTTGAAGAGAAAAAATCCAGATCCGTGGATGAGAATATCGCATTTGGCTCGATGGAAGAGATATTGCAAGAGCGAACCGGGCAGAAAAATATGGCAGGCGTCAGATGGACGGGCCGTATTATCGCACCGGAAGATGGAACCTATACCTTTTATGCCTATTCGGATAATGGGGTGAAAATCACCCTGGACAATGACCAGATTTTAACCTGGTGGGTAAACCAGTACGATAAGGAACAGACCAGTAAAGAGGTTACACTGAAGGCCGGAGAAGCCTACGATTTTAAAACAGACTATTTTGAATTCGATGGAGGCTCCCATGTAACTTTATTCTGGAAGAATGACAACAGCATTACCGAAAAAGAAATCATACCGGCAAATGTATTTTATCTGTCTTCCGATTATGATGGAGCGGTGATAAGTGAGCTGGATGTATCTGAGGCACAGCTATCCAAAGACGAGGGTGAAATCGGCGGAACAATCAAAGTCCTGGGTGAAAATCTGGGGGCAGAGGATACCAGCGTGGAGATCGTAGGAAGAAATGGAAATTCTCTGACAAAAAGAATCTTCCCGGAGGTGGTTTCCAGGGAAGCAGGAGAAATTGTCTGCAATGTTCCGGGAGACCTGAAGGTAGGGACCTACCGGATTAAGGCAGTGGCAGGGAAAACCACAATTGTGTCCTCGCAGACATTTTCCGTAACGACGACAGAGGATGGATCCAGTGACCGGCCGGAACACCCAAGACCTGACTGGATGCGGGAAAAATGGATGAACCTGAACGGCTGGTGGGATTTTGCCTATGACAAGAAGGAAGTGGGCATGGATGAAAGCTGGTTCGAGGCTGGAAAAAAAGACTTCGGGCAAAAGATCAATGTACCGTTTTGCTGGGAATCCGAGCTAAGCGGAATTGGTGATACAGATTATCTGGGCGTGGCATGGTATCAGCGGGAACTTGTACTGGATGAGACATGGAAAGAGCAACAGATCTTTCTGAAATTCGGTGCTGTTGACTGGAAGTGTTCTCTTTGGGTAAATGGAGCACATGTAGGTGACCATGTAGGTGGTTATACGGCTTTTGAATATGATATCACAGACTTCGTCACAACCGACGGGACACCGAATACCATCTCTCTGATGGTGGAAGACAAGTCCTCCTATGGCGATGACAGTTATCCGGCACTGGTAGGAAAACAGGGACTGAATGCTCCCTGCGGCTATACACATACAAGCGGTATCTGGCAGACCGTCTATCTGGAGGGAAGAACCGGGACCTATATGAATTATGTGCATGCAAATCCGGATATTGATGCCTCGGCCGTCCAATTTGATGTGAATCTCACCAGTGAAAAAGACCAGACAGTGACCGTAGAATACGAATTTCAAAGTACTCTCTACAACCAGGAAACGGATGAGAATCCGAATACCGGTTCTGCATTCAGCGGCGCACAGACGATTGCCGTAACAGCAGGAGAGCAGCAGTACTCCCTGTCACCGGCAGACATTCCGGAACAAAAATTATGGAACTATGATGAACCTAACTTATACGAAGGGACAATTACCGTAAAAGACGCCAATGGTACTGTCCTGGATCAGGTTTCCACTTATTTTGGACAGCGCGAGATTTCTTCAGAAAAGTATGATGGAAAAACAGTGGAGTATATCTATGTAAACCATGAGCCGGTCTATCTGTCAGGACTTCTGGATCAGGGCTTCTGGGCAGAGGGCATCTATACGGCTCCGTCGGAAGATGATCTTCGCTTTGACCTTCAGGCCATGAAGAATCTGGACTTTAACATGATCCGGAAACATCTGAAAATCGAAGATCCGCTGCAATATTATTGGGCGGACAAGCTGGGTATGTTTGTATGGCAGGATATGCCGCACGCTACGGCGATGGTTCCCGTAAAAGGTGGAAAAATCACCGGGGGCGCCGCCACACCGGGGCGCGGGCATTACGAATATGCACTGGAAAACATGCTTACAGAGTTGATTTACAATCATCCCAGCGTCATTTCAGTCATGCTCTTCAATGAAACCTGGGGGCTGCAGTCCGCCTATTTCAACAGCGAGACAAACGTCAACATTAAGAATGATGAAGGGGAGAGCACGTACCAGTGGGTGCAGCGGATGTATGCGCATGCAAAAGAACTGGCCCCCAATATTCTGGTCGAGGATATGAGCCCCTGTAACCAGGACCATATCCAACCCACGGACCTCAACACCTTTCATATGTATCCCAAAGGATATACAAGCTCCAAGAATGATGTGAAATATTTTGCAGAAGGAGCGGAGGAAGGTGCAACCAGAAACTTCCGCTTTGGGAACACCTATCAGGGTGAGCCGTTCCTGAACAGTGAATATGGCGGGGTAGCGGCCTATGATGGGGATTGGGATGTCTCCTGGTGCTTTAAGTATCAGACCGATCTGTTGAGACAACAGGAAAAACTCAGCGGCTTTGTCTATACGGAACCCTATGATATTGAATATGAAAGAAATGGTATTCTGACCTATGACAGGCGGGAAAAGATATTTGGATATGATGAGGTTGCTTATGGCGGCGATATGTCAATCAATGATCTGACGCAGCCGGAGTATGTTGGTCTGGACGTAAATCCTGCACTGGTGGCAAAACCGGGAGCACAATATTCGGCACCGGCTGTCAGTATGCGATGGACGGATGAAACACTTCCCACTCATACCTTAAGATGGAGGTTTGATGCGACCGATGTCTATGGAAATCAGATATCTACAGGGCTTTCAGGAGCCTTTGATATTGCTTTCGGGCCGTATCAGAGAGAATCCAACACGATAGAATTCCGTCTGCCCTCACAGGAATGCGTCGGAACAGTAACGGTGTGGATTGAAAACCAGGACGGTGAAGTGGTTGCGAAAAACTTTGCAAATGTCATCGTGTCCGATGGAAAAACTTCCGATGAAATCAGTCAGATCGGAGAGAATTCTTTCCTATTAAAAAACACGGACCGTACATCCGATGTGAGCGGCACCGGAAGTAGCAAACTTACATTTACTGTTCCGGAGGACTTTGACAGCAACACATTAAAGCAGCTTCGGCTGCTGACTGAGGCGTCTTCCAACAAAGGTGCCACCGCTTCCAATTCGGCACAGGCACAGACTACGAAAGGCAGTGAGCTGGCATCTGACATGACGGTTCTGGTCAACGGGGTGGAGATTGATACAGTATATCTGCCGGATAATCCGAGAGATATACGCGGTACCTTAACTTTACCACAGGGGTTAAATGGCGGTTCCAGTGCCGGTAATTTCGGATACCTGGTGAATTTAAATCTCACGCAGGATCAGGTGGCAGCAGTAGCGGCTACACTTACGGATTCAAAAGAAATTACCGTGACCTGTCAGGTAAAGGAGGATGCAAAACACAAAGGCGGATTACGTCTTTATGATGAAACCAATGGACGCTATGCGGTGAATCCGGCAATTATCCTGAATCCACAGGAGCTGTACACCGCACAGGAGAGCATGCAGCTAAACAAGGAGACGGCACATGTAATTGATACAGAGCAGGCAAACTATTCTGTTGAGGCGCTTCTTTCAGGAGAAGATGCAGGTATTCTTGTCCGGTATGATGCAGCGAATGAAAGCGGCTACTATGTAAGACAAAGCAATCACGGAACAACACTTGAATTGTTGAAGGCAGACGGCAGTGTGCTGGCTCCCGCAGTCACCTTAAGTGAGGGAGAACACCCGGTGAAAATCACGCTGTTTGATGACCATATCCAAGTATTCGCAGATCATGCACCGGAAGCGGTGATTGATATCTATGATTACAGTGGCTATACCGGTGCTGTTGCCCTCAGATCACGGGCGGAAGGAAGAATCGATGAACTGACGATATCTCCGGAAAGCTATGAGGCAGTGCAGAGCGAGGGACAAAGTGAAGTAAACTATACCGATCATTTTATCCTGGCACAGAAAACCTTTGACAGCCGTTATACGATTGTTGGAAATGACTGGAAGAGTACCGTGACCTCTGACAATAAGCTTTCCATCACAACCCAGGATGGGGATAAAGCAGTTCTCAAGGACATCACGGCGGAGGATCTGGTACTTGAGGCGGATATAGCAATTACCAAAAAGAATGCAGACGGAAATATCGGATTTATCTTCCGGGGAAGCGATTTCGGAATCGGTACAGATGCGGCAAACGGATACTATGCCGGAATTGGTATCGAAGACCGGGACAATGAAAATAAAGGAAAGGGTTTTGTGATTCTTGGCCGCATGGACAGGAACGGTAACCCGAAATGGACCCAGCTGGGGCTGAAAACCATCGGAGAAATGGATGTGGATGAGATCCATCGGCTCCGCGTGGAGGCAGTCGGACCACGTATCAGAGTGTACCTGGATGATGAGACATCGCCGGAACTGGATGTTTATGATGCTACCTATCAAGGAGGAGGAGTAGCAATTCGTGGATTCCGTGCTGCCGGAACTCTGGATAATCTGGTGGTGTCCACCGCACCGCGCTATCATGCAGATTTTGAGAATGGCAGCATCGCGGAATGGGATACGGCCGGAACCTGGGGGACAGATGGGAAGATGAAACTGTCGGCCGGTCAGACGGAGACTGACCCCTCCGGCTGCGCTTTAGTTGGAAATGCAGGGTGGAGCGATTTGAAGCTGGAGGCGGATGTTGTGCTCGGAAAGGATTCTCTCGCGGGACTGATTGTACGTGGAAAGCTTCATGAGGAAGGTTTGTCAGGCTATCAGGTTCTTTTGGATGAGAAGCAAAATAAAGTACAATTTGTGCTGAATCGTAACGGGGCTTCTGCCGTACTGAAAGAGGTCTCGCTGAATCTGTCACCCGGATCCCACCATGTGGCAGTTACGGCTGCGAATAATCTCTACACAACACATGTTGACGGAAAAGAAGTCATGAAGGTGACCGACCAAACGTATGCAAAGGGAAAAGTGGGACTGACAACGAAAGACAGCAGTGTTTCCTTTGATCATGTGGAGGTAAAGGACCAGTTTATCTATGAGGAAAATTTCGAAAACGGAGCACTGAACGGATGGGAGATCATCGCCGGTGATTTTTCCGTGGACGACAACATCTTGCATATCCAGCCGGGCAAAGGAAGCAAGATGGTGAATGGATATGCCACCTGGGGCAACTACACACTATCCGCAAAGATGAAGCTGGATGTATCTTCTGAAGCAAAATCAAATGGCGGATTCATCTTCCGGTCTTCCGATTTCGGAAGCGGTCAGGATGACCTTCGCGGTTACGTAGCAGGCATCAATTACAACCCGAAAAAGGGAGATGCACAGAGCGACCAGAGCGGTATTGAACTGGGAGATTTAAGGTATGGATGGCGTCCGATAAAGAACGACACCGACTATCCGGTAGACCCGGATAAGTGGTACGATTTCAAAGTACGCGTAAAGGATGACAAAATCGCTGTCTATGTGGATGATGAATTATGCTATGAGGTACAGGATGATGCATATCAATACGGTATGTTTGGCATCAGGAATTTCAACGCCGGCCTGTATGTGAAATCCCTGCGTGTGGTTCCGGAGGGGGAAGAGGAAGCAACACCGGCGGTTGACACAACATCTCTGGAATCCCTTATCACAATGCTGGAAGGAATGGCGGATAAGAAGGACAACTATACACCTGACTCCTGGGCGCGGATGGAGGAGAACCTTGATACGGCCAAAGCACTTCTTAAGGAAACGGGTCTGACACAGAAGGCAGTCGACGATATGTTCCTGTCCCTGCTGGACAGCTACCTGAATCTGACGAAAGCCGTGCAAAAGACCGGCCTTAAGGCTGCCATTGACTATGCCGAAGCATTCCTGGCTGACGAAGAGGGGCTGCAGGAGTATACGGAGGAAAGCATTGCGGCACTTCGGGAGGCGTTAGAGGCAGCGAAGACCGTATATGGAACAGACTATGCGGATGTCACAGAAGGAAAGGCAGCAGTCTTAAAAGCTACGAATGACCTGATGGAAGCTACGATCAGCCTGATCCGGCAGGAGCCTGTGGATAAGGAACGTCTGCAGACGTTGATTGATTACGCAGCAGCGGTTCTAAAAGATGCCGGTCATTATACGGCAGCTTCTGTAAAGGTGCTGGAAGAAGCACTGGCATCTGCAACTACAGTTCTGGAGGATAAAAAGGCAACGGAAGAAGAAGTGGCAGAAGCGTGTAAATCATTGTCCGATGCGCTGCTGGGACTTGTCCCCGGGAGTGATAAGGCAGAGCTGGAGAATGCCATAGCGATGGCAGAGAAGATTCTGAAAAATGGGGACCAGTATACCGCCGACAGTCTGAAAGGCCTGGAGGAAAGTCTGCAAAATGCCAGGAGCATCTGCGGTAAAGAAGATCCCACACAAGAAGAGGTAGATGAAGCACTGAAAGCGCTGATTGTGGAGTGCATGGAGGTAAGGCTTCTGGGAGACGTGGATCATAACGGAAAGATTGATTCCCAGGACAGTGCAGCCGTACTGAAAGCGATGGCAGAACTGACCGATCTGGAAGAAGATGCAGAACAGGCGGCCGATGTAACCAGAGATGGAAAAGTCGGTACGGACGATGCGTCCAGGATTTTACAGTATGCAGCAGAACTTGTTGAAAAGTTTTAAAGCAGCAAAAGGAGGAGGAAGCATGTTGAAGAGTGGTATCAAGAAGATGGTGAGTATTGGTCTAACAACAGTCATGGTACTGTCACCTTTGACCAATGCCGCACCGGTAATGGCAGATACAAGTGATGATAAAGGCTTGATATTGCATTATGATTTTCAGGATCTGGATGGGCAGGTCATCGACGATGTGAGCGGGAACGGAAAAACAGGGGTTACACAACCCCTGGGTTCCCCTAAGAATATCCGGGAAGTGACAATTCATGGAGAAACAAAATATGCCTTTGAATTCAAAGGCGGACAGCCCAGTCAAACATCACCCTACATCGAAGTGCCCTCAGGGATTTTCAATGGCCTTGAGGATGTGACATTAAGCTGCTGGGTATACCAGAAGCCGGATGGAAATACCTATCAGAGAGTATGGGACTTCGGGTCGGGCACCCAAAGCTACCTGTATCTCATCAGCAATGGACGCAATTCCGGTCATATGGGGCTGACAGCGGCACTCACAAACAATGGGTGGAGCAAGGAAATCGGCCCGGAAAAAGGTTCGGATCTTGCAGCTGAACGGTGGACCAGGCTTGACGTTACCTTCGACGGCTCGGAAAAGAGCATGTCCCTTTATGAAGACGGTCTTTTAATAGGTACGAAAAAGACGGATACCGACTTAAAAGCAGTAAAGGGAAGCAACCAGAACTGGATTGGATATGGACAGTTTGGCAATGACCTCTTTAAAGGCATGATTGCTGATTTTAAGATCTATGACTATGCGAAAACGCAGGAAGAAATCGTAAGTGACCTGGCTATTGAAGACGGGGTACGTGTGGAAAGAGAAAAGGATCTTCTGGATCTGGGAGACCTTTCCTATGTAACAGAGAATCTGACACTGCCTGTGAAGGGCACACTTGACTGCGATATCAGCTGGGCTTCGGATAACGAGGAGATTTTGGCAGCGGATGGAACCGTGCACAGACCGGAATATGGATCCGGCGATGCCCAGGTAACATTGACAGCCACAATTTCTTATGGAGAAGCTGTTGCCACGAAGGAGTTTATCGTCACAGTGGCGGAGGAGCTTACAGATGAAGCGAGGGCAGAGCAGGATGCCGATGCAATTGATCTTGGGAATATAAGCAGTATAACCAAAGATATTGCGCTTCCGGAGGCAGGCTTCTACGGATCTTCCATTACCTGGGAGTCCGCTGATCCCGCAGTCATCTCGTCCACGGGCGCAGTAACAAGACCGATGGGTGAAGATAAGGAAGTAGTACTGACGGCAACGATTACCTATGGTGCAGCCAGTACACAAAGAACCTTTACAGCCACAGTCCTTTCCGTCTATACGAAGAAGCGGATCATTTCCGCAGAAGATTACAGCGGTGAAACGCGCGTGGGTGTGCTGCCATCCCTTCCTTCCCAGGTAACTGTAACATACAGTGATCAGACGAAGGGAAGCGAGAAAGTTGTATGGCCTGTGGATCTGAAGGCAAGTCAGTTTGCCGAAGAAGGGCAGCAGGTAATTACCGGACATCTGGTAGATTATGATATGGACGTAAAGGCAATGATTTCAGTCGTTGACAAAGAAGCCACCGCACCGGAAAAAAGTGTAACGAATTTCGCTCTGTCCGATGTGACACTGGACGGAACAGACACAATCTTCGGGCAGAACCTCCAGCGGGCGATCAGTACGCTCGACAACATGGATGCGGACCGATATCTCTATAACTTCAGAGTCACCTTCGGCCAGGATACGAAGGGCGCAAAACCCTATGGCGGATGGGAAGATCCGACGGGGCTTTTAAGGGGGCATGCTACAGGACATTATATGTCGGCACTGGCGATCGGCTATGCTTCTACCGGAGAGGAACGTTTCAAGGATAAGCTGGATTATATGATCCATGAATTGAGAGGGATGCAGAAACTATCCAAGGGAAATGCAGAGGATTTTGTAACCAAGGCATCCAAACAGAACCCGGGATCTGCATACTGGAGCAAAGACCCGAATGAATGGGGAGAAGGATTTATAAGTGCCTACTCACCGGATCAATTTGCACTTTTGGAGCAGTTTACACCCTATGCAAGCATCTGGGCACCTTACTACACACTGCATAAAATCCTCACAGGAGCAATCGATGCGTACAAATACACAGGTAACGAAGAAGCGCTTGAGGTTGCCGAGGGGATCGGAACCTGGGTTTACAGAAGACTCTCCGCACTGGAACCGGAAACGCGGAAAGCCATGTGGGATATGTATATAGCCGGTGAGTATGGAGGTATGAATGAGGCCATGGCGAGGCTTTATGAAATCACCGGTGATGAAAAATATAAAGAAACAGCGGAGATGTTTGATAATGCGACATTGTTTGACGGACTGGCCGGTAATGTAGACACGATACAAGGCAGACACGCAAACCAGCATATACCGCAGATTCTCGGAGCTTTGAAAGAATACAGCGCGACCGGAAATCCCTATTATTACAATCTGGCCGAGAACTTCTGGGAGATGAATGGGAGCCGCTATGCGTATTCTATCGGTGGAGTGGGAACAGGTGAAAGATATCAGAAGCCGTATGAACAGGGAGCGAATATCCATGCATCCGATTACCGTGGAGAGAACTGTGAGACCTGCTGCGCATACAACTTGCTGAAACTGACCAAGGATCTCTATGAGTATAACCCGGACAATGCAGCCTACATGGATTACTATGAGCGTACCTTGACCAATCAGATTCTGGCGTCTCAAAGCCCGGATCTGTCTCAGGGCATTCAGGGAGTTACTTACATGATGCCAATTGATCCGGGACAGATGCGGACCTACGATTATAATGGCTTTACCTGCTGTATGGGAACCGGTATGGAAAATCATCTGAAATACCAGGAAGCAGCCTATGCAAAGAAGGAAGACACACTGTATGTAAACCTCTATTTGCCGTCTACGGTGCACTGGAAAGAGATGGGAGTATCGGTGAAACAGGAAACGGCTTTTCCATCGGAAGACACAAAATTGACGGTAAGCGGTTCCGGAAACTTTGGCATGAAACTGCGTGTGCCTTACTGGGCAACAGAAGGATTTACGGTATCTGTAAACGGAAAGACCGTCATTGAGAACCCGGAGGTCAGCAGCTATGTAGAGATAAACAGAGAATGGGCAGACGGGGATGTAGTGACGATTCATATGCCCTATACACTTCATCTGGACAAAACACCGGATAAGGTAGACGGCTCCACCGTTGCCTCTCTCATGTATGGTCCCCTGGTTATGGCGGCACAAGACAACCGGGCGAAGTATGAAAAGATGAACTGGTATACCGTCGCACTGGAATCTGATTTAAGCAAGAGCGTTCAAATCGGTTCCGGTGAAAGCTACAGCGGTACAGTGCCGGAGCTGTACACGAACGGACTGACCTTCCGCCCGCTCTATGATGGACACGGATACAGATATCATGCGTATGTAAAACTGGAGGAACAGTATGTGGAACCGGAGCCCGAAGAGCTTCGCATCATCACCAACCCGACCGATTTCGTCGGAAGTGTGGAGGAAACAGCCATTTTCAACGTTGAAGCCGAAGGGAGCGACCTGAGCTATCAGTGGGAATACTGCAACATAAACTCCAATATATGGAGGATTTCCTCTATGACCGGAAATGATACAAAGGAAATCAGCGTTCCGATTACCAGATTGAGGGATGGGCAGAGATACCGCTGTGTGATTACCGATGGAAGGGGCAACACAGCAACCTCTGAGATGGCGGCATTGAAAATCGGTGCTGCAGACGGTGCACCGGTGATTACACTTCAGCCAGTCAGCTACCGTGGTGCAATCGGTGAAATGGCAACCTTTACAGGAAAAGCCCAGGGAGAAGGACTTACCCTTCAGTGGCAGTACTGCAACGAAGGCTCCAATATCTGGAGGGATTCTTCCATGGTGGGGAATAAGAGTGATATGCTGAAAGTCCCTGTAGCGACCTATAGAGACGGACAGAAATACCGTCTGGTTGTGACCGCAGGCAACGGAAGAATTGCCATATCCGATGTGGCGGTTGTTACCATAAGCAGATGAGGTTTGTGACTTGCTGACGAAACATTTTATGAGGAGATAGGAGTGGGAAGATGCAAAGAAAAAGTGGAAAGAGGTTCATGGCACTCGTACTGGCTGCATCCATGCTGTCAGGATCCATATTTATTGCACCGGTAGAAGCAAAAGCAGGCATCGGAGGGAGCAACATTGCTCCCGATGCCGTCGCTTCAGCGGAAAAAGAGAATACACCCGTCAAGAATGTGAATGACGGCAAACTGGCAACAAGCAACCCCGCTACATCCTGGAATACATGGGATGGCAGCGGTGCGGCAGAATATCCGACACCGGTTACCCTGACATGGGACGAACCCATGAAGCTGTCGAGTATGGAGGTCATGTGGTGGGCAGACAATCCAACCCCGACGAGCAGCAATAACGTAACCTTTCCTAAAGCTGCAGACCTTTACTATCATGATGGAAAGGACTGGGTGAAAATTGACCAGATGGTAAATGAGGACGGCAATGCGGCGGCAGGCGTAGGCGTAAAGTACAATAATGGAACCGGCATCAATGGAGCGAATACGTATTGGAACGGTGTTTCCTTCGATGAAATTACGACCGATAAACTACAGCTTCGTATCAACCGCAACGGTTCAGGCAGTAATGGAATCGGCATCAGTGAATGGAAGGTATACGGCGAGGTGGATAACAGCATCCTCTGGTCCGCGTGCATAGACGGAAAAAGCGTTATCGGCCTGGATCAAACCGCTGCATTCAACGGCTCCTATAGGCCAAGCGCTCTGGAAGGTGACGTGAGCTATGACTGGGAAGTGCTTGAAGACGAAGAGAAGTATAAGGACACAATTGAGATTATGGGTGACACGACCGGTGAAAGTGTTCAGGTAAAAGCGAAAAACACCGGTGTCGGCAAGCTGCAGCTTACCGTAACACATGGTGAAGACGTAAAATCCACCAGCATGGACATACGTATAGACGGGCCTGAAAGTATGGAAGACTATATTACTTCAACCGCGGCCGGGAAGGCACCGATTTTACCTGACCGGATTGCAGTTAACGGACTTGTCTTTGATACGCCGACACCGGATAAGTATGGCAGAAACGGCTATAATTTCGCGGAAGAATTCAATGCAAAATTACTGCCTGTCGAATGGGACATGGATTCCTTTGATGAAAGCGATTACGCGACAGCAGGCAAAACCTTTGAGGTGACCGGACAAGTTGTATATGCAGACCGGAGTTATCCTGCGAAGGCAGTCATCAACGTTAACGAGCCAATGGTTGTACAGCCCTCGAATTCGGCGGTTACATTTGAGAATATTCATCTTACGGATGACTTCTGGCTGCCGAAACAGAAGGTTAACGCTGTCGAATCACTGAATGCAGCTATTTACAGAATCGGCCTGCCCTCCGGAGGGGAACCGAACTTTGTGAATGCGATTAAGAGACTGAACGGAGAAAGCTACTCTGGCTTCCAGGGATTTGTTTTCCAGGATACGGATATCTATAAGACCCTTGAGGCTATCTCTTACACCTTGTCAGTCATCGAGTCTGATACGGATCCAGAGATGGCTGCACAGAAAGAAAACCTGAAAGAAGTGGCGGAACGCTGGATCAGCTATATTGAGCAGATACAGTATGCAGACGGATATCTCAATACCTACTTTGCACTCCGCGCCAATACATCCTCCGGCGGTGGTTATGGAAACACCGCAACACACCGCTGGTTTGATATGTCACAGCACGAGATGTACACGCTGGGACACTTCTTTGAGGCAGCAGTTGCCTACACACGTTACACGGAAAGCATCGGGCAGCCGGACTATCGCCTCTATGTGGTTGCCAAGAGAGCGGCAGACCATGTGAACGGTCTGTTTGGTGAAGGCGGATCACGTGACGGAGAGGTTCCCGGACATGAGGAAATTGAGCTTGCACTGGTAAAGCTTGCAAAACTGGTTGAGGAAAATGAAGGTGAAGGCACAGGGGTAAAATACGATGCGCTTGCGAAGCATCTCATCGACGGGCGCGGCAGAAACTATGACAAGCGTGCAAGTGGATATAATGCAGGCTCTTATTCTCAGGATCATCTGCCATTCGTGGAGCAGGACAATGTGGTGGGACATTCTGTCCGTGCAGCCTACCTGTATTCGGGAGCTTCCGATATAGCGGCAATGCTTCCGGAAAATGACAGTGACAGAATTGCTTACCTCAACGTTTTGGACAGCATCAATGAAAGAGTGACACATAGAAACACCTTTATTACCGGAGCGGTTGGCATTCAGGGCTATTCCGAAGGCTTCGGGGCGGATTACGCCTTAGATCCGGCGAAGTCCTACGGGGAAACCTGTGCAGGTATTGCGATGGCGATGTGGAACCAGAGAATGAATCTGGTACACGAGGATGCAAAATACATCGACAACGTGGAAAGAGTGCTGTACAACAATGTTTTGGCGGGAACAAATCTGGATGGTAATAAATTCTACTACGACAGTCTTTTGGACGTCAAAAATGGAAATGCCCGTTCCGACTGGTTTGGATGTGCATGCTGCCCGCCGAACCTGATGCGGACGATAGCTTCCATCAGCGGATATATGTATGCCGTACATTCGGATGACCTTTTTGTAAACCTCTATATCGGAAGTGAAGGAAGTGTCAATGTAAACGGGACAAATGTCGGAATCAGACAGGAAACTGCGTATCCATGGGAAGGAAGCGTCGGAATCACACTGACTCCGGAAACGGAAAAGGAATTCACGATGCATGTCCGTATTCCCGGCTGGGTAAGCGAACAGGAGAATCAGGATGTCAGAATTACAGTGAAATCCGGTGAAGAAGAAACCAGCATTCCGGCAGCAGTGGATAAGGGGTATGTGCAGATTACAAGAACATGGAAGGCCGGAGATGTAATTCAGCTGGATCTGCCTATGGAGGTCAGGCTGACAGAGGCTGATGAGAACATTGCGGCTACGGTAGGAAAAGTTGCAATTGAAAGAGGTCCGATTGTTTACGCAATGGAAAGAGCCGGCAATAATGACCTCAATGGAACTGCCGACTTTGACCCCCACAGCTTTATCATTCCCAAAGACGCAGAGTTTAAAGCTGCGTATAATGCAAATCTGTTAAATGGTGTAGTAGAGATTACTTCGGATGACGTTTATCAGAACAGCGCAGGCACACCTGCAAAACTACAGGCGATTCCTTATTATGCATGGAATAACCGGGGAAATAATGGTGTTGAGAGCCCCAGACAAAATAACAGTACCAAGATGGTTATCTGGGTAAATGGAGCGGAGGCCGAAAAACTGCAGATCATTACCAATCCAAAAGACTTTGTCGGAAGCACAGAGGAGACAGCTATATTCAACGTTGAAGCCAAAGGAAGTAATTTGAGCTATCAGTGGGAGTATTGCAATGCGGATTCCAGCATATGGAGAACCTCCTCCATGTCCGGAAATGATACGGCAGAGATCTGCGTTCCGATTACAAACTTACGGAACGGGCAGAAATACCGCTGTGTGGTTACGGATGGAAGAAAACACACAGCAACATCTGGGATCGCAGTGCTGAAAATCGGTGTCGCAGACGGCGCACCGGAGATTACGTGTCAGCCGGTCAGCTACAGCGGAGTAGTCGGTGAGGTAGCAACCTTTACAGGAAAAGCCAGGGGAGATGGACTGACCTTCCAGTGGCAGTACTGCAACGAAGGCGCCAATATCTGGAGGGATTCTTCCATGCCGGGAAGCAAGAGCGATATGCTGAAAGTCCCTGTAGCGGCCTATAGAGACGGACAGAAATACCGTCTGGTTGTGACCGCAGGCAACGGAAGAATTGCCATATCCGATGTGGCGGTTGTCACAGTGGAATCATAAGATCTGTCTATATAGCAAATGAGGCTGTCATAGGACGGCCTCATTTCGCTGACTAACAATATGTAATTTTTACTTTCCTAAACATCTGCGGATAAGGGCTAATAAGTCTTCACAGCTAAAATACATGCGTGTATTCCTCCTTATTGAATAATTGCACTAGCTAATTGCAAAGTAATTGTAACAATTATTTAATAATATTGCAATATATAAAAGATGGAAAAGATGGGAAAACCTGCATAGTAAATTTTTTGAAATATCGATTAAAAAGGTAGAAAATCGTATAAAAATAAATACATCTTCAAAAAAAATTTCTATTGATTATATTTTTTATAAGGGTTATACTAAAGTCAACAAACCTGATAAATGGTTATTTTTGCAAGAAAAATGTCAAAATTTACATTTTTAAATAAAAATCTTTCTGAATACTTTTAAATTCAAATTAAATTTTGAAAGGATTTAAAAAAAACATGCGATTTTTTGCTTAGGTTGTATATTTGCATGACAGAATCACGGTACATGATGTGAGGAGCGCTTATGAAAAATATATGTGATATACATTGCCACATTCTGCCTGAGGTGGATGATGGGGCAGGTTCGATGGAAGAAAGCTTAAAAATGTTAGAGATGGAGTTTGCCGATGGCGTAAGAAACATTATTCTGACGCCCCACTACCGCAAGGAGATGTTTGAAACGCCGGAAGAAAAGATAGCGCAGCAATTTCAGGCACTCCGGGCGGCGGCGAAGCAGATATTACCGGAGCTGCATCTTTATTTAGGCTGTGAGCTGCACACCAGCATGGATATGTTAGAAATCTTTCAATACAGAAAGCATCTGACACTTGCCGGTTCTTCCTTTGTTCTGACAGAATTCGGAAGCGGAGATACGAAGGCCTATATAAAGGAGCGCTGCTACAGTCTGCTTTCGAACGGCTATCAGCCGATTCTGGCACACGTAGAACGGTATTCCTGCATGGCAGGAGATCCGGAACTGGTGAACAGACTTCGGCAGATGGGCTGCATGATACAGGTGAATGCAGAAAGCATACTGGGAAAAGGAGGATGGGGCATAAAACGCTTCTGCAAAAAGCTGATGCAGGAGGATCTGCTGGATTTTGTGGGAAGTGACGCCCACGGAAGCACCAGACGGATTCCGCAGATGGGAACATGTGCGGATTACATAGAGAAAAAGATGGGCACAGAATACGCCATACATATTTTACGTGAGAACCCATCTATTATTTTAGGGAAGGAACTTTAGGAGAGCAGAATGGAAGTAAATCAACAGGACAGAGATGAAATCGAAATCAATTTAGTGGAACTTATCAGAGAGCTGTGGAGTAAGAAGGGAATTATCTTTTTATCTGCAGCTATATTAGGTTTGGCGGTTATACTTTTCAACAAATTGATGGTCACACCACAGTATGAATCCACGACAAAGCTATATGTCCTGGCAAAGCAGGACGGCGTCAATGTGACGAACGGAGACCTGCAGGCAAGCACGCTGCTCACCAAGGACTACGCTGAACTCATCAGGAGCCGTAAGGTCAGCGAAACGGTCATCAATAATCTGGGACTGAACATGAATTCCGAAACTCTGTTGGGCAAGATGAGTGTGGCGGCACAGCCCGACACCCGTATCGTGACAATCAAGGTCACGGATAAAGATCCTTATCTTGCCTGCCAGCTTGCAGACGCTGTGAGGAATGTGGCGGCACAGCATATCCAGAATGTCATGAGCATCGAGGCTGTCAATGTGGCGGAGGAAGCCAATATCCCGGAACATCCGGTAGGGCCGAGAACCAAGAGAAATGGAGTCATGGGTGCCTTGCTGGGCGGAGTCGCTGCCGCGGCAGTGGTTTTGGTCGTCTATCTGATGAATGATACAATTAAAACCAGCGAAGATGTTGAAAGGTATCTGGGATTAAGCACGCTTGGAACAATACCGGTTTCAGAAGAAGAGCACAAAGGTACGAAGAAAAAGAATAAGAAAGTACGCAGAAAATAATGGAGGAAACAGTTGTGAACCAGGTAACAGTAAAGAATGAGACGATGGGATATCAGATATCAGAGGCCTATAAATCGCTGCGTACCAATTTTCAATTCTGCGGTGAAGACAAGAAAGTCATTGCCATCACAAGCTGTACGATGAATGAGGGAAAGAGCAGCATCAGTATGCAGCTCGCTGTCTCCCTGGCAGAAAGTGGAAAACATGTACTGTTGATTGATGCCGACCTCAGAAAATCTGTGTTGATGGGAAGAACCAAGGTAAGCCAGAAAGGAATTATGGGGCTGACACATTTCCTGACGGGACAGTGCACCATCCAGGAGACAATCTGTGCTACGAGTGTTAAAAATTTTCACCTTATATACTCGGGACCATTTCCGCCGAACCCGGCCGAGCTCTTGGGCGGAAAATATTTCAAAAGCTTAATTGAAGCCATTAGAAATGTGTATGACTATGTGATTATCGACACACCGCCTCTTGGAAGCGTCATTGACAGTGCCATTATAGCAGAAATCTGCGATGGAGCCATCATGGTAATCGAGTCAGGCGTCATCAGTTACCGCTTTGCCCAGGAGGTAAAAAAACAGCTGGAAAAAAGCAATTGCCCGATTCTTGGTGTGGTCCTGAATAAAGTCGATATGCACAAACAGAGTTATGAGAAGTATCATGGAAGATATTACGGAAGACATTACGGAAAGTATCAAGGCAAGTATGAGGAAAAATCAGAGGAGAGTAAGGAATGAGAAAAGGTATTTCGGCAGTTATGCTGATTCTTTGCATTCTACTTGGGACAGGTGTGGTTGTTGTATATATTACAGGAGACAGACAGGGTCCCCGGATTACGATTCCGGATGCTGACATGACCTATGTGGAGGGAACGGATACCGGTACCCTGCTCGAAGGTGTACAGGCAGTCGACCAGAAAGACGGAGATGTAAGCGATTCACTTATGATTGAATACATCCTGCCGGATGTGAATCAGACGAAGGCATCTGTGGTCTATGCAGCAAGGGACAAGAAGAACAATGTGACGAAAAAGTCCAGAATCGTAGAATATCAGGCCAATGGTGCAGCCACTTCTGAATCGGATGTAGAAAATCAGGAGACTCCGCAGCCAGAGGCTCCGGCAGCTGAAACGAGTGGAGAAGGAAACCCGGAAGAACCTGCGGATTCTTCCACAGAAACTTTCGCCCCGGTAACCTCGTCCGATGGAGAGACGGCCAATGAAGAGGCGATTGCTGCTTTACCGGCAGGAAGCCCCAGGTTCTATCTGACAGAATATGAATCGACCCTTCCGGTCGGAAGCACCTTTTATGCACTGAGCTATGTAAAAGAAATTCAGGATGATAAAGACAGTAAAGAGAAATTGTACCGCGATATACAGATTAAGGGCGAGGTAAACAGCAGCACAGCCGGAACTTATGAAGTACATTATCATGTCGTGGACAGTGACGGGAACAATTCCAACACGGCCGTTTTGAAGGTAACGGTACAGTAGCAGTACATTTTGCCATATAGCTCGAGATGCGCTTATCCCGCAGCTGAATCGGTATCAAAATGAAGGGGACGATTTGTGAATGTACAGGAAATTTAGTAGTGGTTGGATGAAGCACTGTGATTTCATACTATTTGACATCGTATGTGCAGAACTCTCCTATCTGTTAGCAATCCTTATACGTAACGGCATGGGAGGGATTGAATATGGTATTTACCAGAATGCGGCTCTGTTGCTGCTTCCGCTTGAATTTATAGTGGGTATCTTTTTCTCCAGTTATAAAAATATCCTGCGCCGGGGTTATCTGAAAGAACTAAAAGCAGTGTTCTTCCATACCAGCGAGGTATGGGCCGGATTTCTTATGATTATCTACCTGCTCAGAATTACACAAAAATTCTCAAGAACCGTATTTCTGGTGGCATGGACATTACATATAGTGTTCAGCTACATGGTCAGAGTATTTTGGAAAGGTTTTCTCAAAAAGAAATTTCAGGAGAATGGAAATCGGGCACTTGTCATCGTCACTTCCAGCCAGCTGGCTACGAAGACAGTGGAAATTATCCGGGAGAACAATACATATGGTCTGAAAATCATGGGACTGATTATTCTGGATAAGAACTGTGAAGGAGATTATTATGCCGGGACACCCGTTGTTGCCTGTAAGGAGAATGCAGAGGAATATCTGTGCAGAAACTGGGTGGATGAGATATTTGTTAATCTTCAGGAATATCTGAGTTCTCCCAAAGACTTAATTGAAGCGTGTGAGCTTATGGGGATTACGGTACATCTGCGGGTGGCAAGGATTGATGAATTAAAATCAACCCGGAAAATCGTCCAAAATCTGGCAGGTTACACCGTCATTACCAACACGGTTAATACCATGGACAGCCGTCAGGCAAGCCTGAAACGCCTGATCGACATCTGTGGAGGACTGGCAGGCACGGTATGTACCTTTCTTATCTGCCTCTTTATCGGCCCTATTATTTTTTTTAAGTCTCCGGGACCAATCTTTTATACGCAGATACGAATCGGTAAGAACGGACGTACCTTTAAGATCTATAAATTCCGAAGCATGTATATGGACGCCGACCAGCGTAAGAAGGAACTGATGGAACAAAACCAAGTAAAAGACGGAATGATGTTCAAGATAGAAAATGATCCCAGAATCATCAAAGGAATCGGACATTTCATACGGAACCACAGTCTGGATGAATTTCCACAGTTCATCAATGTATTAAAAGGTGAGATGAGCATGGTCGGGACAAGACCGCCGACCGTGGATGAATGGGTCAGATATTCTCCAAGTCATCGGATACGGATGTCTGCCAAGCCGGGAATCACCGGGATGTGGCAGGTGAGCGGCAGGAGCGGCATCACGAACTTTGAAGACGTTGTAAAGTTAGACGAGTCCTATATCAGGGAATGGAGTTTTGCGCTGGATTTTAAGATTATCTTTAAGACAATCAGAGGAATGTTTTCCGGGGACGGAGCGGCGTAGAACAGGAGTTGGAGAAAGAGGGAGAGAGAATGGATAAGCAGTATCGTATAGCAGTGGCCGGAACGGGCTATGTCGGGTTGTCGATTGCAGTATTGCTGGCGCAGCATCATATCGTGACGGCGGTTGATATTATCGAATCAAAGGTGAAACTTGTTAACAACCAAAAATCTCCGATACAGGATGAATACATAGAAAAGTATCTGGCAGAAAAACCGCTGCATCTGACCGCAACGCTGGATGCAAAGGCAGCATACAGTGATGCGGACTTTGTTGTAATTGCAGCTCCTACGAATTATGACTCCACTACACAGCATTTTGATACCACAGCAGTTGAAACAGCCATCAAACAGGTTATATCATATAATCCGAATGCGATGATTGTCATTAAATCTACGATACCGGTTGGGTATACAGAGAGTATCAGAGAAAAGACAGGCAGTAAGAACATCCTTTTTAGCCCGGAGTTCCTTCGGGAGAGCAAAGCCCTTTACGACAACCTGTATCCGAGCCGTATCATCGTCGGCACACGTATGGAAGATGAGCGTTTAGTAGAGGCTGCACATACATTCGCAGCATTGCTTCAGGAAGGGGCTATTAAGGAAGAGATTGATACCCTTTTCATGGGATTTACTGAAGCGGAGGCAGTTAAGCTGTTTGCCAATACCTATCTGGCGTTGCGGGTTTCCTATTTCAATGAGCTGGATACTTATGCGGAGATGAAAGGGTTGAATACACAACAGATTATCGAGGGTGTATGCCTGGATCCGCGTATTGGAAGTCATTATAACAATCCATCTTTCGGTTATGGCGGATACTGTTTGCCGAAGGATACAAAACAGTTGCTGGCGAATTATGCGGATGTACCTGAGAACCTGATCGAAGCAATCGTCGAATCCAACAGAACACGTAAAGAATTTATTGCAGACCGCGTTTTGAAAATGGCGGGCTATTACGATTACGATGAAGATACAGAATACCGCAGCAGTATGGAAAAACAGGTTGTGGTCGGTGTCTATCGTCTGACGATGAAGAGCAACAGTGATAACTTCCGCCAGAGCTCCATTCAAGGGGTTATGAAACGTGTAAAAGCGAAAGGAGCAACGGTGATTATCTACGAACCAACACTTGAGGATGGCGGCACATTCTTTGGCAGTGAAGTGGTGAATGATTTGAATGAATTTAAGAAGAAGTGTGATGCGATTATAGCGAATCGTTATGATAGTTGTTTGGAGGATGTGGAGGGGAAGGTTTATACAAGGGATATATTTCAGAGGGATTAAATTCGATTTGGAGATATGTGAAATGGATTAGATTTCAATTTAGAGGCTTGATACGAAATAAATTTACAAACAAAGGCAATGGATGGAGCAGGATGGAATTGGAGAAGAAACTAAAGGTAGGGATGTTCGGCCACAAACGTGTGCCTTCCAGAGAGGGAGGCATTGAAATCGTTGTGGAGGAACTTGCGAAACGGATGGTGAGAGATGGTCACCAGGTCACTTGCTATAACAGGGCAGGCCATCACGTTAGTGGGGCAGAATATGACGCTGAAATAAAAAGTGAATATGAGGGAATCCGTCTGAAAACAGTTCCTACTATTGAGAGGAAAGGGCTGGCGGCAGTTTCTTCCTCATTCTTTTCGGTATTGTGCTGCGCTTTTGGAAAATATGATGTGGTACATATCCATGCGGAGGGTCCGGCGCTGTTTTGTTGGATTCCGAAGTTGTTTGGAAAAAGAGTAGTGTGTACTGTTCACGGGATTGATTGGCGGCGTGAAAAGTGGCAATTTGGCATTGGCTCTAAAATAATCCGATTGGGCGAAAAGAATGCTGTCAGATATGCGGATGAAATCATAGTTCTAAGCAAAGGCGTACAGGATTATTTCAAACAAACCTACGGGCGTAAAACACGATTTATTCCTAATGGTGTGAACAGACCGAAAATCAGACCGGCAAAATTAATTACAGAGAAATTGGGGCTTGAAAAAGATTCTTATATATTATTTCTTGGCCGCCTTGTGCCGGAAAAAGGAGTTCAGTACCTGATTGAGGCATACAAGCATGTGGATACCGACAAGAAACTTGTGATTGCCGGTGGTAGTTCTGATACGAATACTTTCACACAGGAATTAAAAGAACTTGCAAAGGACGACGACAGGATTATTTTCACAGGATTTGTACAGGGGCAGACTCTGGATGAACTGTATAGTAATGCGTATGTGTACTGCTTGCCATCTGATTTGGAAGGAATGCCTTTAAGTTTATTAGAGGCAATGAGTTATGGAAATTGCTGCTTAACTTCTGATATAGCTGAATGTACAGAAGTGGTAGAAGACAAGGCATTGATTTTTAGAAAGTCGGATATAGAAGACTTGAAAGAAAAGCTGCAGTTTGCCTGTGATCATCCTGAAGAAGTACAGAAATTGAAAGATGGAGCAGCTAATTTTATCTGCCGGAAGTACAACTGGGATGATGTGGTGAAGCAGACGCTGAAATTATATAGAAAGTAATAGAGAGAAGTAATGGAAAAGAAACACTATGGTGCGATTGGTGGATTGAGGATGATTGCTGCATTTGGCATTGTAATGATGTATGTAAGAGCGAATTCAAATTATGAAATATCAGGTTACGTGTATAACACAATTATTTCGTCATTTACAAACTTTGTGTTTCTCTTCATGACTGTTTCGGCATTTGGAATGTGCTGCGGTTACTACGATAAGGTACTTAACAATAAAGTAGATTGGCAGGATTTTTACGGAAAGCGTTTTAAGAAAATCCTCCCATTTTTTGGAGTTCTTGTACTGCTTGATATTGTTATGTCACCGTCAGCAGGAGCTTTGTGTGAGGCATTTGCCGATTTGACGTTGCTGTTTGGCTTCCTGCCTGATGCGGGGAATATTACAGTAATCGGTGTCGGGTGGTTTCTTGGACTGGTATTTGTATTTTATCTAATATTTCCGTTTTTCTGTGTACTTTTGGCAAATAAAAGACGGGCGTGGATTACATTCGCGGCCAGCTTAGTTTATAACCTTGTGTGTTCAAATTATTTTGCGGTTGGCCGAACAAATATTTTGTATAGTGTCTGCTTTTTTGTTGCAGGCGGCCTGATTTATTTATATCGGGATAAAATTTCAAAGTGGAATCAGTGGATTGCACTCGGAGCTGCCGGATGCGCGGCTGTACTCTACTATGTTGTTGGCGAAAATGCAGCAATGTGTTTGCTGGTATCCAGCACCGTGTTAATTTGTGCAATTATTAATCGGGGGGGGTACTGGAGAACAGGGTTACAAAGTTCTTCAGCGGCATCAGTATGGAGCTCTATCTCTCACACATGGTTATATTCCGTGTGATTGAGAAATCAGGTATCAATTGGATGTTTGGAAATGGATGGCTGCAATATGCGGTTACGGTCGTGGCTGTGCTGACGGGAGCGACTGTGTTTGCGGTTGTTATGCAGAGGATATTTGGTTTGGTTAAGAAAAAAGTAAGTGTGAGAAGTATCGGTTAGATAAATTGATAAACACATGAATTGGGAAAATAGCGGCTGGAAATAAGCTGCTTGAGCATAGAAAAGAAACATAGCATTTATGAAAAGAGTAACTGAAAGACATTAGAACAAGAGGAAGATTAAGATGCGGATATTAATGATTAACAATCTCCTCTATCCCAACAAAGGTAGTGAGATGTACATAGTGAAAAAGCCTTAAAAATGGCGTATTTACGGCATTTTTTGAGAGATGGATGGGGTCGTGAGAGGTGCTTTTATCTCGGAACCTTCATTTGGTAACAGCAGATGATTTTATCATAAGGACTTTTAGTATCACTACCTGCGTTTGGATAGAGCACTCTGGTTTATGAGTAATACATCGGAAGTGTTTTATCCGAATGGGGGATATGAAACAAAGGAAAATCACAGCACGAAAAAGGAAAAATTATGCGTATTATCGAAATAAATAAATTTTTATTCCCAAACGGCGGATCAGAGACGTACATATTTAAGCTAGGTGAGGCACTGGAGCAGCATGGACACGAGGTTCAGTACTTCGGTATGGACCACAAGGGCCGCTGCGTTGGCAACCGGGTCAATGCTTACACGTCTGATATGGATTTCCACGGAGGGTCGAAACTGAGCAAGCTGACCTACCCAATCAAGACAATCTACAGCAAAGAAGCACGGGTGCAGTTGCGGAAAGTGCTGGACGACTTCCAGCCAGATGTCTGTCACCTGAATAATTTTAACTACCAGCTGACGCCTTCCGTGATTCTGGAAATCGTGAAGTGGCGCAAGGAGACTGGGCATAAGTGCAAGATCGTCTTTACGGCGCATGACTATCAGCTGGTCTGCCCGAACCATCAATTAAAGAACCCTATTACACATGAGAACTGTGAGAAGTGCCTTGGCGGTCATTTCGTGAACTGTGCGAAAGGCAAATGTGTTCACGGCTCTACTGCGAAGTCTATCGTGGGCATGATGGAAGCAGAATTTTGGAAATGGAATGGTGTCTACAAGTATATTGACAAAATCATTTGCTGCTCGGAGTTCCTGAAAACGAAGATGGACACCAATCCATTGTTTGCGACTAAAACTATTGCGATGCACAACTTTGTGGAAAAAGTGGAGCCTAAAGAAGTTGAGAACCAGGACTATGTTCTGTACTTCGGCCGTTTCTCTGAGGAAAAGGGCATCAACACACTGGTTGAAACCTGCAATCTGTTACCAGATATTCAGTTTATCTTTGCTGGTTCCGGTCCACTGGAAGACAGGGTCAATCAGCTGAAAAATGTTAAGAATGTTGGTTTCCAGACTGGTGACGCACTGGACAAACTGATTCGGGAAGCAAAGTTTTCCATCTGCCCTTCGGAGGTATACGAGAACTGCCCATTCTCCGTTATGGAGAGTCAGCAGCGCGGGACTCCGGTCATCGGTGCAAGCATTGGTGGTATTCCTGAATTGATCACCGATGGCGTGGATGGACGACTGTTCACAAGCCGGGATTCCAAGCAATTGGCAGATATCATTAAAGAACTTTGGAACAATCCGGTAGAAACTGATAACTACGCAAAGGCGTGTCTAAACCTTGAACGAGATGACCTGGAGGCATACTGCAATAAGCTCATCCCGATTTATCTGGGGGGGGTAATCCTCTGTAAGTATCAGCGGGTGGATTATGCGCTGTACTTTGGTCGCTTTTCCGAGGAGAAAGGTATTGGCACGCTCATCAAAGTCTGCAAGGAACTGCCGAATGTGCAGTTCATCTTCGCCGGCACTGGTCCGCTAGAGGACAGCATTAAGGGTGTTAAGAACATCAAGAACGTCGGCTTCCAGAAGGGCGAAGCACTGGAAGAGCTCATCCGTGAGGCACGGTTCTCCATCTACCCGTCAGAGTGGTACGAGAACTGTCCGTTCTCCGTGATGGAATCCCAGATGTATGGCACGCCGGTGCTGGGAGCGAACATCGGAGGCATCCCGGAACTGATTCAGCTAGGCAAGACCGGCGAGTTATTTGAGAGTGGTAATGTGGAGGATCTGAAAAAGAAGATCCAGAAGCTCTGGTGGGATAAGAAGCTGTGTCAGCAGTATAGCGAGAACTGTAAGGACATCAGCTTCGATACCATCGATGAGTATTACGAGAAAATTATGAAGGTGTATCAGTAAGACTGGTATGTGAGGAGAGAACTTGTGGCTACAAAAGCGGATCGATATGAGGGAATAGACGGCTTAAAGGCGTATGCCATTATTGGCATCGCACTGATGCAAGTCCTCGCAAATGGAGAATATGGAATAGGAGGATTTGTGTTTGAGTGGCTTATTCCGTCTTTCACAAACCTCGTTTTCCTTTTTATGATGGTCAGTGGCTTTGGTATGTGCTGTGGCTATTACCAGAAAATTGTTGACCAGAAGATAAGTGTAGAGGACTTCTATAAGAAGCGGTACATCAAAATCTGGCCATACTTTGCACTGCTTTGTGCACTGGACTTTGTGATTTCGCCGAGTAAGGAATCCTTGTTTG
This sequence comes from Novisyntrophococcus fermenticellae, assembly GCF_018866245.1. Lineage (GTDB taxonomy): Bacteria > Bacillota > Clostridia > Lachnospirales > Lachnospiraceae > Novisyntrophococcus > Novisyntrophococcus fermenticellae. Next base: position 728,108 of record NZ_CP076458.1, read on the forward strand.
AAATTTTCGCAAATTTAACTTTGTGTCAGGGACTTCTGCCGAATGCGAAGATTTCTGTCATCGGTGTGAGTGGACACTGGCCGTTATTTTTGTGTTCTATATGCTTTTCCCGTTCTTCTGCATTGCAGCACTAATTTATACCCTCGGATGCAATCGGGGGGGGGGGACTGGTCAATCCAGTTGCCAAGTTTCTCGGTGGTATCTGCTTCGAGATTTACCTGTGCCACATGGTAATTTATCGTGTGCTTGAGAAGTTGCACCTCATTCATCTATTTGGAAACGGTCTGCTGGCATATATCTTCACAGCTATTGCAGTAATTTGTGGTTCAGTTGTGTTTTCGGTATGTGCCAAGTGGTTCTTAAATAAAATCGAAACATTCTTAAAAGAGAGAGTTAGGAGAGTTAATCATGTCTGAAGAAAAGAAGTTAAATGGTACGGTCATCGTTACTTATCGTTGCAACGCTCGTTGCTCCATGTGTAACCGTTATAAGGCACCTTCCAAGCCGGAAGAAGAAATCAGCATCGAAACCATCAAGAAGTTGCCGAAGATGTACTTCACCAATATCACCGGCGGTGAACCGTTCATCCGCACCGACTTGAAGGATATTGTGCGTGAGCTGTACAAGAAGTCTGACCGCATCGTTATTTCGACCAACGGCTTCTTCACCGACCGCATCGTTGACCTGTGCAAGGAGTTTCCGCAGATCGGTATTCGTATTTCCATCGAGGGTCTGGAGCAGACCAACAACGAGATCCGTGGCTTGCAGAACGGCTACCAGCGTGGTTACGGTACGCTGAAAAAACTGCGCGAGATGGGCATGAAGGACGTTGGCTTCGGTATGACCGTTCAGGACAAAAACGCTCCTGATTTGGTTCCTCTCTACAAAATCTCTGACGAGATGGGCATGGAGTTTGCTACGGCTTCTCTGCACAACAGCTTCTACTTTGTTGAGGCGAAGAACATTATCCATGACCGTCCGATGGTTGCTAAGAATTTCGAGAATCTTGTCAATGAACTGCTCCGCAGCAATAGCCCGAAGAAGTGGTTCCGTGCTTACTTTAATCACGGCCTGATCAACTATATCTACGGCCAGAAACGTCTGCTGCCTTGCGACATGAGCTTTGATACTTTCTTTATTGATCCGTATGGCTATGTCATGCCTTGTAATGGTACCAAGGATAAAGAAGTCATGGGCAACCTGAACAACCAGACATGGGATGAGTTGTGGAATAGTCCGGAAGCAGAAAAGGTTCGTGCAAAGGTTCGCTGCTGCGACCGTGATTGCTGGATGATTGGTTCTGTTTCTCCGGCTATGCATAAGTATATCTGGAAACCAGCCACTTGGGTTCTGGTCCATAAGTTTAAGGCTCTGTTCACCAAACATCCGTACAACATGTACGAGTTGAAGATTTGCCGTGACTACCGTGATGGCAAAGTTACCAAAGAAGAACTGGACAAGTGCAGCACCTGCGATATGAACTGCGTGATCAACAACGGTCTGAGTGAGGCGTCTAAGGAGCAGCTGAAGCATAAGACTGGCGAAGAAATCGTGGATGCTGATATCGCACAGCAGATGGAGACGAAGTAATGAGTGAAAAGACAGCGGCAAGAACAAGAGAAAAATGGGTTGATGATGTGAAAGTTATCGCCTGTATATTGGTTGTATTGGGGCATTTCTTTCAGAGCATGACAAAGGCAAATATTCTTCCAGAGAGTGATTTGTACGAGTGGTTCAACACAACAATCTACTACTTCCATGTGCCGCTGTTCTTCATTTGTAGCGGATACCTGTATCAGAAATACAGTCAGGTTAACAGTGTTGGTAGTTGGTGTAAGAATGTGATGAAGAAGGCGTTAGCACTCGGTGTGCCCTATGTGACTTTTACGACTGCTACGTGGGTACTGAAAAAGGTATTCTCAAGTAGCGTTAATGACCAGATTGGTGGTCTCGGCGACACACTATTCCTTCACCCGACTGCTCCGTACTGGTATTTGTATGCACTGCTCTTTATCTTCTTTATCACGCCGACGTTTAGCAATGCGAAGGCAGCGGCAGTGGGACTGATAGTTGCATTGGCTGCCAAAGTCCTGATTTTAACGGGGGGGGGTACAGCGTTTACGCAGTATCGACAGTTCTCTCAAACGAAATCTGGTTTGTGCTCGGTATGAGTATTTGTGTGTTTAATGTGCAGATACGAGGAAAGAAGTTACAGGGAACAGTATTTGGTTTGTTGTTCTTTTTGTTGAGCGTAGCGGTGTATATGGCTGATATTCAGAATTTGGTACTGTCATTTGAGCTTGGATTGGTGGCTTGTGCTGCGGTGATTCTTTTGATAGCTGACTATGAAAGAAAAAGTGGTAAAGTCATGGGATTCCTTGCAAAATACACCATGCCGATTTTCTTGCTGCACACATTGTTTGCAGCACCGCTGAGGTCTGTTCTGCTGAAGATTGGCATTACAAATGCTGAGGTTCATGTGGTGCTGGGACTTGGAATCAGCTTTGCAGGTCCGATTATAGCTGCATGGATTATGAAGAAAACAAAGTGGCTGGAGTTCTTTTTGTATCCAAATAAAATTATAAAGCATTATGTTTGAATGCAATGAATGTGGCTCTGTTGTTATGGAGGATAACTATGAAAAATTATAAAATCGCTGTGGCCGGAACTGGTTATGTGGGGTTGTCAATCGCTACACTGCTTTCCCAGCATCATCAGGTGACAGCTGTGGATATTATTTCGGAAAAAGTGGAATTGATTAACAATCGCAAATCTCCGATTCAGGATGATTACATTGAAAAATATCTAGTAGAAAAAGATTTGAATTTGACTGCAACACTAGATGCGAAGGCAGCATATTCGGATGCGGATTTTGTTGTAATTGCTGCCCCTACCAACTATGACAGCCATACACAGCATTTTGATACATCCGCTGTCGAAGCTGTGATTAAACTGGTTATGGAATATAACCCGACTGCGATCATGGTCATCAAGTCTACGATTCCTGTGGGCTATACCGCAAGCGTGCGTGAGAAGTTTAACAGCAAGAACATCATCTTCAGCCCGGAGTTCCTGCGTGAATCCAAGGCTCTATATGACAACCTGTATCCGAGTCGCATCATCGTTGGTACTGACCTGAACGATGAGCGTCTAGTTGAGGCTGCTCATGAGTTCGCTGGTCTGCTGCAGGAAGGTGCTATCAAGGAGAATATCGACACTCTGTTCATGGGCTTCACCGAGGCAGAGGCAGTTAAACTGTTCGCCAACACATATTTGGCACTGCGTGTTGCTTACTTCAATGAGTTGGATACATACGCAGAGAGCAAGGGTCTGAACACTCAGCAGATCATCGATGGTGTTTGCCTTGATCCTCGTATCGGCAGCCACTACAACAATCCGTCCTTCGGCTATGGCGGCTACTGCCTGCCGAAAGATACCAAGCAGCTGCTGGCGAACTACGCCGATGTGCCGGAAAACTTGATTGAAGCTATTGTCGAGAGCAACAGAACAAGAAAAGACTTCATCGCTGACCGTGTTCTGAAACTGGCTGGCTACTACGGCTATGACGAGGACAACGAATACGATGAAAAGCAGGAAAAGCCTGTGACTATCGGTGTGTATCGTCTGACCATGAAATCCAATTCTGATAACTTCCGCCAGAGCTCCATTCAGGGCGTTATGAAGCGCATCAAGGCCAAGGGAGCAACGGTGGTCATCTATGAGCCGACCCTGAAAGACGGCGATACTTTCTTCGGCAGCGTTGTGGTCAATGATCTGGCTAAGTTCAAGGAAATGAGCAACGCCATCATCGCAAATCGCTATGACAGGTGCTTGGATGATGTGAAAGAAAAAGTATATACAAGAGACTTGTTCGGTAGAGACTGAGAAAATAGTAATAGTGCTGTTCGGAAGGTTTCCGAAAACGAGTTAGTATAATGAAGGGAATACCATGAGAATACTAATCATTAGAAGCTATCCTAGCTATATGGATGTTGAAAGAAATACATATAATATACAAGAAGTCGGTCTTGCGAAGGCACTTGTCAGAAAAGGGCACATTTGTGATATTGTTTTTTGGACGGACAAAGAAGAAAAAAATATCACAATCACAGTTGAAGGTTATGGAAATGTAAATGTCTTTTATCGCCATGGAAAGACTGCATTGAAAAACACGGTATATACTAATTGTGCAGAATTATTTAAGCATTATGATATATTACAAACAGCTGAATATAATCAAATGCAATCGTGGCTGCTAGCTAAACAATATCCTAAAAAAACCATCATATACCACGGTCCATATTATTCGCACTTTAACAAACGATATAATACGATGTGCTCAGTTTTTGATATGTTCTTTTTGAAAAGATATTTAAAATTGGGAACGCATTTTATCACCAAAAGTAAAATGGCCCAAGAATTCCTAGAGAATAAAGGAATTAAGAGAGCTAATATTGGAACAGTTGGAGTCGGCATGGATACACAGATGCTATCAAACTCCAAAGAAGTGTGTACAGAACCACTATTTTTGACGATGCGTCAAGATGAAAATTTGAAGCTTCTATATATAGGAAGATTTGAAAAACGGAGAAATATACATTTTATTTTGGATGTCTTTTCGAAAGTCATAAATAAGAAAATGAATGCCACGCTGTATATGATAGGAACAGGAGACAAGGATTATATAGAAGATTGTTGGAAGTATGCAGAAAGCAAAAATATTAAGAACCACATAGTATACCAAGAAAAAATGGAACAAAAATATTTGGCTGGAGTGTACGGTTTGGCGGACATCTTTTTACTTCCGACTGAATATGAAATTTTTGGTATGGTATTACTAGAGGCTATGTATTACCACTCAGTTGTGCTAACAACACTTAATGGCGGATCAAGCACTCTGATTGATAATGGCAAAAACGGATTTGTTCTAACGTTGAATAATGCAAATGACTGGGCAGATTGTATCGAAAAAATTTCGAGAGATAAAAATACGGCGATGAATATTTGTGGTCTGGCATCTCATAAAATCCAAGAAGGTTTTACATGGGATAAGCTGGCAGATCGATTCATTGAACAGTATAATAAAGTCTTGCAGTAATAAGAGATGGAGTGGAAAAGTGGAAAAGGTTACGGTTGTTGTACCTGTATATAATGCAGAAAAATATTTAGCAGAATGTCTTGAAAGTATTCAAAAACAAACATATACCAGCATTGAAATAATACTTGTAGATGATGGGTCAAAGGATAGTAGCCCAACGTTATGTGACACATTACAAAAGGAAGATAATAGAATCAAAGTAATTCATAAAGTGAATGAAGGTGCAGGGAAAAGTAGAAATAAGGGCATTGAAGTGGCTACAGGCGACTACATTCTTTTTGTGGATAGTGACGATTATATTAAACCTAATCTTGTTGAAAAGTGTGTGAATGCTATTGCTGGAAATGATTCGGCGATGGTGATGTTTGGCGTACAACATACTGACGAAGTGGGAAAAGTAATTGGAGAAAAAATTCCTTATTCGGATAAATATATCTTCGAGGGAAAAGAAGTACAAGAAGAGTTTCTTCCGGAGATGATTTTTTCAGAGAACAAGAAGGTGCGAAACCTTGAAACGCCTGCTAGCATGGCTAATTTTTATTCACTGGGAATAATAAGAAAAATCGGATGGAGATTTGAGTCGGAAAGAGAATATATATCAGAAGATTTTTATTCGAGGCTGAAATTATATAGACATATAAATAAATTGGTAGTGCTGAATAAAGCTTTATATTGCTATCGACACGGACATGAGTCACTATCTTCATCTTCTCGATTAATGAATTATGAGATGATAAGAAAATATTACAATCAATGCGTGTCACTATGTGAAAAGAATAATTATAATGAAAACGTTTTGCGAAAAGTCAGTGAGCCTTATTTGTCTTTTACAATAACTTGCTTGAAATTAAAAGCAAGACAGAAGAAAAACATAGTTGCTAAAAAAATGGAGTTAAATGAGATTCTTAAAGATACTCAGCTGCATGAAGTATTAAAACAACGGAATCTAGATAATGAGAATAAAGCAAAACGGGTGCTGTATAGAGCAATTCTGGCCGATAATTATTTTTTGGCAAGGGTGTTAATTTATATGCAGGCATATAGGAGCAAGAGATTGGATGAAAGTAGGAATTTTAACATTTACAGAAGGATACAATTACGGCAATAAGCTTCAAAATTATGCTTTACTAACATATTTGCAGAATAACTTTCCATGCGAGGTTAAAACAGTAGATAATTGTGTCGCACAAGGAAGCAGATTTGAAAAAGCAAGAATTTTATTGACGTGGGCGTTTCCTTCTGCGAAGCACTATATGTATTGGAAGAGACTTTTAAGATTCAAATCGTTTAATAAAAAATATCTGAAATTTACATCTGAAAAACTGACATCAAACACTAAGAAATTTTCCGAGGTGGATTGTTTTGTGTGTGGAAGTGATCAAATCTGGAATCCACATTACTATAGTAATATTGATTTGTTAACGGGAAAATTGCCGGTACCTAAGAGAAGCATTTCGTATGCAGCAAGTTTTGGTGTAAATGAAATCCCGGATGAAAAGAAAGTGGCTTTTGCAAAGGCACTAGGCAATCTGGATGCAATTTCTGTTCGAGAAGAACAGGGATTGCATATCTGTAAGGAACTGGGGTTTGAAAATGGTAGAGTAAACATTGATCCTACTTTTTTGTTGTCAAAGGATGAATGGTTAAAAGTAATAAGGAAACCGGACAAGCAACTGCCGTCAAAATATGTTGTTACTTATTTTTTAGGAAGCATCAAAAACAATGTTGAATATAACATCGAAAATTATTGTAAGATAAATAACCTTGAACGGATTGACTTGAATTCAGTGACTGCCTTGAAATGGTTTGATATTACGCCGTTTGAGTTCCTTTATCTTATCAAGAATGCAGAGTTTGTTTTCACTGACTCGTTTCATGCATCGGTCTTTTCTATAATCTTCGGAAAGAATTTCTTGACTGCGGAAAGGACCTCGAAAAATAGTAATAAGATGAGTTCGCGAATAGATACTCTATTTTCGACTTTTTCTTGTGAAAACCACAGAATGATTGCATTTGATGGAAATATTGATAGCCTTAAAATGGATGAAGCAAAAGTAGAGAGTATTATTCAGCATGAAAAGGATAGAACGTATGAGTATTTCTCTAGTATTATTTTTCACTAAATGCAGTAGAAGTATAAGAAGGGAGGGAAGATTTTGAACGGAATACACCTATACATTAAAAGAAATCCATTGCCTGAAGAATTGTACCTCCAATTCATGCTCTTGCTGGGATTGCTTTTTGGGTATTTTGAAGTTACAGCCTTTTGGAACGCAGGAGTTATTCTATTGACTGGTTGGCTGTTGCTTGCATCTAATCGTATTCAAAAAATTATACGACAAAACGCAATGGCTGTACTTTTGTTATTTTGCTTGATATGTTTTATTGCGCTGAACATAATTTATATGGGAACAGGGGCATACCTATCATATAATCTAATACAGATTGTAAGACCGATAATAATCCTTTGTGGGATTTTTTATATTAGTCAAGAAAAAAATGACATAATATATAATTTTCTATCAGGAAATTTTGGCCTACTTAATCTAATGTGGATTGTCAATTTATTTGTTTTGGGTCTGCAAGTCGCAGGAACAGGCTTCATGATTAAGGCAAGTTGGATGGCAACCAATAGTTTTTACACTGATAATTGTACAGGTTTGTTTGGCGGAAGTGCTACCCATGTAGTGATGCTATTTACGATATTTATTACAATTTACAATTTGGAGTTTGGAATCAAGCGGTTTAGCATCGGATGGAAGAAGAAGGGATTTTGTGCCTATGTTTTTGGAACGTTGGGACTAATGCTTTTATTTTCTACCCTAAATGATAATACAGCAATGTTTATTTTTGTGCCAATATTTCTTGTTTGGTATTATCTGCATAAATTGAGAATTGTTGATACGACACTTTTCAATAAAATCTTTGATATTTTAAAATATGTTATTTTGGCAATCCTACTGCTGTTTGTACTGCAATTCATTCCTGGAGTATCGGATTTTATAAATACAACAGTAATGGATAAGATTGACGGTGTAATTAATTTTGAAGATACTAATGGACTTGGAAGCGTTGAGAGATTGGCTATCGCAAGTGATGCGCTGAATCGTGGCTTTGGTTGGAAACTGGGTCAAGGATTAGGAGCATGGAATATTATGGGTGGAAGGTATGCAGGCTTTTTGCATTTTGGCCTGAGTTCTGTCGGATCTTTTATCTATTTGATGGGAATATGGGGGTATCTAATTATAACGGTAGTTTATGCATATCTCATGTCGCACATGCGTAGTGAAGGTGCAAAATTATCATTCATAATTACTTTTGCGATGGTCAATTTATTGTGCTTTTATACAATGTTTTTGACTGCAACACACGCAATCGTGTGGTCGATTTTTATTTTCTTAATGCTTAACAGCGTTGGAATGGAGAAACATGGACAATAAGCAAATAAAACAAAATAACAAAGCGTTATTAACCGGAACAATAGTATACGCCATAGGAAATTTGGGAACTAAAATCCTTACATTCTTAATTGTTCCTCTTTATACATACTATATCAGTACATCTGATATGGGAGACTATGACCTTTTAATTACAAGTGTTAGTTTATTAACTCCACTAATTAGCTTAAGGATTTCGGATGCAACCTATAATTGGATGATCAAACGAACAGCGAGTAATGAGATATGTATAAAAGCTACTTATAACTATTTGTTGAAAAGTTGTGCACTTGCAGTCATAATTATTGGTGTTGCAAGTCGCTTTATACATATTTGGAATGTAGGGTTGTTTTTGGCAATCATGGTTCTTGAACCTATATTGGAGACAACTCAAAAGATTTTGCGTGGGTTGAAAAATCAGAAACTGTTTGCGGCATCGGGAATTATTTATACAGGTATACTTGTTTCGCTTAATTTCCTTACGGTTTGTGTTTTGAAAATTGGCGTGACAAGTTTGCTTGTGAATACTGTTATCAGCCATATCATAAGCATTGCACTCATTTTCTGCTTGGAGAAGAGAATGAGATGCTTGACAGTAACAGTCAATAAATCCGAACTCCTGATTACTCAAAAAGAGATGCTGAAATACTCTATGCCCTTAGTGCCATCGACGCTTAGTTGGTGGGTGATGAGTGTGTCGGATAGATATGTAGTGCGTTTTTTCCTTGGTAGTTCTTTTAACGGCATATATGCAATTGCAACGAAGTTTCCATCTGTTCTTCAAACATTCTTTGTGCTGTTTAATAACGCATGGACAGATATGGTTTTGGCTAATTTACAGTCAAAAGAAGAAAACAGTAAATATGTATCTGACTTATTTGAAAAAATGTACATGTTTTCTTTTTCAGCTATTTTCTGCCTAATTCCAGTAACGAAGGTTATTACACAGGTTATATTGAGTACGGATTATAAGATCGGATCGATTTATATTGGTTTCCTATATTTAGGAGCAGTTTTTCAGGGATTTTCAACATTTGCAAGTGTTGGGTATCTTCAGAGTAAAAAAACAGCTAGAGCGGCAACGTCAAGTTTGGCGGGCGCAATAGTCAACTTACTTGTGGATTTTATATTGATAAAGGCTGTTGGCTTATTTGCGACAGCACTTTCGACTTATGCCGGTTTCTTAGTGATGTGGCTCGTTCGGATGTATGATATTAGAAAGGATTGGCCGATTGCGGTAAATATACCTAAATTTACAATAATGACGTTTGTGGCTACTATTATTGCAACCGTAACGATTTGGACAACAGTTGAAATTGACGCAATTATGACAGCGTTTTTTGGAGTCCTTTTTATTGCCTTAAATAAGAATTATATTACTGCAATTATCAAAAAGGTAAAACACAAGCGATAAATGAAGTGGAGAGGAGAAATAGTTACAAATGAATGCATTGAAGACTTATGCTTGCTATAATAAAAATAATGAGTTGAGAATGAGGAGTTCTTCAGGAGCTATTTTTTCTTCTCTGGCAGAGTGCGTATTTGAAAAGCATGGTGTCGTATATGGCGTAGCAATGTCAAGTGATTGTTATGCGGCTGAGCTTATTTCAGTCACAAATAAGAATGACTTGGATAAACTTCGAGGTTCAAAATATTTGCAAGCAAAAGTTGGTAATGCATTTAAAAATATAAAAAAAGATCTATTGTTAGGTAAAATCGTTCTGTTTACTGGAACAGGATGCCAAGTTAATGGTCTGAAAAAATATCTGGGTAAAGAATATGAAAACTTGATTTGTGTGGATGTTATTTGCCATGGTGCACCGTCGCCTGCATTGTGGAAAGAATATGCACAGTATCAGGAACAGAGAAATGGAGGAAAGCTGAAGAGCGTCAATTTCCGGTGTAAGGAAAATAGCTGGACCGATTTTGGGATGAAAGAGGTTCTTGAAGATACTTCAGAAGGAAAAGCCAAGAAATTATTTATATCTAAAGACGAAGATTTTTATATGCAGATGTTCTTGAAAAACTATTGCCTGAGACCATCTTGTTATGATTGTGTGGCAAAAAAGCAGAAAATGTCTGACTTAACGATTGCTGATTTCTGGGGAATCAATGATGTTGAACCAGAGATGAGTGATGGGCTTGGAACGTCATTGGTATTGATTCGCACAGTTAAAGGACAGAATATATTTAATCAGATCAGTATTAAGCTGAAATTAAAAGAAGTGTCTTATGAAGCTGGAGTGAAAAAGAACTCTGCAGAATTTAGATCGTGTACAAGACCATTGCAAAGAGATGCATTTTTTGATGATATGCGTAACTTAAACTTTGAAGAATTGGAAGAAAAATATTCTGCTCCAATAAAGCATTCATTGAAAGCGAAAATAAAAAACTTAATCAAGAGTATACTTCGGGTAATCCGGGGGGCAGAGAGAGTAATGCAGAATATGGATTACTCTTTGTGTTTCGTGTTTGATTGTAAGGAGGAGCATCATTGAAAGAGATACCAATATTATATAGCAGAAAAGAAGAATGCAGTGGGTGTACTGCCTGTTATGCGATTTGTCCACAAGAAGCTATTTCGATGATAGAGGACGAAGAAGGCTTCGAATATCCACACATTGATGAAAATAGGTGCGTTCGTTGCTATCAGTGTTTGAAGGTTTGTCCTTTTAAGATAGAGAATGAAGCATAAGAAAGGTAATAAAAAATGGGAAAGTATTTTGGAACGGATGGCTTCCGTGGCGAAGCCGGAATTACATTAATTGCAGACCATGCCTATAAGGTGGGTCGCTTCTTGGGCTGGTATTACAATGCTCTGCGTGAGCGCAACGGCGATACCGACCCTGCTCGTATCGTTATCGGCAAGGACACCCGTCGCAGCTCCTATATGTTCGAGTATAGCCTGGTTGCTGGTTTGACCGCTTCTGGTGCAGATGTCTATCTGCTCCACGTTACCACTACTCCGTCTGTGGCATACATCGCCCGAGTGGATGACTTCGACTGCGGCATCATGATCTCTGCCAGCCACAACCCGTACTACGATAACGGCATTAAGCTGATCGACTGTTATGGTGAAAAAATGCCGGAGGAAACTCTGCAACTGGTAGAGGATTATATTGACGGTAAACTTCATGTGTTCGATAAGGATTGGTCGGAACTGCCTTTTGCGCATCGTGAGCACATCGGCTGCACCGTGGACTATGTGGCAGGCCGTAACCCGAAGTTTGTTGTGGAGAAGGGCTTGGACATTGGTTTTGCCTACGATGGCGACGCTGACCGTTGCCTGTGCGTGGACGAGAAGGGCAATGTCATCACTGGTGACCATATCCTGTACATTTATGAATGCTACATGAAGGACGTGGTAAACTTCTGACCAATACTGTTGTTACCACTGTCATGTCCAACTTTGGCCGGTACAAGGCGTTTGACGAGCAGGGCATCGGTTACGCTAAGACTGCTGTCGGTGATAAGTATGTTTACGAGTACATGGCTAAGAACGGCTGCCGTATCGGTGGTGAGCAGAGCGGCCATATCATCTTCTCCAAGTACGCCAGCACCGGCGATGGTATCCTGATCAGCTTGAAGATGATGGAAGTCATGCTGGCAAAGAAAAAGCCTATGAGCGAGCTGGCAGCACCGCTGAAGATCTATTCGCAGGTTTTGGAGAATGTCCGTGTGACCGATAAGAAGGCTGCACAGAATGATCCTGCCGTGCAGGAAGCGGTGTCTAAGGTTGCTGAGGCACTGGGTGATACCGGCCATATTCTGGTTCGTGAGTCCGGCACGGAGCTGGTTGTGCGTGTTATGGCGGAAGCACCTGACCATGATACCTGCCAGAAGTATGTTGATGGAGTGGTCAACGTGATTTGCGAAAAGGGATATAAGGCGTAAAGTCAATGACGACTCTGGCATTACCCGGAGTCGTTTTACATAAGAGGGAAAGTATAATAGAGTAGAGAAGTAAATAACGGGAGGGATAAACCTATGTGTGGAATCGTTGGTTTTACAGGAAATAGACAAGCAGCACCGATTCTGTTGGACGGCCTGTCGAAACTGGAATATAGAGGATATGACTCGGCGGGACTGGCCGTCCGGGATGGAGAAAATCTGGCACAGGTTGTGAAAGCAAAAGGCCGCCTGTCCAATCTGATCAAGAAAACGGATAACGGAAATGCTCTGAAAGGAACCTGTGGTATCGGGCACACTCGCTGGGCAACACATGGTGAGCCGAGCCAGACGAATGCGCATCCGCACGTTTCCGGTAACTGCACCCGTTCTGGTTCTGGTGCAGTTGAATCAGAAGTTGTCGGTGTGCATAACGGTATCATTGAAAACTATACAGAGCTGAAGGAAAAGCTGCTGAAGCGCGGCTATACATTCTACAGCCAGACAGATACCGAAGTGGTCATCAAGTTAGTGGACTACTATTATAAAAAGTATAATCTCGGCCCTATCGATGCCATTGCCAAGACGATGGTTCGTGTCCGTGGCTCCTATGCTCTTGAGCTGATGTTCCGTGACTATCCGGGCGAAATCTGGGTGGCCCGTAAGGACAGCCCGATGATCATCGGTATTGCGGATGGTGAGACCTATGTGGCTTCGGATGTCCCTGCAATCCTGAAGTATACGAGAAATGTCTACTATATCGGGAACCTTGAGTTTGCAAAGCTGGTTCCGGGTGAGGCTCACTTCTATGACCTGAATGGCGATGAGATCGAGAAGCAGACCACAGAAATTAAGTGGGATGCAGAGGCAGCAGAAAAAGCAGGCTTCGAGCACTTCATGATGAAAGAGATCCATGAGCAGCCAAAAGCTGTTCAGGATACTATGAACTCTGTGATCAAGGACGGTGCAATCGACCTGTCCAGCGTGGAAATCACCGAGGATGAAATCAAGAACTTCGAGCAGATCTATATCGTTGCCTGCGGTTCTGCATGGCATGTAGGTATGGCTGCTCAGTATGTGCTGGAAGATATAGCAGATATCCCGGTGCGTGTGGAACTTGCATCTGAGTTCCGCTATCGCAAGATGCCGCTCAATCAGAATGCTCTGGTGATTGCTGTCAGCCAGTCTGGCGAGACAGCGGATACACTGGCAGCACTTCGGCTTGCAAAAGAGAAAGGTATCACCACGATGGCAATCGTCAATGTGGTGGGCAGCAGTATTGCTCGTGAAGCGGACAAGGTGTTCTACACACTCGCTGGCCCGGAAATCTCTGTTGCGACAACCAAGGCATACAGCGCACAGCTTGCAGCTATGTACTGCCTGGCTGTTCAGTTCGCAAAAATCAGAGGTAAAATTACGGACGAACAGTACAGTTACTATATTTCTGAACTGCTGACTCTCCCGGAAAAGATGCAGAAAGTCCTGGAAGACAAGGAGCGTATCCAGTGGTTTGCTGCGAAGTACGCCAATGCACATGACGTGTTCTTCGTGGGGCGTGGTATCGACTATGCAGTCTGCTTGGAAGGCAGTCTGAAGCTGAAAGAAATCAGCTATATCCACTCGGAAGCATATGCTGCGGGAGAACTGAAGCACGGAACCATCAGCCTGATCGAGCAGGGAACACTGGTCATCGGTGTGCTGACACAGAGTGAGCTGTACGAGAAAACTGTAAGTAATATGCTAGAGTGCAAGAGCCGTGGAGCCTACCTGATGGGTCTGACTATCTACGGAAAATACGAAATCGAGGATCAGGTGAACTTCACAGTTTATGTGCCAAAGGTGGATGAACACTTTGTTGGCAGCCTTGCAGTGATCCCGCTGCAGTTGCTGGGATACTATGTGTCTGTTGCAAAAGGTCTGGACGTGGATAAACCGAGAAACCTTGCGAAGAGTGTGACGGTGGAATAACGACTCTTGAATGTAGGAGAAAAATAAATGCCAACAGAGAATATCATAAGAAAAAGTCGAATGGATTATATAGATATATATATAGCATTTGGCATTATTTTGATGGTCATGGGGCATATTGGATTTGGCGGAAAGTTTGACCAGTTCATACATGCCTTTCATATGCCGATGTTTTTCTTTATATCAGGGTTCTTTTATAAAGAAAAACATATTGATGTGAAAAAGTGTGCTTTTGATAAAGCAAAAAAACTCCTGACGCCGTATTTTGTATTCGGGGGGGTGCTGCTTCCTTTGGTGTCTGAATAGTGGATTTTCAGCAGAACCATGGATGCACTTGTTGCTGATTAATACTACAGGGATTCCAATCGCTGGAGCAATCTGGTTCTTAACAGCATTGTTTTTCACAGATATAATTTATATGTTTCTTGTAAAACATAAAATAAAGTGGATCATTTTGCTGCTCGTAGTTGTTGGAAGTTATGCAGATCAAGTACTTCCGTATCCTCTGCCGTGGGCACTTAGCGCAGCATTTGTTGGATTGGGCTTGTATTGGATCGGAAACGAAACGGCGAAAAATCAAGACAAGCTGAAAGTAGTATTAAATATGCCGCTTTTATTATGTATAATATTGGGTATATTGGAAGTAAAGCTTATTCTGTCCAATGGCTATATAAATATGCGGGAAGGAACATACGCATTTGTTCCTCTTTTTTGGGTAAATGCGATTCTTTCAATTTTTGTCGGCATCTCACTATCAAAGAAAGTTGAGAATGCTATTAAGGGTACTAATGTGGCAAGCTGGTTGACTTCAATAGGAAGGGACTCAATCGTTTATCTGTGTTGTAATCAGCTGGTAATCAAAGCGGTGACAGTTGTATTTGGACACTTTATGGTGCTATCGGTGGACGAAAATATTCTTGTGCTGGTAGTAAGTATGATTATTCTATACATGCTGTCGGTACTGTTTACCAAAACGAGATTGAAGATACTTGTTGGCAAGTAAGAAGCAAGAAGAGGTGAAGAGACTGTTAAGTTACTGTATAAAGATTTTGAGCAAGATCCTCACAAACATCCTATGCTGGGCGGAGTGATGTACATCGGGATAATGCGATTGAAGAATAGACTGTCAAAATAAGCAAATCTGTGGTAGACACCAGTGTTAGCCCCAGCAAAACTGTATCAGATATTTATAAACAAAATACGGGAGCACAATAACTCCCAGTGCTGCTCGAAGCTTTGCACACCTCTTCGTGGTGAGCAGCAGGCAACAATAGTACTTGTGAATGAAATAAGTATAGGTCAGCAAAGATGTGAGAAATGAAACCTGTAGTAAATCGCATCAGTAAAAGAGAGAAAAATATGAAAACAACATTACTTATTATGGCAGCCGGAATTGGCAGCCGATTTGGAACAGGAATCAAACAGTTGGAGCCGGTGGATGCTTCTAATCATATTATTATGGATTACTCGATTCATGATGCGATTGAGGCTGGCTTCAACCATGTTGTATTTATTATCCGTAAGGATATTGAGAGGGAGTTCAAAGAGGTCATTGGTGATCGTATCGCATCCATTTGTTCCGTTCATAATGTAACTGTGGACTATGCGTTTCAGGATATCAACGATATCCCTGGAACTCTGCCGGAAGGCCGGACGAAGCCGTGGGGAACCGGACAGGCCGTGCTTGCAGCAAAGAAGGTCATCAACACTCCGTTCATTGTGATCAATGCAGACGATTACTATGGTAAGGAAGGCTTCAAGGCTGTTCATGAGTATCTGGTGAATGGCGGCAAGTCCTGTATGGCAGGTTTTGTGCTGAAGAACACGTTATCTGATAACGGCGGCGTGACACGTGGCATCTGCAAGATGGACGAGGAAAACAACCTGACCGAGGTCGTAGAAACCAAGAACATCGTGAAGACAGCGAACGGAGCAGAGGCGGATGGAGTGGTTATCGATACGGACTCTCTGGTTTCCATGAATATGTGGGGATTGACTCCTGATTTTCTCACGATGTTGGAGGAAGGATTCAAAGAATTCTTCGAGAAAGAAGTACCGGGTAATCCGTTGAAGGCAGAGTATCTGATTCCTATCTTCATCGGTGAGCTGTTGAACGAAGATAAGATGTCCGTGAAGGTTCTGAAAACCAACGATACCTGGTATGGCATGACCTATCACGAAGATGTTGCTGCTGTAAAGGACAGCTTTAAGAAGATGCTAGAGAGTGGCATGTATAAGGCTGATCTCTTCAGTGATCTGTAAAAAATGATGAAAGGAACGATTGATTTATTCGGAAAGATCCTCACAAACATCCTAACTGCTTTGTATGAACCATTTGGATTCTCGCTCCTGCTTTCCTTCCTTGCCATGTTTTTCTACTTATATGCTTATGAACCTACCGAAGCCGGCAAAGGCTGGAAGAGTGCTATAGTAACATGGTATAGGAAATTCAAAGAGAGTGTGTACTTTAGAAAGCTGTTTCTATTGGCTTTTGTGACATCGATGATCTTGTTCCGAACATTGTTGAACCGAAACCTGTGGATGAACCCGTTGTCTAACGTCATGGGCGGCTGGGGCATCTGGGAGACAGTGAATGGCGAGCAGAAGCTGACAACGGAGTGCATTGAGAACGTGATCATGATGGTGCCGTTTTCAGCGGTAGTGATGTGGACGTTTGGGCAGAGAGAGAAGATATTGTGGCAAAGCGGAAAGATTGCATTCATTTTTTCGGTAGTGATAGAAATGCTGCAGTTATTACTACGACTAGGTACATTCCAAGTGGCAGACATCTTTTATAACACAGTCGGTGGAGTAGTCGGCGGTCTGTTGTATTATGTGGTTATGAAAGTTAGGAAGAAGCTGTAAAAGAATAAAAGTTTGTGATATACTGGGAGCATGAGCTCCCTACGCTGCTCTGATAATCACACACCTCTCCGTGGTGAGCAGCAGGCAACGATCTATGATCGGCTGAGATGTGAAAGGGATTGAGAGGAGGAATAATCAATGCATGTGTATAAAGAACTCAGTTTTGTTGGAAACAAACCGGGATTGGATAACTTGGCAAAAAATATATACACTGTGTTTCCTGTGAATTGGATTAAGCCAAAAAGTAATCAGATGTTGAAAGATTATATTCTTGCTGATTATGTCGGAAATCAAGCTCCTCATGCAGAGGTCTCAATTTACTATGGAAAAGACACATGGCGTGACGGATATGTCAAAGTCTGTAATATTGTTCCACTACAAAAAAATCAATTAACAATTGAGGAATATAACCAGTTACTTGATTTGTTTTATAATGATATAGCTAAAGTGTATGGTCAAACACATGATGATATTAAAGTTGTCGGACCATCATCAGGCCAGTTTAACCCGCTTGATTATATTTCTGACGCAGCATTAAAAAAATTGACTCTATTTTGTAATGCTACAAATAAGTCTACTGGTTCCTCACATCCTTGTGATGAGGAACGCTGGTTTGATTTTATTTGTCAAACAGTGGATGATGGAAGAGTATTTGATTATGATACTTTGTTTAAATTCTTACAAGATGAGGAGTATTGGGGAAAGAAAGAAAATGGATTTTTAGGTGTAATTGGACAGTTCGCATGGAGTGAAGAGAATGCGGAGGAACTTGCATCTGAGTATGACAACTATGTTCGGATTCTTCAGTACTATAAAAATACAAGACTGGGAGAATAGATGGGTATGTTGGATGTTGTTTTGACAATTAATGTGATACTTGCAATTGTTTCCAGTCTGGGAGCATATAATTCGGTTAAATATTTTCGGAAAAGTAAGAACCTCACAATTTTCGCACAGACAAACAAGGCATTAGTTGAAGTATGAAGTACAAAAGATGTTAATAAAGTTACCAGAAGCATTGTCTGCTTCAAATTCTTCAAGACGGGGAAAAAAAGGACTTAGTCTACATAATACCTTGTGTGATATTGGACAGGAACTTAATGCAAATTTGACTGAAATTAATTCGAATATACCGGCAGAATATTCAGATGAGATTCGGCAATTACAGAATAAGGATGGCTTTAACTTGCAAGCCTATATTAATTCGTATATTAGTGGTGATGCAGTGCAGAACAATGGCATTGATTCAGATGATTTCAATGTTTGTCAAGCGAGGTTTTTGGAAATGCAAAATTATCTGAAAAAGTCGGCTCTGGAGACAGAAGAAAAATTGAAATAGAAAAATGTGCTAGAGTTTATATTATATCGATCATAGTGCTATACTGAACACACATTAATACAGAAATGAGGTTATCAACAATGCCCAGAACTAAAGGCAGCAAAAACCGTCCTAAGCTCACCACTGATTTTGCATCCCAGATCGCAGAGAAGCGGTCCGTAATCGAATCTCTGACTACTGAGATCACATCTATCACTGCCAACATCGATGCTCTGAAGGCTGACTTGAAAGAGAAGAAGGCTGCTCTGAAGAAGACCGAAAAAGAGGTAACAACCTTGGAAGCGAAAAAGGCGAAGGCAGATGCCAAGGCCGCAGAAGAAGCAAAGAAGGCCGAGGCCGAAGCTGTGCTGAAGAAGCTGCTGGCTAGCGGGATGAGCGCAGACGAGATTCTTGAGAAGCTGAAATAAGAGTATTGCCGTGTGTGGAACACAGACTCCCTGGAGTTGGAGCACACACGGTATATTTTGAATCACGATATATAGTTTATGACGAAAATAAAATTGAAAAAGGAGTGAAAAAAATGAACTTATCAAAAATACATCATATTGCAATCATCGTATCTGACTACGAAGCAGCCAAGGATTTCTATGTGAACAAGCTGGGCTTCTCTGTTATCAGAGAAAACTACCGTCCGGAGCGGAATGACTGGAAGCTTGACCTACGTGTCAATGAACACACAGAATTGGAGATTTTTGCAGAGCCAAAGCCACCGATGCGCGTGAATCGCCCGGAGGCCTGTGGTCTGCGTCACCTTGCTTTCTGTGTTGACAGCGTGGAGCAGACGGTGAAAGAGCTGGCAGAGGTCGGAATTGAATGCGAACCGATTCGTGTGGATGATTATACTGGAAAGAAGATGACTTTCTTCCACGACCCGGATGGCTTGCCGCTGGAGCTGCATGAATAACGATGGGAGAGAAAAGAAAGTATAAGGCACGCAAACCCGGCGGCGGTCGGAAGAAGCTGAAGCCGGAGTACGATGCTGGGAAGAATCTGAAAAGGCAGATGGAAAGTGCGGTTGCACTTTATGATTCTGAGATGTCTTTGCAAGCCATTGCTGATGCACTGGTCCTCAACCCAATCAAGGTTCGGAAGCTACTCATCACGGCCGGAGTCTATGAATCGGATGTGGCGGAGAAGGTGCAGCATACCTTTAATAATTATAGAGAGACACAGAGTTATAAGGACGCAATTCTCTCCACTGCATCAGCCCTCAAGCTGTCCAAAGCCTCTGTCACTTCATATTTGCCGTATGAAAAGGGCGTGTATTTTCCAAGCACAACCTCAACGGAGAAGATCAGCGTGGCTGCAGAACGACAGCGGAGATACAGAGCAGTAAGAAAACTGAGAACCGAGCCGACAGAGGAGCATCTGTGGGATGCGGTGCTTGTTTATTCTGGTGTGCGTTTCAAAACCTACTCAGGCTTGCCATTTTCCTACGAGGTGCGAAAAGGCAGGAACGGTGAGTATACAAAAGAACTATGGATCGACCGCAGAGAGAACAGCAAAAGTCTGGCATGGAGCTCTGTACTGTTGGCACTTGGTAATGTTAAAGAGGTCGGAGCAGTGGTTGACCGGCCGAAAGCTCTGGGCGACATCCGGGGTGTGACATACATCTATGGAATGTTCTATCGGCTTGGGCTGATCAATGTGCCGGACGAAGTGAAGGAGAAGATGAAGCATCCGAAAAATCATAAAAAATAAGTTGCTATGTACAGAACTGTGAGGTAATACCCATCACAACCGGGAGCGGAATGTGTTGCTCACGGTTGGAAAGGACGGTAGCATTATAGAAAAATTGAAGAAGATGCTAGAGGATTGCATTAGGAAAACGGAGCCAGAGTATTACCCGCCTGTGGAAAATCTGCTGGATCTGATCTACGAGCACTACACGGAGAACAATCCAGTGGCACCGAAGACCACAGTGGCCGGCAGAGCTGCAAAGGAAAAAGAGAAAGAACTGGAAGCGTGGCTGAAAGGGATAGATGGCATGGAAAAGTTGGTCGAAGACTACGGCGGTCAGATACCTCTCTGGGAGAAGTCATGGACCGGCAGGGAAGTGTGTGCTGTGCATGGGAAAAAACTTCTTTTGAAGAAGGCCTGAAAGTCGGGATACGGCTCATGATGGAAGTGTATGCTGAGTAGCATATAGTTTGTGCTGGAAATAAAATGAACTCCTGGAGTTCAAGAAAAAAGCCCTCGCTTGTTACGACGAGGGTTGTAGTTGGGTTATTCTTCGGTTTCCTTTTTCTTTTTCGGTGCAATTCTGTGGCCAGAGTAGATTGCCATAACCATGCAGACCAACGCACTGCAGGAAAAGTATTCGTGGGCCTTCAGCAATTTTTTGTGACCAGTGTAGAAACAGCCTGCCATGCAAGCAAGTGCTCCGAGTGACCAGTATTTGATAGGAACGGTTTAAAACCAGCTCTGTGCGAGTATTTTTGATTACACCTGTTTTTAGATTATCAGGAATAAGTATCCTGGTAACACCGCCAAAAAATTCATATGCATGTACATGTGCTTCAATCCAGTGCGGAGCCTTCATGTCAGGAAATGCTTCTTCATATCCGTACATACTACATGGAAGACAGGCAACAAAAACATAGGCTGGATCAGTCAGTCCAGTTAATGGATCTGTGACTGGAATCGTATCGCCAACCCAGCCAACCTGTAATTGATCACCTGGTTTATGGTTCAAACGAAGTGTAGCCTTTTTGGATGAAGCATACGCATGATATTTCTCGTTAAACTGGGTGTGTTGGTATGCAACTTTACCAGCGTCCTGACATTTGATGCAGTATTCCGCCCATAATAATGAAAGTGTTACTCCGGGCTTGGCCATCCAATCTGTTTCTCCTGTGCTTTCTTCCAGATGTCAGCTACCTTATTGCGTGAACTGCCGGTACTGGATGCAACACTTGTGTTACTGTAATCCGCTGATTTTAAGCGGATTATCTCTCGGTAATCGATCATGATTATCGACCTCCTATAATTGTTAGTCACGTATGATTTACGTGCCATCTTCATTATAGGGGTAAATATGACAACTGCACTGACTTATCGGAAAGTATTGCACTGTTTTATCGGATAGGGGTGCACCGTTTTACCGAAAATCATGCACTTTTACACCGTAATACTCAAACAGGTAAAAGATGTGACAAAGAATTAATAGAATGCCATTGCAATCAGCAATAATAAAATTTATACAGGATTATATACTAATTAGTGTTGAGTATTGGAATATATCGGAATATAATGAGGGAAGATATATAAGATTCGTTAAATATCATGAGGGAGGATTTAGTGAAGAGTTACATAAAAATGATAAACAGGGAGATGTACCCTAAGTCTGCCTTATTAAAGGCATCTTATGCGTTCATTAAAGATTACTATATCCATCTTGAGCAGAAGATTGAGGATTACATTATAACTATTACATCAAAAGACGGGCAGGATTTGTCAGAGGTAATTCCGGAAGAATTTGAGAACGAACTCCTGGCTCAGACGGTTCGAAATCAGGTATACAGTGAAACGCATTCTCTCAGAGAAATTTTAATGGCAAGGGCGATGGCATCTACGATGGTAATGAGTGATGATCCGACTGAAATTATGGAGAAACAAGAAGATAGGTTTCCCGATGAGAGGTTAGATTTTATACTGGAGGACTGGTTTGATCATGAATAGTAAGTCAAAGAAGATAGAATTTAATCTTGAACTTTATCCTCGTGAAGCATTTGAACCTGCAATCCGGGCCTATTCACAATTTTGTACGGTAAAGGTTGAATACGGCAGAGACAGAGCTTTTTGTGAATTTGAATCAGACCAAATGTCAGCTGACCTGATTGCACTTGAGTTTGGGAACTACTTATTAGAAACTATGCAGCAGGGATTAAAGTTATGATCTGGATAGAAAGTTTTATGATGGCAGTGCTGATCTATACCATCGTATCTGCTGTCTGGTCAGACTGTCACAGCGCACTAATATCGAATAAATTGATATTGCGTTCACTTTTCGTCTTTGTTCCCCTGAATGCCATTTATTATGGGGTTTTTGCTCGTGTATACATAAACTTATTTTTTACAAACATGCTGGGAATCACATTGATTTCCTTCCTTTTTTATGCCTATCATATCTGGGCAGCCGGAGATAGTAAACTGTTGTTTGTGATAGGGCTGGGAATACCTGCAAGACTCTATTCATTTTGGCATATAGGACCGGTGCCGGGATTTGCGATTTTGATTGCAGTGTTCTCAGTGGCATTTGTGTATGTCATCATAGATTCGATTATCTGCGCAATCAAGGACCGGTCCTTATTTCAGATTAAACTGCAAAAAGTCAATTTCAAGAGTATAATTGTATCGTATTTATTTATGGTTGGGCTTATGAGAATTGTTAATCTGTTGCTGGGTCTGCTGATGGGGGACTATCTTTATGATAAAAATTTTTTCTTAACTGCTATAGATTTTCTTATAATTTTAACTTTGATGCTGCTGAGAGATAAACTGTCCGGCATTGCTCTAACTGCAGTGACAATGGTGATCTGGGGTATACTGGTCATGTTATACTTTGCTCATGTAATAGCATTTTCAGGTATGATATTTGAAGTGAAGCCATGGTTGGTTGTACTAATCGTGATGCTGATGCGAACGATTGCAGAGCGCTATAACTACAAAGTAATTCCAACTGAGGAGATAAGGGAGCGAATGATTCCCTCTGCAGTTACGGTTATATCTTTTCAATCCTCAAGGGTACAGGGGATGCCTACATGCATGACAGAGGATTTGAGAGCAAGATTGTCAAAAGAAGAGGTGGACTCGATTATGCGCTGGAAGAATTCAAAGCAGGGAAAGCCGACGATTATCATTGTACGAAAGATTCCATTTGCAATCTTCATCGCAATAGGAACTTTGACATTTATGCTGATGGAGGGGCTGGTATTATGGAATGTTATTTAAGAAATTATCATTTAGGTTACCGGCAGGGGTTTGTTAATCGTGGAAATTTTGTAACAGATCAAGCGGGAGAAGTAATCACAATCAGAGATCATAAGATTGTATTCGGATCGGACCAGACTGTATTCGAACCAGATTCGAGGGCATATGATCGGATATCAGAATGTAATGATGGTGACATCGTAAACATCAGTGAAAATGGAGAATTCTATCGGCAGTTTAACGCATTTGAGGGTGATGCAACTATTTTCATGGGAGGCAACTGTAACTCAAACTGCACGATGTGCCCTTCTTCCAATTATGAGAGACATCAAAAGTATTCGAATAACAGCGATGAATTGTTGAACTTTATAGACATGCTTCCTCAAAATCTGCCTCATTTTGTTGTTACTGGCGGAGAACCGACGATGAAAAAAGAATTGTTTCTCGAAGTAATGGACAGGCTTGCAGTGCGGATCCCGACTGCGGAAGCTTTGCTTTTGACAAACGGCAGATCATTTTCAGCTAGGCCTTTCCTGGAGCAAATGCTGATAAAGTGTCCTCCGCATCTACTGGTGGCGGTTCCCGTCCATGGATCCTGTCCCGGAGTGCATGATGCAGTTACCAGATCAGAAGGAAGCTTTAACCAGACGATGAAGGGAATCCATAATCTGCTTACATATAGAATTGCAGTTGAGATTCGAATCGTGGTGACAAAAATGAACTGTGATGATCTTTTAAACGTCGCAAAACTCATTTGTAAAGATTTTTTAAATGTATTCTGTGTTAATTTTATAAGTCTTGAAGTTCGCGGAAACTGCGTTCGAAACAAAGAAAAAGTCTACATAGATGCTCATGCCTCATTTCAAAAGAGTAAACATGCAATTGACTATTTGATTCAGCATGGAATAGATGTTGGTTTATATAATTATCCTTTGTGCTGCGTGGAAAGAGGGTATTGGTTTCTCTGTAAAAAGAGTATTTCTCCTGAAAAGGTCCGCTATACCGATGCATGTGAACGATGCGCTGCAAAAGAATATTGCGGTGGCATGTTTGTCAGCACTCTGAAAAGTATGCATTTCTGTGTAACGCCAATAGAGTTTCGACCGAGTGGGAGGAGCAGGTGATGTTAAATCATTTTAATTTTGAAAAAAGAGGGGATAAAGTATTGCTTACGAATGACTTTGGCAAGCACATATTCCTCGAACAGCCTGAATTTAAGAAACTGGTAACAAACAAAATTGAGGAAACGGATGCGTGTTATGATTGCCTGAAGGACGGTCTTTTTATCTTTGATAATCCCATGGAGGTTTTTACAGATGAGAATATTGATGCGATAAGGGGGATGAAAGGCTATCTGTTTACAGGAACGGCTCTTCATATCTTTGTGGTGACAAATGTGTGTAACATGAATTGTATTTATTGTCAGGCAAAGGATAAGACTTCTGACTTATCAAAGTTTATGACACCTGAAACAGGCCGCCGTGCGGTGGATATGGCACTTCAGTCCCCGGTAAATGAACTTACTTTTGAATTTCAGGGAGGAGAACCTCTTTTAAATTTTAAAACAATAAAAGCCATGATCGATTACTGTGAGGAACGCAAGGGCTCCAAGAATGTGGAGTACACCCTTGTCTCAAATTTGATTGCTTTGACAGACGATAAGCTGGACTATCTGGCCGAACATCATGTTTCTGTGAGTACGTCGATGGACGGTCCTCAATTTATTAATGATCATAACCGTGTTGCAAAAGGCGGACTCAGCAGCTATGAATATATGGATAAGGGACTGAAGAAGCTGAAAGAAAGGGGAATCAGCTCGGGGGCAATAGAAACAACTACAAGATATTCGCTTGGGTATCCGGAAGAGATTATAAATGCCTATTATGAGAAGGGCTTGCCGGGTATCTTTCTCAGGCCGTTGACGCCTCTGGGTTTTGCTCAGGCAGACTGGGAAACAGTTGGCTATGCACCGGATGAATTCTTATTATTTTACAGCAAAGCCTTTGAGAAAATACTGGAAATCAACAGGGGTGGTACAGTATTCCCGGAGATTTTGGCTACTTACTTTTTGAGGAAAATAATGAATGGAGTTGCTTACAATTACATGGAATTACGTTCTCCTTGTGGTGCTTCCATGGGACAAATGAGCTATTATTGCGATGGTGATATCTATACATGTGATGAGGGAAGAATGATCTCAGAAACAGGCGATCATGCATTTCGCCTGGGTAATGTTTACGAGAATACTTATCAGGAACTGCTAGAGAATCCTGTATGCAAGGCGACTGCCTTATCCTCCGTTGTAGAGAGTCTTCCATCCTGTCAGGGCTGTGTGTATCAGCCATATTGTGGGGTCTGTCCTGTTGTGAACTATGCGGAAGGAAAGAATATATTCCCGAAACAGCCGGGGGGATTTCGATGCCAGGTATATAAGGGCATCCTGAACCTGATTTTTCAGAAAATTCAGGAAGGTGATTGGCAGACAATGAATATATTTGAAACTTGGATTGAGGGGTGATGTACATGGTTTTTAAAGAAATTACAAAAAAGGTTTTGAAGGTAAGCGGATTTATTTTGCTGCTTTTCTTTCTTACAGGACTTTTGGACAGCTATTTCTCGCCTTCGAGGTATGCATTGTCTGAAGTGACAGAAAATGGATTTAATAAAGTCGAACTCAGTAGCGGAACCTATCTTGGAGAGGAAGAGAAAGGCTTGTTTTCCGGAAACGGACAGTTCCAGTTCCTTGACGGAGTAAAATATGCAGGAAGCTGGAAGAATTCAAAGATGAATGGTGATGGCTCCTGCAGTTATCCAGGGATAGGAACTTATCAGGGTAGTTATAAAAAAACAGTTCGAAGCGGGGATGGAACATTTACATGGGAAAATGGAGATTCCTATAAAGGCAGTTGGTCAGATGATGCCATGTCTGAGGGAACTTATACACTCGCCAACGGCACTGCATATGTTGGGACATTTGCCAATGGCAAGGTAAATGAGGGACAGCTGATTTATCAGCCACCCCAAGACTCAGAAATTGCTGAATTAACTATAATAGTATCAGACGGAACAGCCAGCCATCTCTCATATAAACTTACAAATGGATTTTCCTATAACGGGGATTTCAATGGAAGCGGTAATGCAGATATCACTTATGCAAATGGTGACACTTATTCAGGACAGGTTAAAAATGGAATGAAAGACGGATCAGGGGTTTACCATTGGATGCAGAACGGAACAGCAACGGCTTATTATAAGGGCTCCTGGATTCAGGATCATATGAACGGAAGCGGAGCCTATTTTTATGAAAATAAAGAATATCCGAACCTGTCCGGAAATTTTGAAAATGACCACCCGACCGGTGATTGTAACTATGCAAAAGAAAAAGGCAACAATTTCACGGCATCTTTTGAGAATGGCCGTTGTGTCAGAGTAAAAGAAGAATAGGGAGAGGGAAAGATAACATGAGTGATTTTGATTTTCCACATATCCGGGAATCGGTTACAAATTTCATGTATGATGAGGAAGGAAATATACCAAGAGGCAAAGTATTGACAATCGGAGCTATGATGATCGTCCTGGGAGTATTAATGTCAGATCAGGTTTTTGCCGACCATAGATCTCATTCTTCCCACCGGTCTCATTCAAGCCACTCTTCGGGGAGTGGAGGAGGCGGATCTCATTCATCTCATCAATCGCATGAGTCACATACTTCTCATACGTCTGGTTCTACTGGTGGATCCGGTTCTTCGGGCGGAAGTGGTTCTACAGGAGGCAGTGAGGCACCACAGATTCAGCCAACGCCACCCCCCACACCTCACAGCAATCATGCAAACCATGTGACTCACAGCAATGTTGCCCCGTCAGCATCACAGGTTGATGCAATACATACACCGGAATTAATCGGAAATTCTTTAACAGGTGTGAAAAATATTGGAGCAATACTGGGCTCCCAGGCTGGGCAGATAACGGGATCGTCTGGTGAAATACCAATACAGAATGTACCGGATACGCCTAAGGTAAAGTAAGCACCTGGAGTCTGCAAATGGAGGGAGAAGTTTGAAACAAAGAAGTAGAGGGAAGCCGATATAAAAGAGTATAGCAAACAAGCCATTCACAAATTCGATTTTTGGGGATGACAGATAGATTATTGTGTATCGAAATCAGGAGTTCACAACCGAATCATCAATAATTGTGTATCCTCTTTTTCTAAAAAGTTCTAGAGCCTGTGACTTTGTCAAAATCTTAGCTTCATTGACGGGACGATGTTCTAAAAATCCTTCCGGATTATAAGACTCTAGCTTACTTAAGACATTCCAGATAGCGGTCAGGAGCATCTTACAGACAGCAATGATAGCTTTTTTATGTCCTCTGCGGGTTTTGATTCTATGATACCTCTCTTTTAAATCAGGATGCTTTTTGGATTTCAGTAATGCATTGGCAATCTGAACAAGAAGAGGTTTCAAATAACAACCAGCTGCCTGTATTTCTTCAACTGGAGTTTTGCAGCGTCCATCGACAAAAGGAGCAACGTCAAAGCGTTCACACGGATGGTCGAGCATGTAGTTGGTGATAGATCTGGAAGAATTACCAAATACATCGCTGAAAACATCATCAAGCTTCAGGTTTGAGATAGTAAGACAGTTCTGGGCACGATTCTTTTCGCCGGTCAGCATATTTGTCAACTTAAAGAGGTAACGTATCAGGTCACACAGCTGACGGATTTCAGGGGAAGGAATGAAACTTGGTTTGATCATATCGCACATAAAAAGATCACAGATCCATTTGGCATCCTTTACATCGGTTTTGTTTCCTTTTTGAGGCTTTGTATATTTAGGATGTGCAAGGGTAACAAAACAGGTTTTCTCAAGGATGTTGAATACAGGAATCCAATACTTGCCAGAAGATTCCATACAAACTTCAGTACAGGAGTATTTAGCAAGCCATTCAGCTAATTTTTTTAGACCTTTAGAAAAGGAAGAAAAGCGAGCCTGTTTGTACTCAGTAAGTCCATTTGTATCGGTAATTCCGATGTAGGCATAGATCCGGGTTTTGTGAACATCAAGTCCACAGCAGTTTTACGAAAGATTTTAAACATAGAGTACCTCCAACAAAAAGAATTATAGAGCTGGCAGGGACTGGTCATCCGGCGAAATCGAGTCAACTTCGGAAGAGATAAGTTTACGGGCTATTGTTTTGCGCCATTCATTGATGCCTTAACGGATGACCGACCTATATAAGCATACGGGGTTGCCGCTATACAGCCCCGCCACTCACCTCCTCAGGTTCTGTAGTGTGCCAGCGGCCTACAAGAGGAGAATAGCACAAAAAAGAACGAAAGGAAGATGGGAGTTGAAGGGTTTCATAACCCCATTGGTGCCTTTCGCAGAAAGGTGGATTATAAGCATGAAAAAGAAGAGGGATGAAATTAACTCTCACGAGTTTAATGTTAAAGAATATGACTTAAATGAAAATGACGTTAATGAGAGTGACACAGATGAGGAAAATCATACTTTTATTCAAGACCTAGAAAAGAGAAAATGGCCGAAAAGAGTGGTGATTGGTCTTGTTATCTTTTTTGCTGCCTTTGGTATACTAAGCTTATCTGATAAGGAGGGCAAGGACAAAGATAAAAGTCAGATAACTCTTGCAAGTATCAATACTTTGATTGGGGGAGGAAATTTTTATTCTGGAAAAGATAGAGTATTGATTCAGCCAACTGCAGATTGTAAGGGCATGCAAATGACAAATAAAGGAGATACGCAGACCTTTTCAAACAGCTTATGTTCATATGTCAATGTGCAGGATGATGTTGCCTATTATCGCAAAGATTCGGATCGTGGGATTTATAAAATGACCCTGGGTGATGGAAAAGAGACTCCCTTTTATACCGGGAATGCAGGCGAGATTTTCCAGTACAAAAATTATGTCTACTTTATTGATCTAAACCATAACAGCAATCTGATGAGATTAAGGAAAGATGAGGATACAGAACCTGAAATTATAGTAAAAGATCCAGTTGAGAAATTTGCCATCTATGGAAACGAATGCTTTTATCTGACAGAAAACAATGACTTAAGCCATGTGGAACTAAAAAAAGGACAAACGCCCATAAGCTTTCCAGATAAATATAATGAATTCTTTTTTTATGAAAACGAAAAAATCATAGTGGCCCGAAGTGGCAATCGTATCATTAGCTTTAAAATAAACGGTAAAAATCCCCAACTTCTGTATGAATCCAAGAAAGGAAATATTAAATTAGCTGGCGCTGGAAAAGACAAATGCTATATTCTTAAATCAGGAAAGCTGAAAGGCATTCCCATAGATAAAGATAGTAAAGAAGAAACATTTAAGGTTGATGCAGGAAAATTAATCACATCTATCTGTGAAACAGAAAATGGAACAAAGGGTATTGTCTATAAAGAAGACGGTATGAATGTTAATATGCAGGTGGTTGATATTCAATAGATTAGTAAATCAAATCAGGATATGGAAATTATACGTATTATGTTTTACAAATAACATCTTGTGTTTTCTCTTCTTTAAACATTCCTGATGTTGATTTATACTCAAAACTGTAAAATTAGAGAAGGAAGATATTTTCTTGGGCTGGAACTTCACTTTTTATACGAAAGAGCTATTTGATTTATTGTTAAAAACAACAAAATAATATTTGAAAGACTGCGAAATTTAACAAAATGAATATGATTTAAAAAAATAGGTTGAAATTTAAAAAATACTGTACTAGAATGTGTTTATGAAAACGTTTGCAAAGAAGTAGATGACGCAAGGAGAACTATAAATGAGAGTAAATAAAGGTGTCAGTATTGTCGATGTGGCGAAGGAGGCGAATGTATCGCCAGCTACGGTTTCGCGTGTCGTTAATGGAATAAATAAAGTGAAGCCGGAAGTAAAGGAGCGAATTCTGGAGACGATTGACACATTGGGTTATACACCGAATCATGCCGCCAGATCGCTTGTGAAGAAGGAGACTGGATGTATTGGTATCATTGTAAACAATCTGCATGATCCGTTTTTCCATGACCTGATCAGAGGTTTTGAGATCGGTGCACAGAATACGAATTATGCGGTGATGTTTTGCAGTGTTCAGGGGGGAGATGTGAAGAGTAAAGAGATGTATATCCGGTTATTGACGAATGGATTTGTCGATGCGGTAATCTTATACGGTTCCTATTTGAACGACACAAGAGTGATTGAGTATCTAAAAGAAACAAAGCATATAGAATATCTGATGATTGAAAATGATATGGAAGAATTGGAGTGTAACAAGCTATTGATTGACAACTATGGCGGTGCCGGAAAGGCAGTTGAATATTTACTTTCCAAAGGCCATAAAAGAATCGCCCATATCTGTGGCAATCCAAATAAGAAGGTGACGCAGGAGCGTTTGAATGGATACATAGATACTATGAATAAAAATAAATTGGCAGTTCGCAGCCAATATATTCAATGTACTTCGACAGACTATAAGAGCGGTTATGATTGTATGAAAGTGCTGTTAGGATTGGCGGAGCCTCCGACGGCGGTGTTTTGCTCAGATGATGCGATTGCTAGCTATGCGGTGCGTGCAGCGCTGGAACAGGGAGTCAGGATTCCGGAAGATGTATCCATCATGGGTTTTGATAATCAGACGATTTTACCGGACTCTTATAAAGGACCAGATATTTCATCGGTAGGTCAGCCGCTTTATCAGATTGGGATGGACAGCATTAAGCTGATCTGTGAGCGATTAAATAGTAAAGAGCCTCAAGCGTTAATCAGAAAGACATATGAGACAGAGATTTTTGAGAAAGAAACAGTTATGTTTATGGAGGGATAGGTGAGTGTATGGATTATTCAAATCTGCTTTCAGGAAAGAAGGTTTTTATCTCCACTGCAGCACGGGGAATCGGTAAGGCCATTGCGGTATTATTCGCAAAGCAGGGAGCGACCATCGCCTTTGGCGGCAGGCAGGCTGGTATGGTGAAGGACACGCTTGAAGAGCTTAGTGGTATTGCACCGGATTCACGTGGTTATGTGGTGGATCTGGGGAAGATTGAAGAAGTGAAAGGAACTGTTCAGAAGGTATTGGGGGATTTTGGCGGCATTGATATATTGGTAAATACTGTGGGAGTGAATGTCCATGGCAATATGCATGAATGCGAAGAAGCGGTCATCGACAGATTATTTTTGACCAATTATTATAGCGGGGTGGTTTGTGCAAAGGCCTTTCTGCCTCACATGTTAGCGGTACAGAAGGGAAATATCATTAATATTTCGTCTATTCATGGATGTCAGACGATGCCGGGTTTTGGGGTCTATGCCGGTACCAAAGGAGCCGTTAATGCAACTGCCAGAGCCATGGCACTTGACTATGCGGATCAGGGGATACGGGTGAATAACATTGCACCAGGACTGATTATGAGCGACAATATGCTGGATGAAATAAGTACCTATCAAGATCCGCAAGAGCGAAAAGAATTTGTGGAAATGCTGAGGCATATGCAGCCGCTATCACCTGGAACAATGGATGACATTGCTAACGCGGCTCTGTTCCTTGCCAGTGATATGTCAGCTTATATTACAGGCCAGACAATTATGGTAGATGGTGGGGCAAGCATTAAGGCACATTAGGAGGAGAATATGAGTTTATTTGAAGAGTTGGGGATTTCCCCTTTTATAAATGCCCATGATACATATACGATATATGGCGGCAGCCGGGCATCAGCGGAAGTGCTTGAGGCTATGCGCGAAGGAGCGAAGCATTTCGTAGATCTGGAAATGCTGCAGAGGAAGCTGGGGCAGGTGATTGCCCAAAAGACCAATAATGAAGGGGCTTATATTACCAATGGGGCTGCTGGTGCCTTGCTCTTAAGTGCTTGTGTCTGCATGGTCAAGGGAAAGCAATATGAGTATTCACGATTACCAGCTACGGCTGGTATCAAGAATGAAATCATTATTATGAGGGCGCAAAGAAATGCCTATGATACAGCCATTAAAGCCAGTGGTGCTGCTATCATTGAAATAGGTGACGCTGATGAGACTTTGGATTATGAGCTGGAAGGCAGTATCAATGATCAAACAGCGGCAGTCTTCTATTTTGCATCCAGTCTATATGAACGAGGATCGCTTTCGTTGGATGAGACAATCAGAATTGCCCATAAATACGGAGTGCCGGTAGTGGTGGATGCAGCAGCACAGCTGCCACCTGTGACGAACCTTTGGAAGTATACGCAAAAAGGTGCTGATTTGGTAATCTTCAGTGGCGGAAAGACGCTGTGTGGACCACAGGATAGCGGATTGATATTGGGAAAGCGAAACTTCATTGAGGATTGTTTCCGTTTTGGGCCGCCCCATCATGGACTCTGCCGGTTTTTAAAGACTTCAAGAGAAAGTATGTTGGGACTTTATGTGGCTTTGACCAGATATCTGGAGACAGACCATGAACAAAATTATAAGGATATGCTTAAGAGAAATCAGGTGATAGAGGGGCAGCTCAAAGATTCTGATAAGGTAAAGAAGATGGAAATGGTTCACCAGGGACCGGTGGGGCAGGAGTATCCCCGGCTATTTATCTATCTGAATGAGGATACAAAGGCAGAAGATATGAAGAAAAGTATGTATCAAAAGAATATTTATATCGGGATTGAACCGGGATTAAATGCCTTATATATAAGCCCCCTTAATCTGACAGATAAAGAGGCTCATGTGGTAGCCCAGGCATTGGTTGAAAGCATATATAATTTTTAAGTTAAAATGAAAACGTTTGCATAAAAGTGGAGGAAGGTATATGACGGATTTTTACGAAAAAAATAAATCAACGTTAAAAAGGATTCTTATGGAAATTGAAGCAGAACTGTTGACGGACAATGTAGCATTTTGGGAAGAGAGGATATGCGACAGGAATTACGGTGGTTTCTTACAAGGATATAATCGTTACGGAGAGCTTACGGATACGGATAAATACGGCTGGTTCGTAGGTCGTACTATGAGCACCTTTGCATCTCTTTACCATCAGGTGGAGCAGAAACCATTGTGGCTGGAGATTGTAAAAGCCGGACGTGAATATATGAAGGGCAGCTTTTGTGCCGGCAAAGGACGGTATAATTATCAGTTGAGCAGGCAGGGAAGCGTGAAGAAAGGAACCACTTCCATTTTTACAGACGTTTTTGCTGTGGAGGGACTTCATGAATATTTACAGTGTATGGAAGGGGAACAGAGGGCAGAAGGGTTAAAACATATAGAAAGTCTAAGTGACATCCTCTTCAGCAATATGCAGAACCCGCAAATTCTGTTACGGGAGGGCATAAGAGAGGGATTTCAAAAGCATGCTATATGTTTTATGCAGACCTTGGTGGCATTGAAAAGCAGGACTGCTTTCGGCAATCGCTATAGGGATATTCTAACGCAGTGTGTAGAAAAGACCTTATACGAATTTGCCAGTGATACATACCAGGCACCATTCGAAAATATTGGAACAGATGGAAAACCCAAACTAGAAAAGGAAGGGAGGATAATTGATCCAGGACATACGATGGAGGCATTATGGTTTTCCATGGAAGCTGGTAAAGAATGTGATAATAAAAGCTATATTGAAAGGGCACAGATGGTGCTTGATTGGGTAATTGATCGCGCATATGATGAGGAATTTGGAGGGTTTTATCAACACGTCGATATTGACGGAGCAGTTAAAGACAAGGAGTTTCTGGAGAACTCATATGCAGGCAGACCGGTTGCCTGGAATGATAAGGTGTGGTGGGTGCAGGCAGAAAGCCTGAATGCGTTATTGATGAGTGCGCTCTATAACGAAAATGAAAGGCATTTTTCTTATTTCTTAAAGCAGTATGACTATGTAGAGCAATACTTTCGTGATAAGGAGTACGGGGAGTGGTTTGGTTTGCTAAAAAGAGATGGGAGCATTTTATCTGATGAGAAAGGGTTTGAGCTTAAAGGGCCTTACCATGTGCCCAGATGTCTGATGACTATGAAATTATTGATTACAGAGTACATTAAAAAAGGAGAAGCGTATGAAAAGAAAGCTTAGTATCATGAAAAAGAGCTTGGCTGTTGTGACGGTTTTAGGAATGGCTGCTGGATTATTAGCTGGTTGTGGAAAAGGTAATACTTCGGAAACAGGCAATGATGGAGTTGCTACCATTGAGTGGTGGACGCCCAACTGGGATGAAGTAGAGAGCCGGGAGATGGTAGAAGAATTTGAAAAGGAACACAAGAATATTAAGGTAGAGCTGGTAATTACCGATTGGGATACTTACAAAAGTAAGATTAGTACCGCTATCAGTGCCAATGGAGCACCGCAGCTATTTACAATTCTATTAACGGATGTTGCACCCTTTGCAAAGAAAGACCTGCTGGAACCATTAGATCGTTATGAGGAAACGGGCATAGATTTTTCGGATATTCTGACACCGGCATTAGATATTACCACGATAGATAATGAAATTTATGGAGTACCATTTCGATATGATGGATCTGGGATTTATTACAATGTAGATTTGTTAAGCAAAGCTGGTTATGACGAATTTCCAACCAATTGGGATACGATGGCCAAGATGGCAAAAGAACTGACGAGTGGGGAGGTATACGGATTTGCTTGGCCGCTCGGTAATCAGGCCAATGCAGTAACCAGATTGATACAGCAGCTCTATACCTATGATGGTGATGTATTAAATGAAGATGAGACCGAATGTATGTTAAACAGTGATGCAAGTAAGAGAGCACTGACGAATATTGTGAGTTCTATTGAGGAGGGCTATGCATCTCCAAGCAGTGCAGAGATTGACAACACGAAGATGCGTGAAATGTTTGGGTCTGGTCAATTGGCATTTAATTTTACCGGTCCCTTTGACATCGAAACTCTGAAAGAAGATTATCCGGATTTGAATTTTAAGACGGCAGTAATTCCCGGTAATGGAGGGATGGGATGCACTACAGCCAATGGATGGAGTGTGGCAATGGCAAAGAAAGCGGATAATAAGGATGCGGCAGCTAAGTTTCTGGCCTATATTACACAGCCGGAGAATCAGGCCAGGTTAACGGACAGTTTTCCAGCCAGCAAGACCGCAATGGAGATGGATCAGTTTGCAAGCGAAGAAATGACTCCTTTTATCGAACAGCTTAATAATTCCAGGCCAGAGCCGGTCTATGATAATTGGGCAGAGATGGAACCGATTATCTATGAATACATGCAAAATGCAGTTTCTGGTAAGATGACAGTGGATGAGGCATGTGAGGGAATGACAAATGATATCAATACATTACTGGGATTTCACTAAGCAAATAAGAAAGGAAAAAAATGAAGAAGAAAGTGTTGACAAAGGATGAAAGAAAAGCAATCCCCTTTGTGTTACCAGGGCTGCTCGCAACAGCAATATTGATTGTATACCCGTTGTTTTACATTTTCAGGATGAGTTTTACTTATAATTCGCAGGCCGGCAAATTTGTCGGTTTGCAGAATTACACAAGACTCTTTGTCAATCCGCAATTTACGCAGACAGTATTGAATACGATAAAATGGACATTGGCAACAGTGATCTTCTCTTTTTTGCTGGGAACCTTGTATGCCATGTTGATTCATCGCAAGGGAATTAAGTGCAAAGGGGTTTGGCGAAGCGCAATTTTTATTGCATGGATTATACCTGGTGTAGTGAAGGCAACGGCCTGGAAGTGGCTGTTAACAACCGGCGGGGGGATGGCAAATCATATTTTGCAGCAAATAGGAATTATCAGTAAGCCAATTCCGTGGCTGACCAGCCCGAAGTTCGCCATGCTGTCAATTATCATTGTGCAGGTGTGGGCCTGTGCTCCTTATGTCATGTTGATGGTAACAGCCGGGCTGCAGCAATTACCCGCTGATTTATATGAAAGTGCTGAGCTGGATGGAGCCGGGTGGTGGCAAAAGACCAGCAAAATTACAATTCCATTGCTAAAGGATATTAGTTTTATTTGTATCTTGATGCTATTGGTATGGGCGATTAATGAATTTTCTCTGATTTGGATCATGACTTCCGGCGGGCAGCAGACGACGACATTGTCTTTATTGGTTTATAATCAATTCAAGGTCTTGAATCTCAATGCAGCATCGGCGAGTGCGGTTATGCAATTACTGGTGACAATGATTTTTGCTGTGCTTTATGTCAAGTCTGTGAGCAAGGAGGATGAGTAATGGGATGAGTGCTTCAAAAAGAAAAAATATATTTCTGAATATAGTTGTTTACATGCTGCTTATTGCTGTTGTTGTATTTACATTAATACCAATCGGCTGGGTGTTTTCTACATCTGTTAAACCAGCGAATGAGATATTCGCCAGGGTTCCCCGATGGATTCCAAACAATGTGACCTTTCAAAATTATCAGGATGTACTGTTTGACAGCGGAATTCCCAACGCATTTAAAAACAGTTTTTTAGTTGGACTGATGAGTACGTTCATGGCCCTGGTTCTGGGGGGAGTGCGGGTTATGCTTTTGCCAGATTCAAGTTTCGGGGAAGCAAGTTTTTTTCTCTGTTTATGTTAATCAGTCAGATGCTGCCGTTGACGGTATTGATGATACCTATGTTCTATATGGAAAATGCAGTCGGGCTGGTGGATACGAAGATTGGGCTGGCGATTGCTCATCTGGCGATTAGCTTACCGCTAGTAACCTGGATGGCAAAGGGATATTTTAAAGGGATTCCCAAAGAAATAGAAGAAGCTGCAATTGTAGATGGCTGTTCTACCTTTAAGGTAATCCGGTTAATCATTATCCCGTTGTTGAAACCGGCACTTGCGGCAACCGGAATCTATGCATTCATTTCCTCCTGGAATGAATTCGCATTAGCAAATGTGTTGACCAGAAGCCCCAACAGTGCAACGGTGCCCATCATGTTAAATGAATTCTCTTCATTTTTCAAGGTGGATTGGGGGCAGACTATGGCAGCCGCGATGTTGATTACCATCCCGATTGTTGCTGTGTTTATGATTTTTCAGAAGCAATTTGTAGAAGGCCTGGCGAGCGGAGCC
The DNA here is from genome assembly GCF_018866245.1 of Novisyntrophococcus fermenticellae. Classification (GTDB taxonomy): domain Bacteria; phylum Bacillota; class Clostridia; order Lachnospirales; family Lachnospiraceae; genus Novisyntrophococcus; species Novisyntrophococcus fermenticellae. Next base: position 765,649 of record NZ_CP076458.1, read on the forward strand.
GTGAAGGGCTAATGTTAAAAAATATATGGAGGTAAAGTAGAGATGAGTGAAACAGGAAAAAGAGTGGAAGAATTAGGCATTAAGCTGCCGGTACGTAACCGAAAGGGAAGCGGTGCGGTGGATGCTGTACTGCATGAGGATATGTTATATTTGTCCGCCCATCTTCCGGTTAATGAGGAAGGAGTACCAGTTTTTCAGGGGAAGGTTGGTGATACGGTGGACATAGATTCTGCCTATCAGGCAGCCCGTCTTTGTGGGCTGAATATGCTGGCGACTATTAAGGAATATATTGGGGAGCTGGATCGCGTGGATTATTTCGTCAAAGCCCTAGGGTTGGTGAATAGTGCCGGCGATTTTTCAAGCCAGCCGGCGGTAATGAATGGATTCTCGGACTTGATGGTTGAGGTATTTGGGAAACGCGGTCAGCATGCAAGATCCGCCATGGGGGCATATGCTTTGCCGGAACAGGTACCGATAGTGGTTGAAGCGATTGTCAAAATCAGAAAATAAAGTTAAGGAGGTGTGAACGTTGGACAGCATTAATCAGATAATAGATCAAGGGGTGGAAATTATCCCCAGATATAAAACAAAAAAAGGGATTGTCCTTATGCGCCAGGTGGGAAGCCTTTTATATGTATCCGGCCATGGACCGGAGGACCAGGCCAGTGGCAAGCCAATTTTTCAGGGACGGATCGGTGAAGAGCTTACGATAGAAGAAGGGTATAAAGCTGCGCGGGAATGTGCCATTATTATTTTAGGAGCGCTAAAGGATACATTGGGTTCACTGGATCGTGTGGGACAGATTGTCAAAGCCTTTGGGCTGGTGAACTGTGGAAAAGATTTTTCTGATGTGAATCAGGTTTTTGATGGATTTTCTGATACCATCGTTGAGGTACTGGAAGAAAGAGGTTATCATGCCAGAACTGTTATGGGAACCAGAAATTTACCCAATGGAAACATCCCAGTTGAGATAGAAGTAATCGTGTCCATCAGGGAATAAATGGAAGTCATCGTAGTCATGGGGAATTCTAGTGTTAAAAGAGGAGAATGGATGAAAATAATTTTGAAAAATGGAACTGTAATTGATCCTTCTCAGAAATTGAAAGAACAAAAAGATATTTTAATTGAAGATGGAACGATTGCAAAAATTGAAAAGAATCTTTCAGGAGATGAGTACACCAAGGTAATTGATGTGGCAGGAAATTATGTTGTTCCTGGACTGATTGATATGCATTGCCACATTTACCCGAGATTTCCGGTGGAACCTGACGGTCTTCCGACGATTCACCCGGAAGCCCATATGTTTCAGAGTGGGGTGACGACTGCCGTGGATGCAGGAACCTGTGGAGTCAGAGATTTTATTAGATTCAAAGAAGAAATTATTGATCAATCCAGACTGCGGATTCTGGCCTTTATAAATATTGCAAGTGGAGGTATGGTGAATCTGGAGTCTGAGCAGGATATCCGCCAATTTACTCCACAGACAGCGGCAGCTATGGCCCGAGAATTTGATTCTGTGGTGGTTGGAATTAAGACGGCTCATTATTGGGTTGGGAAGCCATTTGATGACAAGCATCCGGCCTGGGAATCGGTGGATCAGACATTGGAGGCAGGGGTGCGTTGTAATAAAATGGCTATGTTTGATTTTCAGCCAAATTTACCGGAACGGACATATGAGGAATTGATTGGTGGAAAGATGCGTCCGGGTGATATTCATACGCATGTATACGCTCAACAGTTTCCGATATTGAATGATAGAGGAAAGGTCAATCGCTTTATGTTTGAGGCGCGCGAGCGGGGAATCATTTTTGATTTGGGACATGGAGCCGGCAGCTTCTGGTTTAGAAATGCAGTTCCGGCTTATGAACAGGGATTTTATCCGGATACCATCTCCACAGATCTGTATCTTGATAATGTGGCGGGACCGGTGATTAATTTACTTCATATCATGTCCAAGTATCTATGTATTGGAATGCCTCTGGAAGAAATTATTTATCGTGTGACCAAAAGACCGGCGGAACTTCTCCGGCATGAGGAACTGGGGACTCTATCCATTGGCAGTCCGGCCGATGTAACAGTTCTTAGGATGGAACATGGGAATTACGGCTATGCGGATAGCGGGAAAGCAAGACTAAAGGGCGATAAGCGGTTAGAATGTCTGATGACAATCCGCGCCGGTGAAATCGTATATGATCCCATGGCACTTAGTATGCCCCAATGGGAAGAGGCACCAGAAATATACGGGACATCACCAGGAGTCATTCAATTATAGAAAGCAATAGGAGAAAAGCATGATATTAAACAACAAAGAGGAAATTCTCGATTTGACCAGAGCCTGGAAGGGGGAGCGGCTTCCCGATGGACGTCCGAAGGTAGAGGACGAACATCTAGAGAAGCTGCGTACAATGACACTGGAAGAGCTTTGGCTGCCCCTGTACGTGAAGGGATATCAGTTTCAATTTGAAGGTGATTTCAAGATTTTACATCCAGATACCAAGCTGGTAGGACGGGCAGTTACGTGTACCTTTGTCCCTACCAGACCGGATTTGGCAGAAGTAGTGGAGGAAGTTGGAGAAGATAATAAGTGGGAAGGAATGGGAAACCAGTGGGTTATTGATAATTTGGTGGAAGGCGATGTGGTAGTAGTCGACATGTTTGATAAAGTCTATAACGGCACTTTCATTGGTGGGAATCTGACTACAGCCATTGCTGCGCATACCAAGACCGGTGGGGCAGTCATATGGGGCGGGATTCGTGATACCGAGCAAATGAAGAAAAACGACAGTCAGGTTTATTACAGGGGAACCGATCCGACACCAATCAGGGAATGCCTCTTGACAGGATATAATACACCGTGCAGAATCGGAAAGGGAGTATGCTTGCCGGGAGACATTGTAATGGGAACCAGTAGCGGCGTATTATTCATCCCGAGTCATCTGGTAGCAGAAGTAATCAATGAAGCGGAAAAGACACATGCCAAGGATATTTTTGGGTTTGATGCAATCAGAGAAGGTAAATATACAACAGCACAGGTTGACAGTTCCGTGTGGAGTCAGGAGATGTTGGAGGATATGCTGGAGTTTATTAATGAAGATGAGAGATGCGCAAAATATAGGGTATTGGATTGGAGTCTGGAGTTGAATGCAGCAAAGGGAGATGAAGTGGCTTTGAAGGAAGTGTTAAAAACATGTCTGCGTTAAGGAGATTTGATGAATAAATATTTGGCGATTGATTTGGGAGGAACATATATTAAGTATACAATTTATGATGATACTTACAGGGCTTACACAAGTGGGTCTTTTCCTACACCAACAATACCGGAGTCCTTCTTAAGCAGTGTACTGGAACTCGTAGGACAGATGAAGCAGGAGCACAGGATTAATGGAGTTGCAATTAGTTCAGCTGGCTTTATTAATACCAGATCCGGCTGTAATAAAGACTTTAGTATCAGTGAAAATTTTACATCGTATAACATTCCTTCAGAGATAAAAAAGAAGTATACCCTTCCGGTTGTAATCGAAAATGACAGTAACTGTGCGGCCATCGGAGAACAGATTGCGGGCTTGGGCAGACAGTATCAGGACTATTGTTTGCTGACGATTGGGACTGACATCGGTGGAGCCATAATACTGAATGGAGCACTGCGCAGGGGTTCACATTACAGGGCAGGAGAGGCGGGGCTGTCGCTGATCAGCAGGCAGGGTTATTGTTGGAAAAAAGCAGGTGGAACTTCACTCTTGGTGCAGAAAGTTTCGCAGGAGATACACCAGCAAATTGATGGTCGCTATGTGTTTGAGCATTTAGATGATGATAGAATTCTGCGGGCATACCAGGAATGGCTAGAAGGGGTTGCAGTGGTGGCTGTTAATTTGATTTTGATAATAGACCCACAAGCAGTTCTGATTGGGGGTGGCATATCGGAGCAAGGACAGTTTATAAACGACCTGCGTGGCCAGGTATTTGCCTTATGTCCACCTTTGGAAGGTGAGGTTGAAATAAAGGCGTGCCAGAATAAAAATGATGCAGGAAGAATTGGGGCATTAAGATTATTATTTGAGGCTTTGGAAACTTAGAAGCTGAGAGACCGTTTCAAGCTTTGTGTAAATACAAAGAACTGACAGAAGATATGTTAACCGTTATTTAAGGGCAGGGCCGATCTGTTTAGGTTCTGTCCTTACTTGCATTATACAAGAAATTTTTTGCATGCAAACTAAGTCTTTGGAAAAGGTGCATTTTATAGACTTCTGTTTTCCAGATATTCTTCAAAATAGATTTCCAGTTGGGAATGGATCTGGCCCCAATCCTGGCGGGGATATATCTAAAAGTAGCAGAAACATGGTGATTTTCTGGGCTTTTCATGATAATATAATGCTATAAAAAGATTATAATTATTAAGGACAAACTGAATAATTTTTTTAAGAGTATAATCGTCCTTTTTGAGAATCTGCTATGCTTATCAATGAACTTAGAGAATAATTGAAAGCTTGATATTTTAGAAATAGAGGAGGTGTTGATCAGTGACACGAGAAGAAAAAGCGAGAAAATTAAATACTCTTCCATGGCAGGCATTATATAACACTGCGCTTGAAATGAAAATAGAAGAAGAGGAAATCAATAGTTTAACAGATAAAGAGACTATTATTGAAAAGCTTCTTTTAAATGATATTGAAAATGATGTTGTTGAAAAACTCTTTAATGAATATATATATGGAAATCGAGTTACTTTTTCTTTATGGTCATTTGACCATACACTTACAGATGAAGAATCAGTAAAAATACAAGAACTCGAAGGAGAGGAAGAGCATTCTCTTGACATTAATGGGTTCAGAAAACTTAAGGTGCTTTCTGTTGGAAAACTTACAGACCGGTTTCAAATTCTGTATACTTATAGTAAGGAACATACCTTTATTGATGAAGGTGGGCATGACAGTTGTGTGTGGGAATTACATCGTGGGTGTCTCTGGATAGGGTTAAATGAAACATACTTAGCATGTATTAGTAAGCATGATAAGATGACAAAAGCAGTAGTGAATTTCATTGCAAATTATACAGATAATCATATTGAACAAATGAAGTTTCCGAAAAAAGCTATTGACCGTTGTGTTGATCCAGAGGCTATTACTAGAGTAGTCCTGCAAGGGATGAATGGAGAGAAAACTGCCATTTCGAAAGCAGGTGGAATAACAGATGGCCAAAAACAGGAAATTGAAAATATTCAGTCAGAAAGGATTGATACATCGGGAAGCTATATTGCTCATGTATCAGAGGATACGCTTGCTACAATAAAATATAATACCAGCCGTGGAAATATTGGTATATATAAACATCTTTCGTCAGAAGAATTATTTCAATGGACTGGTAATGCAATTCAAATTGTGATGGAAGAAATACAAAATCTAAAGGGAAAACCTGCAGAGGATATATTCAGGGAAGTGGGACAGGAATTAAAATGGCGCGCTACAGATTCCATATTTTATCCAGGTTTAAACTGGTTGCTTACACAAGTGATAAGTGCCACAAACGACAAGGATAAATCATCCCTCCAAATTGATGAGTGTGTTAGAAATGTACTTGAGTGTGATAAGTATTTTTTAAAAATTCCTCGAGTTTTTTGTCCACAATGTGATGCATATGAGGTGCCAGTGTGTGCTGAATGTGGAGAAATTTTGAAGAGCAATGAAAAAGGTAATTTATTCTGTAAATGTGGAGCTCCATTACAGATAATTTGCCCGGAGCACCATAGCAACAGAACAGAGATACGATACTGGTATGTTGCCAAAAGTAAACTGTTAACGGATTTGAATAAACAGTTGTCAAAAATATTTAAAGATGTTGATTTCGATTACAATATTTGCATTATGGATGACCTTTTTAATATTATGTTTGCCAAGCAATGTGAGCGAATACAGGTTGAGATTCCTTTTACAGATGTGAAAGAATTTCAGAATATTCCAGATAATTATTCAGGTGAACTATGTGAGTATGTCTTGTCGATGAAGGAAAAGTGTACTGGTACATGCTCTTATGCTGCAATCGAAAAATGTATAGAAGGAACAGATAAAAACTGTTTGCCTAAGGCATTCTATAGAATACTTCCCGGATTCAGGCCTCAACCGCATGGGGTTAAAGAGTATGGGGATTTTTCTTCACAGATTACGGTGTATGGAAAACACTACGAAATGAAGGGCATTATTAAGAGTAATACAAAAAATAGGGGTAAAGAAGTAAATTTGGAAGAAATGGCACACGCACCACTACTACCCACATCCAAAGAGGGGATGGAAATAATACGTCAATTCGTGGAACAAGGTATGAATGATAAGAGATGTGAAGTGGTGGCTGTAGTTGCACCACAACATATAGATAATGGTTTGAAGGGCACTTTAAAATATTTAGCAAGGCTCTCTAATATAAAAGTAATTTTTATTGAATTGGAACAGATGTGTAAAATTGTTGGAAGTCAGTTTTCCAAGACAAAAGCATCATGAGGAAATGTAAAGGATATTTATTCTATAGTGATTAAAAATAAGTATTATATGAAAAGCAAAAAAATTACAGATTTTTATAGCGATAGATGAGGATTATACTTCATTGGAACGGGCATTGCAGAGATGATTATTGATTACTGAGGCTATTAACAGTAGATAAATTAGAATTATTAAGGAAAAATGGAGGCTGAATATGAATTATATATTTCATATAACAGTTCACGTATATGCAGAAGAGAAACTTGATGATCGAGTACTTGTATTACATAGTAAAAATTATGGAATAGTTGAAAAGGATATAATTGCACCATTAAGAAAAATCAATGGCTTAACCGTTGATTTAAATCAAGCATTAGGGCTTATACAATATTAAAAAAACCGAGTTTTTAAGGTCACTCAATGAGAGCTATATTGATAGAAAGCAGATGGAGGTTCGTTACCCATTTGGTTATGGATTAAGTTACACTGACTTTGAAATTTCCAACATTAAGGTAAATAAGAGAGACATCAGGGATTCTGAAACGATGACCGTGAATGTTGATGTAAAAAATATAGGTGCAATGGCTGGAAAAGAAGTGGTACAGCTATACGTCCAGGATCATACAGGTACAGCAGTACGGCCAGATAAAGAATTGAAAGGATTTGAAGCAGTCTATTTACAACCAGGCGAAAGAAAGACAGTTACAATGGAATTGGATAAGCGTTCTTTTGCATGGTTCAACGAAGAAATAGGAGATTGGTATGCAGCGACGGGAGACTATACTTTTTTAATAGGTAACTCATCCAGAAATATCGCTCAAGTGATTGACAATGTAAACCAAAAAGAATATAATATAGGTAAAGGAAGGTGATGATTATGGCAACAGTACCAACACAAATTAGAATTGATGAAGAATTAAAGAAACAGGCGATGGAGTTGTTTGGGCAGCTTGGAACTGATATATCCAGTGCTACAAATATGTTTTTAAGACAATGCGTGTTAAGAGGTGGCTTGCCTTTTAATGTGGAACTTCCAAGTTATAAACCAGAAGTAATAGAGGCAATGGAAGAAGCCAAAAGAATCAGTAGAGATCCCGATACAAAGAAGTATTCTAGTTTTAACGCAGCTTTAGAGGATATGGAACTATGACTTATCAATTAGCATTGACTGGAAGATTCAAAAAAGGTTTAAAGCGTGCTAAGAAACGAGGTTTGGATATTACATTATTGGATTTCGTGGTAGAAAAACTAATTCATGGTTTGGCATTAGAACAAAAATATAGAGACCATGACCTTAAAGGAAAATACGTAGGTTTTAGGGAGTGTCATATCCAACCGGACTGGCTCCTGGTATATTTAATTGAGGATGAGATCTTAACATTAACTTTAGTTGATACAGGCACTCATGCTGATTTATTTGATATGTAGAACAAAACAAAGCAGTAATCACACTAAGGCACTGGCAACATTTTGGCAACAAAAAATCAGTAAGTCAAAATAATATATGCAATACAAGTAAAAAACGGAAATGTAATTAAACTAAACAAATGCGTTTAATAACACCAATGGACAGGCCGAGTTTGAGTAAAAATATTTTAATACACATTATTTTAAATGGCAGATATTTATTTTGAGTATCTGCTATTAGTCATATTATCGATATTTTCAGATAAAGAATAAATTTTTTGTTGGCAGCAGTAATTTTGATCATTTTCTGGACTACCTATTGGCGAAAGTGATGTATGTGAGTAATCCAGAGCGAAATCCATCACCTGTCCGGTGTTAGGAAATCAACATTCCGTTTTTTAAGAAATCATGATTCCATTTTTTGGAAATCATTTTTCTATATATTTACCTATAATGGAATTATGCATCGAATGATGTAAATCTAATGTTCTCTCGGAATTCTGATTGATTGCAATTTGCGCCGATCGGTGGTCACTGATGCGTTTGCCAGCGGCCGCTCGGCGGAGTTAACGGCCAGCGTTTAATTGGTCGATTTTGTATTAATTACTACAGTATAATGCTTTGTTGCTCTCTTCATTATTGCATTCGAAGCAACCTCATCGTTTAATATCATAGATGCCCAACTTTTTGGTTCACGTTGTGAACAGACAATGGTGCTTTTTGACATTTCGCATCTTTTTCTAAAACGGCAAACAGAACCTTTATTTCCCGTTCATTTGTGATGGTGTGAAGAAGAAAATCGTCAAGTATCAACAAATCAAGTTTTGAAAGAAGCGTCATCTTTCGGCCATACTTTTTATAATCTGTTTCTTTTAGTGAAACCATTCCTTCAAGATAAGATTCGCAGTGGTGGTACTCGACCTTGTAATTATTGCATGCTGCTATTCCCAGTGCTTTTGCAAGATGTGTTTTCCCGCTATCGGATGGTCCAAGTATACATACATTGAGTCCATCTCTTATGAATGCCATGGAAGACAGTACATCGGTGATTCCTGTTGGCAGATATTCTCTTGTTCTGGCATTCTGACATTCTTCAAGTGTCTGAGGGCATCCTATCAGTTTTGCATGACGTAGCCGATTGTTAACACGTTTGCTGATTTTATCCTCGTATTCTGACCCAATCAGTTCTGACATCAAAGTAAGGTGATCGAGGGTGAGAAACCGTTCTGAACGATATACTTTATCCAGTGTTGCCGCCATACTTGGCATCCCGATTTCATTCAGTTCATCAACAAGGTTATTTACCATTTTTTCTCCTGTAAGCATAATTACTTATCCTCCTTTCCGGTACTGCGTGCCAGATCCTGGCTTTTTGAAAGGAGTTTACTATTATGCAAAATGATGAAAAATATATTTAAAAAGTAATGATTGGAAATAAGCAGAATAGAAGGATGTCAAATACCAAAAAATTCTTGTTCATAAGATGCTGTAAAATTTTAAGTTGAATTTTACAGCGTTTTTGCGTATAATAAAAGTGTAAACCGAAACACTATTATCAGAGAAGGAGTTGATTATATGTCTAGTATTTTACCAGTATCTGATTTGAGAAATTATAATGAAGTTCTCAAAAATTGCCAAGTCGGAGAACCAGTTTTTTTAACCAAGAATGGCAGAGGAAGATTTGTAGTGCTTGATATTGAGGACTATGAGAAGGACAGAGCAGAGAAAAAGCTGTTGGCAAAGTTGCAGGAAGCAGAAGAAGCTGTTGCAGATGGGACAGGTTGGTTGAGCCTTGATGAATTGAAATCAGCTATGGAGGAATAACACTTGATGAAATTAAGGATTAACCCTCTCGTAGTAGCTGATCTTAAAGCAATTAAAGATTATATTGCAGAGGACAATGCAGAAGCAGCCAGAAAGACCGTAGACGAAATTTACAAGAGTTTTGAGAACTTACAGCAGTTTCCTACGATGGGAGCAGATTTGTCAAAGCGAGTGAGTTTTAAGACAGATTATAAGTATCTGGTTCATGGAAATTACATTACCCTTTATCTTGTGAAAAAGGACTGTGTGGAGATATATCGTGTGATTGACAGATACCAAGATATAACGAGTATACTATTTCGCTAAGATAAATAAAGGCTTTGCAGGCTGTCAAAATGTTCCAATGGAGTGCAAAAGGAGTTAAAATTTTTATTTTTTCTTTTGTTTTCATTTCGTGGAAATCGGTAGATTCGTAGGATCAGTCATTTTCAGAAAATATAATTAGCATAAATTTTAAAGAACAGTTTGTTTTGATGGAAGTTTTTTCCGCCAGTGCAGACTGTTTTTTTGTCCTTTTTTTCAATGAACGTGAACTCCATACTCCGTTATGGGTAAACGTCAAATAGCTCGCCTAGCAGTTTTTTAGTTTTTGTGGCAAACTTGAGAAAACTGTAAGCGCCTAATTTCGGGGTACCCTCAAAAAGTGAATTCTGGAGCCCAGACTAGGATTCCAGAATACAAGCGCCTTTTTCTTTTTTATTGCTGCACCGTGCTTTAACATTTTCGTTCCAAGGTGATAAATTTTCCAGCTCTTCATCTGACATGTCCTTGCTGGGACGGTGTTCAAGCAGGAACTTTAAGTATTCATATAAATTTAATTCATATGCCTTCGCCATTTCAACCATGGTCAGACACAGTGAATTGGCATCGGCTCCTTCAGGGGTATCGGAGAAAAGCCAGTTTTTTCGGCCTACCGTAACTGGCCTGATACTGTTCTCACTTAAGTTATTACTTAAGCTGCAGCGTCCATCCTCTAAATAGGTCATAAGGAAGTCTTCTCTGTTTTTGATATAGGTAATGGCTTTCTTAAGCTTCCCGTTGCTTCCCGGTTTCACTTCTTTTACCCACGCCAAGAAGCCCTCAATGACAGGCTTCTGATCCTTGAGGCGTTGCTTCCCGATCTGTTTATAACTAAGCCCTTTTTCTTTGTATGAACGCTCATATTCAAAGAGCTTATTACAGTAGAGGACTCCCTGCACGGCTGGATTGCTGTAATCCTTTTGCTGACCTTTGGGAATCGCTTCCAAAAGGTATCTTCGGATATGTGCATAGCAGCAGCAACGCTTTGTTTCCTTTACTTTATTGTATCCCTGATACCCGTCAGCCATTAAGTAGAATCCAGGCTCTATCCCCTTTAGGAACTGCCTGGCATTTTCTCCCGCTCTGGTAGGCGTGTAATTGTAGAGAATGATAGGGTTTCCTCCGTCTTCCCCGGTCCGTATCAGCCAAAAGTAAGACTTTGACTGCGGTCTTCTCCCATCTTCTTTTAACACCTGAATGGGCGTTTCATCCATCATTAGGAACCTGCGTTTTAACAATTCCCGGTGGAAGTAATCATACATGGGGCTCATGTATTCCAAACTGGCAGAAATGATCCAGTGTGCCATGCTCGTCCGGCTTATCGGTGCGTTTAATTGCAGGAAATCCTGCTCCTGTCTGTACAGGGGAAGATATAAACCGTACTTCTGATAAATGACATGGGAAAGCAGGGATTCTGAAACATAGCTTCCGGGGATCAATGCCGGTGTACCATTATCTTTGATAAACTGCGGCTCCTCCGTATCCTTGCAGACAGGGCAGGCATAGGTAGTTGCGATATACTCGATCCGTTCCAGTTTTGGTGGTGTATATACCATCTCGCTGCGGATAACTTCCGTGCCGATCGCGGTCATTTCACTGCCGCAGAGCGGACAGCGCTTTTCTTCCTCTGTTAAAGTATCTGCCATCACTTGCCTGGTCGGGATGTCTTTAAACTGCTCTTCCAAAGTCGGCTTCTTTTTGCGGCTCTTCTTTGGAAGCGGAACAACTTCCGGAGAGATCAGTTCCGCAGGAGGTTCCTCTTCCGGTTCGGCCTCAAAGAAACAGAGCTGACCGGCAATGTCGTCCGTACGCCGTTCACTGGAAGAGGCAAAAAGCTTCCGGCGAAACCATGCAAGCTCCGCTTTGAGATTCTCATTCTCCGCCTGCTGTCTGGCAATGGTATCATTCAGCATTTTGATCGTAGTATTCAGCTGTGAGATCATACCTTTCAGCTCTGTTAGCTGGATGTCTTTCCTGCTTCCCGCCATGCTTTTTGCTCCTTATTTTACTAGAAACAGTATACCATAAAAATGGAGAAAAAGCCAGTAAGATCAATGATTTCAGGCCGTTTTAAGTGCCTTTGGCTGCTCAATCTCAAGCCCTGACATGAGCCAGTCGAATTGCTGCCAGGTGATCGGTTTTACCTCTGACCGGCTCCTTGGCCAGCGGTACTTTCCATGTATGACATCAAGCCTTTTATAAAGAAGGACATAGCCATCAGGCTCCCGAAATAGCACTTTGATCCTATCGCATCTTTTTCCGCAGAAAAGGTAGATGGAATGACTGTCCGGTTCACTTTTTAGCTGCTGCAGCACGATGGCACATAAACCATCTATGGACTTTCTCATATCCGTGTAGCCGGTCACGATATAGATGTCAGCTGCCATGGAGATATCACCAAGCATGATCAGCACCTCCAAGACACCGCATGGTATTTTTGATCAAATCCGGCTCAGCACCGTTAAAAAGTCGGAGTGTGATGTTTCCAACGATTATTTCAGCAGCGATTGCCGGTTGATGAAAGGATGCTAAAGCACTGGTATTTTGCTCTATCACAGAGGGCGGAAGGTCATCTTGTTTGATCAGATCCACTTTGATAACTTCCTGAGTGATGGGTGTTCCGGCAGTTTTGTAGTTTGAATCAGGAAATGTGTATCCCTTCTTTTTAAGCTTACTGACCCAGTTGTAAAAAGTACCGGGATGAATATCATGCTGCTCGCACCACTGATAATCGGAAAGGCCGCTTCTGCAGCACTCCATGATGAGTTTCACCTGCTCATCCCTGTAAACGTTAGGTTTCATAATGATCGGCTCCTTAAGATAGAGTAAAACGCTTGCGTCTAGTGATGCAGATAGAGCAAAATGCTTGCGTTTTCTACCAATCATTATAAAGGTATTTTGGGGCAGATTAAATCCACCCTAAAATTAAACGCTTACTCACAAACCACGAAAACGCAAAAAAACGGTTGATATGTTCCCAAGAACGCAGACATCAATAATGAGCACTCGTGCCATGTGGAGACGGTGGTGTTGCTGGAGAGGAAAGTCTAGTAAATCAAAGGGTTTCGAGGATTTGAGCGGATATGTAGGTGTGTTTTTGGGGCTAGATAAGGTGAAATATGTTTCCGGTTACCGTGGCGGGGTGAGGAAAATGAACGTTTTGGCAAAAAGTGAGATTCCTCCCAAAATGATTACTACAGACTATTAGCTTGCAATGCGATTTGAGTCACAAAGGAAGCAATATGATATAAATAATAGTATTATATACAGAAAATATAAAGATCGAGGTAAAGATAATGTTTGGAAATATTGCACGTATTGGATCAGAAGAACGAGGATTTGGATTCATTTTAGGAGAAGATAAGAGTGAAAAAGAAACAGGATTTTAGGCCGACTTAAACTAAGGGGTCATCCCCTGAAACAAAAAATATTAATAGTGTAGCATTACGTATCGTTACTTGTCACTAATAGCGAAGGATCATAACCTTGTGCCTTCAAGTAGGCAAATACATTTGTATCATTGAGAATTACCCTTGGTTGACTGAAATGCGGATCCATCAATTCCGTATAATCAATCGGGTTAAATGGCTGCTTTTCCTTAATCATGTGGTAAATGCAAACGATCATCATTCGAGCAATTGCTATAACGGCTTTCTTGTGACCACGACGCTTTTTAATGCGTCCATACTTGATTGCGAAGTAAGGTTCCTTTTTACTCTTGACAGCGGCAAGAGCGCATTGCACCATTAAAGGTTTTAAATAGGCACCGGCTTTGGCAATGCGGACAGACTTCTTTTTTCCAGCAGATTCATTGTTGGAGGGAGAAAGTCCACACCAGGAACAAAGGTGTTTTGCATCGTCGAAAACGGCCATGTTGGCACCGATTTCTGCAAGGATAATAACGGAACTTATTTCGCTCAATCCAGGTATTTCGCAGAGGAGTCTAACCAAGTCGTAATAAGGCTTAATACGGACGTACAGCTCGACTTCGGTCTGTATAATCATGTCATCCAGATATTCGAGGTGTGCTCTGGCAAGTTCCAGCTTTTTTGCTTGATCAGTTTCTATATGATAGCCTGAAATAGCAGCAAAGATTTCGTCAGAACTGGCTTTTGTATTCTTGCGAATGAGTTTTCGAACGGCTTTGTTATCAATGGTATCTGCGGTGTTTTCCAGTAGATAGGACATGATTTCAGTGGCGGTTTTACCAAAAGGATCAGAAAACACATTGCCAATGCCGACATTAGAAACGGTCATGCAGTTTTGAATCCGATTCTTTTCGGAGGATTTCATGCAGACGAGTTTGAAGCGATAGCGAGCCAATTCGCGAAGTTGCCGAAAATCCTTGGGAGGAATAAAAGAACTTCTGACTAAGTCGAACTTATAAAGGTCGGCAATCCATCGGAAATCCTTTTTGTCAGTTTTTTTGCCTTTGATGGCTTTGACGTACTTTGGATGAGTAAGGCAAACGTCCATATCCTGTTCCAGATAATTAAAAATAGGAATCCAATACTTCCCAGTGGATTCCATGCAAACATGATAGCAGTCATTTTCAATTAGCCAGTTGTGAAATTTTTGAATATCGGAGTTGATGGTGGAAAACGATTTTTGTTTATACTCTGATATTCCCTTCGTATTAGTAGTAACAATGGTAGCAACGATAATCTTTTTGTGGACATCAACGCCACAACAGATGGGGTATTGCAGTTTTAGCATAATATCACCACCTAACTTAAAATAGGAATAGCAACATTGACTGTCAACCTGCGACTAAATAAACATGGTTTATTACCAATGATAAGAGTCCGGGCTCAATGTCCCACTTGTTCGTGCTTGAAAGGTTGACGGCACATATAAAAATGCGGGGTCGAAATAATATTCGCCACTCCTCCTCCCGTGCTCTGTGGTGTATTGCTATTCCATACAACAATTATAAAATAACTAGAGGAGGGGCACAAGCTTTTTTCATAACTTGTTTGTGCCTTGAGCGAAGCGAAAGGAATGGTAAAAAAAAATGAGTGTTATTTTTGGTATACGAGAAGAAAAAAGAATTGTTCTTGCAGCAGACAAGAGGACATCTTTAATTACAGGGCATAAAGTCTCTGATGAGCAAGAAAAAATATTTGAAGTCAACAAAAAAGTTGCTGTTACTTGTGGGGGGAATGTAGCAATTGAAACAGCAATCAAAATGGAGATTAATAAGCAAGTTAATAAAAGCACCATGACAACAGACGATCTGGTTTCTATAATTGACAAATTTTATAAAAATCTTGTTGAGAAGAAATGTGATTCAATTTATTCACATACATTTTACTGTTTAATTGCGGGAACTGGGCAAGATGGAAAATCTCATTTAGTTAATGCGGGTAGGTTTCAAACGGGATTTAGTGCAAATGAAGTTCCTGCAGCTCTATATCAGCCAGCGGATGCGGATCAGAAGGAGTGTAATGAGATATTTGCAAAGAATTATTACACTCATCATAATGAATTTTGTGAGAGGACAATACAAGAAATCTCACAGATTAGCGAACTTGTTAGTCCAAACGGTAACAAGTGGGTGTATAACATAGAGGATGCAATGGGACTGATGTATGAGTTCTGACAACTATTTTGTATTGTAGTAGAAAAGAGGAATATTATTATGATGATAAGTCCAGAAACATATTATGATATGGAACTGAAGGGTAAGTTCAAAGAAGAAATCATGATTGCAATTCAGGAACTAAAAGAAGAAATTAATGAAATGAAGAATGTGGTAGAAAGCACTGAAATGCATTCGGAACAATTGGTTCATCCATCTCCAAAGGTACGAATTAAGTGTGATTTAGATTATCTGGAAAGAGCAAAAGCAGCTCTGAGTGAAATAGGGGAAATTTATGTCCCATCAGAAGAAGAAAAGAAGTCAGATAAGTTTAATAATCATATGGATTCCCTTTGGAAGATAACGCTGTGTCGTGATGGATATTTGATAGGACGAATTACATATTGTGTTACAGTTGAGAATGCGTCAGCGATTATGTGTATTAAACATTTTCCAAATCTTAAAAACAATGCAAGGCGAACCTATGGTATGGATAAGGATTTTCTGTTAGAGAGTATTCGTGGATTACATATTGGAACATGGGATACTGAGTACAATGATTATGATGTGCTGGATGGGGAAGGTTGGGAGTTAGTTCTGGAATTCGCAGATGGATTTGAAAAACAAGAGTTCAGCGGAATCAATGCATACCCCTGGAATTATGAAGATCTGTGGGATGCTCTGCAAATCGAAGATGAGAATGAAGAATAATTAGGAGTAAGCAACGAAAAAACAATGACAAATAAAATATACAAAATTATCATCCAGATAATTTTTCTACTGATAATTACGACAGGATGTACAAACGATTTTTCACAAGGTTATCAAGATAATGATGGGGCTAATGCGCATCAAGAAGAGATTAGCTTTGACTTAGACAGCATACCAGAGTTTACCAATAAGCCCTATGTTACGATTAACAACAATATTCCTTCTTTTGTTGAAGCAGATTACACGACAGAATCCTATGAAACATATAGCGAATTGGATGGCTTGGGACGTTGCGGTGTAGCTATGGCTTGCATCGGAACGGATATTATGCCGACAAAGGAACGTGAAGCGATAGGGATGGTAAAACCTTCTGGATGGCAGATAGCAAAATATGATTGCGTCGATGGAAAATATCTTTTCAATAGATGCCACTTGATTGGTTATCAGATTGCAGGAGAAAATGCAAATGAGCGGAATCTCATCACAGGGACAAGATACTTGAATGTGGATGGCATGTTACCATTTGAAAATATGGTAGCAGACTATGTTCGGGAAACTGACAACCACGTGCTGTTTCGTGTGACACCAGTTTTTGCAGGGAACAACTTAGTTGCCTCCGGAGTGCAGATGGAGGCATACTCCGTTGAAGACAATGGAGAAGGTCTTTCTTATAATGTATATGCTTATAATAACCAGCCGGGGATTGAAATTGATTATGCAACAGGCGAGAGTAAGCTAGCGGATGAAAATTCAATGGATGCAGATAATCAAACTCTGAGTGCGGAGGAAACTGATAATGTAGATCAGGAACAGACGGTATGTGTTGAATACGAATAATCACAAGTTTCATAATCCCAGCTGCGCAAGCGTAAAGCAGATGAAAGAGAAAAACAAGCAGGAGTACACGGGAACAAGAGAATAGTTGATTGAACAGGGGTATAGTCCTTGTGGTAGCTGTAATCCTTAATTCACTGAGTAAAACATAGATAACAGATTGATTGTTATTGCATTATTCGGTGTATGGGATACAATTAAAATAGATATACAAAAGAAAATAGGTATACACCTATGAGGGAGGAAACGAGATGGCTTTAATTAAATGTACAGAATGTGGAAAAGAGTTCAGTGACAAGGCGGATGCATGCCCAAATTGCGGATGTCCGACTGAGAAAATGGCAAGACCAGAACAGGCGGTTGCCATAGAAAAAGAACAGCAGAGCAATGAGGCTGACAATTCCGAGACAACAACTGAGAATTCAGTGGTAGAGAAGAAAGAATTGAAAGAGAAAAACCCGAATACAAAAAAGATTATCATTGGAATTATTGCAGCTATTGTTGTCGTAGGTGCAGCAGCATTCTTCTTGACAGCAAACAGTAGAAAGTATTCTTCGGCTAATGCAGACTTTACTAGTAAGAAATTTGAAGTTGCTCTTGAAAAATATGAGAGTTTAGGTGATTACAAAGATTCTGTAAAAAAAGCGGATGAGTGCAAATACGAACTGACTGTTGATGGTCAATTTATGCGTGCGCTTTCCGAGGGACTTATGGCACGTTGGGATAAATCAGATGAAAATGAAGCCAAAGGAACTATCGGAGAGGATCCTGACCAGTATGCGAAGTATTGCCAGATTGAATTAGATAAAGTATCCTCTTTTGCAGATAAAACATTCGATAATGAGAAATTAGGTGAGGATGCAAAGACATATATAGACTTATTAAATAAAGCAAAAGATGCAACGAAGTATTACACCGTAGATTATAACACCTATTCAACGCAGTGGGCTGAGGTATATGCTCAAAGAACAATTTTATTACAAAAATTTATAAGCGATTACAAATTGACCGTTGATGCTGCTCATCAAGATACATTAGATGATTTAATGACAGATGCTTCGGCTGCGAAGGAACAGCAGGAAGCCAAAGAATCAATCCATAAAATGACGGATGGATTTAAGTTAACGGAATCTGAGGATGAATGGGGATACAAGAATTATAAGGTTCAGATGAAAAATTCGACGAATATGACTTTTAACTATTTCTACATGGATATATCTGTTTTGGATGGAGATGGAAAAATTGTAGATACTGGAAATGCATCGCAGGTTGCATCATGGGCACCAGGCCAAGATGCAGAAGTAGATGCATACTTAAATAATCAAGGTGAAAAAGATTTCACGATTGAGGGAAAGACAGTTCAGTTTACGCCACATTATTCTACGGGAACTCTGTATGAATAACTGAATGTACACATAAAAGAAGTATAAAATGAAATAGAATTCGTAACTATACATTCATGATTCAGATAGACGAGTGTTGTGAAGGAGGAGCTGCTATGGGAGATTGGCAGGATTGGAATGGCGATGGTAAAGTAACACAAGATGAAAAGGCTTTTACATATTATATGATGAATGATATGGACAAACGCAGGAAAAATGGAAGTGGCGGTGGATGTTTGTCATGTTTATTGTTATTTATTGCACTTCCTGTTGCATCACTAGGTATAATGATACATTTTCTCTCTTAAAACAAAGCATAATTATTGAGTGTTGATGCATAGCCGGCGGTTTATCGTTCATATGTTGCGGAGTTAACACAAATTGATATACGAATGTCAGGGTGGAAAAAATTCCCACCCTGATTTTTTCTATACTAACGATTGAAAATTAAAAATACGATTAAAAATACGAAACGCAACGGAAGCGGAATCAATATTAGAAAAAATTAAAAACGAAAAATGCGTTGATAATATTTTCAAAAGAGGGTATAATTACACTATGAAAATATTAAAAACGGAAGAACCGTAGATAATTATTTCGCGATGTAGGTTAAAACAAATTGCAGGAGGCGTTTATGAAAATACTTAATATTACAGTGGAAGGATTACCATTATTCAAAGAAAAACTTGATTTATCATTTTATGCAGGACAACGTGTGAGTGAGGATGATAAAGATTGTCTAGTGAATTTGTTTGCAAGTGTCTATCCGAATCCTACAAATGCATTTATTGGTGTAAATGCATCTGGTAAGACATCCGTGTTGAAAGTCCTTGTACTCGCATTGGGAATATTGAATAACGAACCAATCAATCATATTAAAACAAGTGATATTTTAGGAGAAGCAAAAAGAGTTGTGTTGACTACATGCTTTTATTCTAATACAGGTGAAGTGTGCAAATTAGAAACCATTATGACTTCTCTCAAAGAAAGGACGGAAGGTGTTAAGTATTCTATCGTGGAAGAAACATTATGGACAAAGATGGCTTCGGAAGTTAAATCCAGAAAAACGGTTGCTGACTTTGAAAGAATAAAACCAATACTAGTGAGAGACGATCGTGAAGAGTTTCTTTCTGATGATGTTAGTATTATGATTGCCTATAATAAAAAGGCAAAGGAACATACTACGGTAGTTAATCTGCTTGAATTTACGAATAGAAATGAGCTGCCGTTCACAGAGGATGTACCAGCGGAAGTCATTACGTTCCTTGATCCCACAGTAGAAACATTGCATTTTGAAAATAAAGATCAGAAAACAATGATCCATTTGAAATTCTACGGAAAAGAAGAAATAGTGCTTAATAGTGTAGCGATGCTAAATCATTATTTATCATCTGGAACGATTAAAGGAATAATAATTTTCACGCTCGCAAAAGAAGCTTTGCAAACAGGAGGATACTTGATTGTTGATGAAATTGAGAATCATTTCAATAAAGAGATTGCAACAACATTGATTAGATTTTTTATGGATGCAAAACTGAATAGGAATAGGGGAACCTTGATTTTCTCAACTCATTACCCAGAATTATTGGATGAATATGATCGCAATGATAGTATATTTATCACAAGGAATAGAAATGGAATCACAGTAGAAAAACTAAGTAATATTCTAAAGCGAAATGATATTAAGAAGAGTGAGGCCTACCAAAGTGGTTTCCTGGAGGGAACAACTCCTATGTACGAAGCGTATATGCAGCTTAAAAAAAGTTTCGCTGCAGCACTTAAGTAAGGAGGCTGTGGATGAAATTAGCAAAATACAAGGCGTGTATATGTGAAGGTTCAGCCGAAGAGGCAATCATGGACGTGTTGATTGACAATCATCTTCTGATATTTGAACGTGAAGAGATGCTAGAAGAACAAGTGATTCGATGCAGAGAAGGTAAGAAATTCGAAGAGAAGTACTTAAGAAAAGGATTTATGGACAAGATTTCTGTGATTAGAGTTCTTGATTCCAGAAGAGAAAACTTTAAGATTAGCAAAGCCTATGAGAACAAAGTTGATGTGATAAATGTCATTACTGCCCCAGAGATAGAGATGTTGATCATCTATAATGAGGGAAAATACGATGACTTCAAAAAATCTAAGCTGAAGCCTAGTGATTATTGTAAGAGAAATCTCAAAATGAAAGAAGTTAAAACCTACAGTTTTGTGAAAAGATATTTTTCCAATCCTGAAATTTTAATGGATGCAATTAAAAAGTACCATGAAATGTCACGGATTCCAAAAGGAGAATATACGCTATTAGATTTGATGAAATAGAACAATTCCTAAAATGTATGTAAACGAAACAATGAACCAGAAGCAATCGGTGGGGAATATAAAAATTCGGATAATGTGATTGCTGAAACAGATTCTAAAGGAAATCAAAAAGTGAGATTTGTTCCAGTGCCAGCTTTTCAGACAACAGAGGCGATTCAGAATCTATGTGATGAATTTGCAAGAGCATGGGAAGGTACAAAAAATATAAGTTGATTCTAATTCCTATATTCATATTGGATTTTCTGTGTATTCATCCGTTTAATGATGGAAATGGTCGCATGAGCCGATTGCTGACGTTATTATTACTGTATCGTGCTGGATTTATAAGCGACTTCACCCAGATGGGTTGGATGTTCTTCCGTATAGCGCTGGCGCTGGCAGTGTTCCTGTGGAGTAATAATCTCGAAAGGTTTGTTATCCCGAAGCATAGCAAAAATAATGTTACAGATTTTGTGCATTATGGCACCAACAGCCACATTCTTTTTCTTCCCGACACATTTGCGCATGTAATAATCATGAATGACCGGATTTACTGGTGTTTTTGTCCCTTTATCCACTTTGAGGTTATTAAGGGCAACCATATGCAGGATACGCCGTGCAAGGCTTGAGCCACGCTTAGACATATGAATTTTATCTCCATGAAACTTTCCAGACTGCTTCACAGCAGGATCCAGGCCAAAGTAAGCATACAGCTTCTTTGGTGACGAGAATAAGTCAAAGGAGCCCATTTCAGCAATCAAGCCAACAGCACTTAGGAATCCGACTCCACGCAGGGATTGGATGAGGGCGATCTGATCATAGACCGGTTTCCCCTGTAGCAGTTCCACAGCCTTGTGCAGTTCCGCCAGTATGGCACCCAGGTGTTGTTGATATTCCTGGTAAGATTCTATGTAAAGCTTGATCCTGACGGCATTGCTTTGGAGGGCGCGTCCAAAGAGCTGAGAATCCTTTGCGGCTGCCAGTATGGCATCGTACTTAGCCAAGGCATACTTCTCGCCAAAACGGGCGGTTGCCCGGATGATTTCCACGATTTCTTCTTTTGGTGCAGCCAGCATATCCGTTGCAAGCGGGTAGATGCTGAGTAGCTTTAAGGAAGACTGGGTGGTGACTTTGCTGAACACATGCAGGAACGCAGGGAAGGACACTTTAAGCTCTGCATTCAGCTTTAATACAACGGCAGACTGCAAGTCTTTAAAGTAGTAATAGTCCCGCACCAGGTTGCGCAGGTCAACCACAGCATCCTCCGGGATAATGGAAGTCTTGACAGAGGTGTTCAAGCCGATCAAGGCAGCTTTTTTGGAATCAAATTTGTCATTATGCAGTTTTCTTATGTTAATATTTGTGCTATTCTTAGTGATGATAGGATTAATGACGGAGCAGTCAAGCCCCTTATCACGAAGGAAGCACAGAAGCGGGATGTGATAGATCCCGGTAGACTCAAGGAAGCAACGGCTTTTGAGAGAATACAGTTCTTGTGCTTCCTTTATTTTTGTGACAGCAAGATCTCTTGACTGAGGGTCAGAATGTAGAATCTTGAAAGGCTTCCCAAGAAAAGTACCATTGGGCAGAGCGATAGACATCCATGTAAAATCTGCTCCGACATCAAGGCCGACCGACAGATAAGGGATGCTGTCAAGCATCTGAAGTAATTTTTTATAATGCATATGATTCATTTATGATAATGTCTTAGCATACCACAAATGATTATGTCCCAAAGAGAAAATGTAGTATACTAATACCTCAGACTAAAGAAATGAGGTGTACATTATCAGAAAGGTAATCCTTACATTGACAGAAAATGAAAAATACCAAATCATCAAAAAGCTTGTTGATACTAACGGTAACAAACAGACAGCAGCCTTAAAAATAGGATGTACTTTAAGACATATCAACAGGCTTATTAATGGCTATAAAAAATTAGGGAAAGCATTCTTTGTTCATGGTAACCATGCTCACAAGCCTGCTACTACCATTCCGGATGAAACAAAGCTTCTCATCCTTAATCTATACAAGACAAAATACTTTGAAGCTAACCTTACTCATTACCAGGAACTTCTTTCTGAGGTGGAAAACATCAATGTCTCAATCAGTACCATTTCCTCCATCCTTCGAAAAGAATACATTCTCTCTCCCAAAGCTCATCGCTCTACAAAAAAGAAAGTAAAAAAGGAATTGAAGGCATTGAAATCCAAGGCAAAAACTAAAAAACAGCAGATTGCCATACAGTCTTCCATACTGGAGCTTGAAGAAGCTCATCCACGTCATCCCAGGGCAGCTTTCTTTGGTGAAATGATTCAGATGGATGCCTCTGAATTTATCTGGTTTGGCGATACAAAAGCTCATCTGCACATTGCTGTCGATGATTCCACAGGAACCCTTGTAGGTGCCTGGTTCGACACCCAGGAGACTCTGAATGGTTATTACAACGTTCTGAGCCAAATACTTACTGATTATGGGATCCCTTATCAATTTTTTACGGATAATCGCACCGTATTTGAATACAAATGCAAAGCAGAGACCGATGTAGAAAAAGATACTTTCACTCAGTTTGGATATGCCTGCAAACAGCTTGGAATTAACATTCGTACTTCAAGTGTTCCCCAATCAAAAGATTAGTGGTCATACTATACTCCTTCCGTACATTGAAACACCATTTTTAAGTTTCATCCTTCCGATTTAAATATCAGGTCTTTATCATTAGCCCAAATCACCTCCCCACAATACATCCCTTTTCTAACGCGTTTTACTAATGATCCCGTCGAGATTCCTAGCTGTTCTGCTTTTTCTTTTGTAGGTATATATCCCAGCGACAGGTACTTTTCCCTTTTATTCTGGATCCCATAGTCTTTCATGATCCTCTGTACAATCCTTGAATCAAACAGGCAGCCTTTACCGCTCCTTAAACCTTTGGCGTTTAGCTGTTCCGCCAATTCCTTAGAGGTATACTCGCTGCCTTCCTTGCGGAGAAAGTCAATCACTTCATCTGTTGTGGTCCACAGTTTATATGACGGAAGGGCGTTCGATACTTCCACGGTATCGGTGGTTCCTCCTCGGTAGCGTATTTGTATGATGGTTGTATCAGTACCTTTTTTAATTGTTACATCCTCAATCAGATAACGTATAATCCGTTTCTTATCCTCTGCCGGCAGCTCAGGATTATCCCATATTTTATGGAAGTTTTCAGCCAGCCCAGAGACTTTTGCTTCCAATTCCCTATCTGGCGGCGTCTGGTTCTTTTTAATTCATCCTCATACTGCTTTTCTGTATCCAGTAATTGTGCCAGTCTCAGATTCCATGCTGACTCAAGTTCAAGGGAGACGAGCCTGTTGTCAGGATCAACGTTCATGTAACGGCGCCTGGCGATGTCTGCCTCATACCGTGCTTTTTCTACCTGCAGCTGGAAAAATCTGCTCTGCTCGCCTTTGCGGCGGTTCACTTCCTTCTGTACTTCAACCGATTTTTCTATGGCTTCTGGTGTCAGCTTCGCTTTTACAATCTCCGATATCAATTCATCGATATTTTCCCCTGCAATGCTCTGGCATACTTTTTTCCCCTGACTCCACACTGCGCCGCTGACACATATAAACGGGAGCCTGCCTTACTATAAAGCCTTTTTGCTTCTGTTTGTAACGTATGCTCATACGGCTTCCGCATTTTCCACAGAGCACGATACCCTGTAAGAGGGCGGACCCTTCACGTGGCGGTGTTTTCTTATCTTTAACCGCCCAGGCCTGTGTGTTTTCTTGAAGTATCCTCTCATTCCTTTCATAATCCTCATAACTTATGTAAGCGTCATGGTGGTCCTTCAGGAATACATGCCAGTCCTCCCTTTTTGCAGGACGGCTCTTCTTTCCGTCTTTGGTCCATACCGTCTGGTTCTCCCCGTAGTGGTACACGCCCGCATAGGTGGGGTTATGGAGCGTATCCAACACCCTGCTGTTTGCAAGGTTCATCCAGACGACCTCTCCCTTTCGGAAACCCTTGTGTATCCGATGTGGGAATTTATAACCTTTTTTCTTATAGTAGTCTACCATTCCATGTGCGGTCCCGACAATACAAAACGTTCGGAAGAACAGCTCTATAGCCTCGCGTATCTGTATGTCATCATCTTTGATGATGCGCCCACATTCATCATACAGATATCCAATTGGCAGGGGTTTCCTCAGTTCGCCGCGTTTTGCTTTGTTAAGCAGCCCACCTCTCATCCGCTCCTGCAGAAAGTGAAGCTCTGCTTCGCTCATCGTGCCCTTCAGCCCGAGCAGCAGACGGTCATTGAAGTCATTCGGGTCATATACACCATCCGCATCGATCAGAAGAGTATCTGTCATCGCACAATACTCTATCAGCCGGCTCCAGTCGCTGGAACTGCGGGACAGCCTGGACGCTTCAATGCAGGCTACGGCACCGGCCATCCCATTTGCCACGTCTGCGACAAGTTTCTGGAAACCATCGCGGTTTTCTGCTGTTTTTGCTGAATGGCCAAGATCACAGTCAACAACCTCGATCAGTGACTGGTCCCATCCAAGTGATGTAAGCTTTTCACGGAGTGCATACTGGCGGATCGTGCTTTCCGTATTCTCCTGTACCTGCCGCAGCGTTGATTGTCTGATGTACAGATATGCAGTTTTGGACAGATGCCGTCCCTCGATTTTCTGATTAATCCCTTTCATTTCTTATCCTCCTATAAGCGTTGCGAGAAGAAGTACAAGATCATCCCTTTCGTCCCCTTCATCCATGCGCACCGACAATCGCATGGGGTTTCTATCCGAAGCCTTATCGCCCATCTGCAGCCAGATGGCCCAGCAGAACATTCCCTGTGCAAGCAGTACTGTAATACCCGAAATCCGTTCCGGTTTTTGCATACATCCACTGGTAAAGAATTCCCGGTATTCTTCATATATCCCAAGTCCTGTTTCCAGCACAGGAAAGGCAGCCGCATTCAGCGGCTGCCCATGTGTTTTTTTGACAGATATCTCTCCACGGTGCGGTTATGCACACGGATTCCCGTACTCTCCTTCATCCGGTTATTAATCTCCCGTGTGGATGCGCCAGGATGCTCCACCTGATAACGGTCAATGAAATCCCTTCCCTTATCAGTAAGTTTGTGCGCGCCTTTAGGGCCGGTTTTCTTTGGGACAAGGGCCTGCAGCCCACCCGCCTCATAGGCAGACCGCGTATTATAAAAGGACTCCCTGGATAGTCCGTACTGCCGGGATGCCTGGGTGACCGTGCATTCGCCGGATCCAACACTCCGTAGCATCTCATATTTGACCTGGATCAGATCATGGGAATCGAAAAAAATCCCACTGCTGAAATGCAGGGCAGTGACGCCCGCGTGGTTTGGATTATAGGTTCCATTCTCTTTTAATACATCGTTTTTACCCATTAGCATAGCCCTCCTGATAATCTAATTATGTCATGTCCAGCATTGATTGTCAATGAATAAATGTCTTAAATTCACATAAAACCCACTTATATATAGAAATATTTTATGTTTTAGACATAATTGT
Organism: Novisyntrophococcus fermenticellae; assembly: GCF_018866245.1. Taxonomy (GTDB): domain Bacteria; phylum Bacillota; class Clostridia; order Lachnospirales; family Lachnospiraceae; genus Novisyntrophococcus; species Novisyntrophococcus fermenticellae. The sequence continues at coordinate 791,981 of NZ_CP076458.1, forward strand.
ATTTACACTTTGACATAATTGGATTGACAGTTTTTCTTCTGTCATAAGGAGGGTTTCCTTCAGGCACGCAAGATCTTCATACCTGAAGTCAGCCCGTCCGTTTGAGATGGATACAAAGGGGTCTGGTGGAAGATAGTCCGTCCATGACGTGAGAATAAGGCAGGTATCGCCGTTTTCATCAAAAGAAAGCAGTCTGTCTTCGCCCCAGCAAGACCTGCGTTCAACAAGTTTGAATTCTTTCCCCTTCAGCGGTGAAAAGGGATGCGTGATTATAAAAGTTCCTCGATTGTCTGATAAAGCTGCATTTGAAAACCTTTTCCAAAGGGCGGGTCGAAAGAATGAATGGCACTCTTCAATCCCGCCTGCCGGTAGAGCTGCGTTTAAATGGTATTACTTCCATTGAGGAAGCCAACAAATTTCTAAACTCCTACATAAAGAAATTTAATAAACGTTTCGCTTTACCAGTTGATAGTACCAAATCTGTGTTTGAAACGCAACCCAATTCGAACAAAATCAACTTAACACTGGCAGTTCTATCTTCAAGAAAGATAGATAATGGGAGCTGTTTAAAATATCATAAGGATTATTATCTTCCAGTCGATGCACATGGCCATGCTGTGTACCACCGCAAAGGTACGTCTGCGATGGTTATAAAGGCTTTTAATGATGAACTCTACTGTTGTATAGGTGAACAGGTATATGCCCTTGAAAAGCTTCCTGAGCACCATCTTGTATCAAGAGCCTTTGACCTTGCAGATCTTCCACAAAAGCCAAAGGAAAAATATATACCGCCCATGTCTCATCCTTGGAAAAAAGCATCTTTTGATAAATACATAAAAAAACAAAAACATCGAAAAGATGTTGCATAATACAAAGCACCATTTATTTGGTGCTAATGTTTGAAATTTTTTAGGACATTTTCAAAAACGGTTGACAGCATCTGAAGTAATTTTTTATAATGCATGGTTGTTATCCTTTCTGGCAGGCATCCATTTCCCAAAGGTGGATACACAGCCTAGCGGCTTATACAGGTATAGCCTGAGGCTTCCCAACCAGCCAAAACATAAATCACCACCGAATGGATTGACAGACTTAATGAGAGGTTTGGCCAGCCGAAGCTGGTTCCCAAGGAGGATCCGTCAATAATCCTGCCCCGATGATTATACCTCAATGTTCTGCCTGGTGCACTATGGAAGCCGCAGACATAATATTTTTTTAACCATAACCTTTGATGGAGGGAGAACCTACTCCTGCAGTTATTGATTAGATTGGATTTTGAAACTATTACCTTGTAGTCCTTATCAACTACACCATTATTATGATCTCTCGGAATTTTGATTGATCATGCCAGCACTGCTGGCAACAGGACATTGAAAAGTGAATATTATCCAAAATGAAATAAATAGTGAAAAAAGAGTATGAGAAATAGACATAACTGTCGCTATGCCTGAAAAATTTGTTATAATAAAAACGGATTATGCTGCTTGTAGAATCAACTTTCGCAGGGCGGATTCAAAAGGCATATCCCAGGCATCCAGATGTTGCAACATCAGGATGTGATAGAGGCGGCAGTACCACATCTTAGTTGAGCGGTGTCTGCCGTCTTCTAATTTAAAGTCTAATTTCTCACGTTTATTCGAACGTTCTGCAGAAGTTCTTGCATGATACTCAAGTTTCCATTCATCAGAGTCACGAGGTGGAATATTAAACAGTCTTGGATTATCCTTCATTGCCACATGTATGGTTCTTCCATATTTAGAATCAGAGCAGGGGTGTTCACAGGAACAGCTATATTTTCTGCTGGCTAAAGGGCATCTGAATTTCACACGATATTTTGAAGGCTCAGAGCCATCATGGTTCATACGTCTGCCTTCTCTGCATACAGGAACCCCATCTTTGCCAATGGTGAAGTCGTCCTTGTAAGGCAGCTTCACGCCACCTTTACCATTCAGATCAATAAAAGGTGTGATACGTGCCCGTCTGAAATACTCATAGTAAGGCATTGCATCGTGTGCAGAATCCAGAAGCATCTTTGTGATAGTAAAGTCAGGAAGAAAACTCTTCATTCTGAAGAAGTTAAGCAAAAATCCGTGTGAATCATGCTTTGAAGCTGGATTAAGCAATGGAAAAACTGGCAGATCGCTTTCTGAAGCGACGAGCATGTAAAGGTCATAGCCGTGGTAAGAACAATCTCTGGATGAGTCCCAACCGATATCGCAATCAGGCTGAGAAAAATATCTGTCACATTTGCAGTCAGGAATGCCTTTAGAAGCACAGCTGCAGACACGATGTTTACGCTCTCTGTGAGATGTTACGACAGGAGTTCCGTCGCCAGCCAGGGCAAGTGATTGGGTATCAATAAGCCCTTTGGAAACAGACTGATATAGGAATTCTTTTTGATAAAGGATGAAAAGAGAACCATATGGTTGATCCTTGATGTCAAAGGCAGTGTTCTCTAATTGTGGAAGTAGTTGTTCCACTTTGACCTTTTCAACAGAATCAGCTTTGGTACCTTTTGTCTTAGGTTTCTTTACCTTCGCCTTGAGAGGATGTATATGCGGAGAAAGATGATTATCATCGGAATCCCATAAGCGATTTAGGAAATCATAAAAGGTGCCAACACCAGGAGTGTCACCGAATTCAAAGCCTCCAATCGAAAAATATGTGCCGCCCGCAAGCGAACGGTACTTATTGATCAATAGGCGCGAAGCGCCGCATTTTTCGAGTAAACTGTCAAGTGTTTTTTGACAAAAAAGTGGGGGGTTTTAATAAAAAAGGGATCTGAAAGCCTTGAATTTACTGGCTTAGAGATTCCGAGAGATTATTTGTATTGTGGGGAGGTGATTTGGGCTAATGATAAAGACCTGATATTTAAATCGGAAGGATGAAACTTAAAAATGGTGTTTCAATGTACGGAAGGAGTATAGTATGACCACTAATCTTTCTGGGTCGGGGTATAAGGCCTGCAGTAGCTGATCACAGAACCGATCCGTGCGGCCAGAAGCTCCATCTGCCGGTTTTTGTAGGCGGCGCCATTATCGAAGTTGAATACCTTTGGCCGTCCATACTTGGACACTGCCGATTTCATGACGGACATCAGGTTGACGAAGGTATCGTTGAAGAACACATCGGCACCGAGGATGAAGCGGCTGGCATCGTCAATCAGTGCGATCACGTAGACACGGTGTTTTTTCCGTCGTCGGTCTTCAGATAAGGACTCGAACTGGAGTCGCCGCACCACACTTCATTGATATGAGGCCTTTCGTAGCGGCGCATATCCTGATTGCCGGTCAGGCGTTCCTGAAGGACGAGCTGGTTGATGAAACGGCATACCGTGGATTCAGAAAGCTGCCCGGAACGGATGCTGCCGTTATCCTGCAGCTGCTGATAGATGGTGGCTGCGGACATCCGGGGATAACGGTGCTTGAGATAAGAGATCTGTTCCTTCAGATCCTCATTGATTTTTCGGCTGACTCCACAGTCAGAGCGTCCGGAGGGAATCAGGCATCAAAACCGGATTTGCGGTAGGCCAGATACCATTTTTCCAGAGTTCCGGGGGAATAATGCCGGAGAGAACCATCCGGAGCCTTGATCCCCTTTGCCGAAGCGGTACGAAAGAAAGCACTCAGGGATTCGTAGTCTTCCTGGGTACCTGTAATGAGTGGTGCAATCGCAGAATAACGCATCAGAGCGACTGCCTGTTTCTTTTCCTGTTCCATAAGTCAGGCCTCCTTGTTGTTTTTCCTTTATTATAAGTGTCGAGAGGTCTGCTGTCGGGTAAGGCTATGTGGTATAGGAAAAAAGCCGGTTGCTCCTCCGATGGATCTGCATGAACTGTGATGAATAATGTGAGAAGCAGGAGAATACCAGAGCGGTCAGAGGAAAAAGGGGGATTCTGAGAGACCTCAGTTTTTCCCGCCAGTACCGCCGGTAGTTTCGGAGTACAGACTTGACATTGTTTTCATCAACAGAGAGATGATTGCGGCAGATTTCGCAGCTGCCGTTTCCAGCCTCGTAATCGTTGTAGATGCGCTGCTGGTCAGCAAGGGAAATCTGGGAATAAGGGACTATGGAGGACAAAAGGAGTGCGTGGGTCGTTCCGCACTCGGAACATCTGACCCGGCAGATGCGAAGGCAGACCGCCCCCTCTTCCTTTTTCACGGAACGATTGTAGTAACCGTGAACCGTGAGGCATGCGGAGTGCCCGCAGAAACAGGTCAGCTGATGAAGCTGGACATCATTTATAACAGAATCATAAAAGGATTGAGAAATCTGATTGCAATCACTGACGAATAAGGTTATCATAGTATTGTGAATGGACACAGGTTTACCTGTGTATATGAGCAGTAGCAGGCCGGGCTTTTCGAGGGTGAGGCCTGCTATTTCTATGTGACAAGCATTATCATAACACAAGAGGCACGGCATAAGGCAATCTGATGTAAAATCCATCAGAATTATTTATGCTGTGCCCCTTTTTAATTTGGGTGAATGAGGTATGGTTTGGAACCAGATAAAATGCGGGATAACAGTGTATTAAGTTTATTGAATCCTATCTTAAGAATGGAATGGTTGATTGGACACCAGCATATCCAACGGCGGAGTTTCCTATTAAATCGGAACAGCTTATAGAATCTTTCAATTCATATCTGATGGAGCTTAAAAACCGAGAACTTAAGCCTAATACTGTTGATGGGTATAGACGCTTTATTTATTATTTTATAGAATATCTTGAAAATCACGGGTATACATCGCTGTCAGATATGGAAAATGGTGCTGTTGTTGCTTTCATTTCAGTCATATGCACTGAGCGCTATCAACCAACCAGTCTTGGCGCACACTTGCCTGGGCTCAAGAGATTTCTGGATATGCATGACGAAACCAGAAAATTTCTCTGCGAGTTACCAGGACATTTACCAAAAAAACGTGATATCCTACAGATCTATTCCGATGAAGAATACCACCAGGTTGTTGCGCACCTTGACAACTCTGATAATCTCTCTTTCAGAAATAAGGCAATTACCATCATTGCACTGGAAACGGGCATGCGTGCAGTCGATATCTGTAACCTGAAGCTTTCAAATATCAACTGGGAACACGATTATATTCATATCATTCAGCAAAAGACAGAACGTGTACATAATATACCACTTTCTGAAACAATCGGGAATGCCTTGGCTGATTATCTGCTTAATGAAAGACCAGCCTCAGAGTCGGACTTTGTATTCTTGAGAAATAATGTACCATTTTCCCCACTCATGAGCCATGCGGGAATAAAAAACGTTCTTTTCAATGTGTTGAATGATGCAGATATAGAATCTAAGGGACGGATATATGGTTCAAGGATAACAAGACACAGTACTGCATCAAGAATGCTCAGAAATGGAGTTCCACTTCCTGTGATTTCTGAGGCGCTTGGACACGGAAACCCGAATAGTGTGATGATATATATCACCACAGATGATGCGAAGCTGGCTGAGTGTACACTCCCTCTTCCGAAAGGGGGGAGGCACAATGGATAGCAATAAAAGGATTCGTCAGTTGGCTGACGATTTTATCGTATATAAGAAATCATTAGGGTATGTTTATGATTCACCTCAGCGTTTGCTAAACAGATATGTTGATTACGTCGAACAGGTAAGTCCTAATATTATTTATCCTGAAAAGTATGTAACAGATAAATATCTTGGCAGTCTTTCTGGGGCTCCGGGCACTTTATACGGTATGATAAGTACCTTGCGTGAATTCAGCAACTATCTTTTTATCCATGGTTATGAAAAAGTATATGTAATTCCGCCTAAAACAGCTAGTCAACCGGTTCCAGAGGCACCTTATTTTTTCACGGAGGATGAGATATCTGCTTTTTTTGAGAAGCTTGATGAAGTTGACGTTCATGCCAGCTTTAAGGGTAGGGAAATTGTTCTCCCTGCTATTTTTAGACTTCTCTATTGCTGTGGGCTCAGATGCAAGGAAGCAAGAACTCTTGAATGTGACAACGTACATTCAGATGAGCGCTATATGGATGTGCGGCAGTCTAAAGGACCTAAAAGTCGGCGTATATTCATCAGTCAGGAATTAGCAAACTATCTTAATGAATATAATGCCAAAATAAGTTTACTGTTTCCGGATAGAAAGTATTATTTTCCACATCTGGATAGCTACTATAGTAGTGGAATGATATCAAAAAACTTCAGAAGATTTTGGAAAAAGGCATATCCTGATTTCCGTATAACAACCCGTCCCAGAGCATATGATTTCCGACATCATCTGGTGTGGGCAAATCTGAACAGATGGGCGGCAGAAGGTATTGATATCAATGTCATGCTTGCCTATCTCATGCGGTATATGGGGCATCAAAATATAAGCGAAACTCTGTACTACTTCCGATTTGTCCCCGAATTCTTTCCCACCTTCAGAGAGATGTCAAAATCTCTTGAAGATATACTTCCAGAGGTGCCGGATGAAAAATAAGAACAAAAATGCTATAAATAACAGCAGTATATTTTGAAGTACGTCAAAGGAGTTTATCACCCATCAGCTTCCTGATATTAGGAAAGCAAGTCCTAATACTGTTTCCTCATACAGGGATAGCCTGAACAAATATATTGATTATCTGGAAGTTGAAAAACGGATCAGGCGTAAGGATATAACATTTGGAGAATTCAGTAGAGACAATGTCAAATCATTTCTCGATTGGATGCTCAACACAAAAAAATATGCAGAAAAAACCTGCAACTTAAGAATCACGGCAATACATTCACTGCTTGAATATGCCGGATACGAATTCAGCACTGATCTTATGTCAGTATATCTTGAAGTATGTACAGTAAAAGGAGTTAAGGTCAGGGATAAGCCTATCGAGTATTTTGAAAACAAGCAGATGAAAGCGCTGCTTTCGGCTCCTGAGATCAAAAGCAAAACCGGCCGTAGAAATCAGATGATACTTGTACTTTATTATGATACAGCAGCCAGAATATCAGAGCTTTTAGAAGCAACGTTCAGTCAGATATACCTTGCTGCTGATGTTCCCTATATGACGATCTTTGGAAAGGGGCGTAAATACAGAAATATCCCTCTGATGGAAAAGACTGTCCTGCATCTTAAAAGATATTTTAGCGAATTCCATCCGGAAGGCAATCGCGAGTTACCCCTGTTTTATGCTACAACATACGGCCAGAAGCATCGATTATCCAATGATACGGTTGAAGGTATGATTAGAAAATGCTCTGAAAGATGTCTGAAAAATGGGGTGGAAATGCCAGACAAACCCCACTGCCATATGATAAGGAAGACCAGAGCCATGGATCTATACAAAAATGGCATGCCGCTTTCCCATATCCAGCAACATTTAGGGCACGAAGATATGTCAATAACATCCGGTTTCTATGCCTTTGCCACTCTTGATACACTTGCAAAATCAATGGATGTCGCAAATAAGAATACATCTACAGAAGGAAAGAAATGGAATGATAAAGAAATCTTGAAGAAGATATACAGACTCTGACACTGGACTATTCCGAAGTTTTTGTGCATAAACCCAGCAGAACCGGGGCTATGCGCAAACTATCGGAATAGTTAAAACATCGGTATAATCGAAATAACAGGCATCAAATTTTCCGGCCTTAAGGATTACTTTACGGAAGGTATCTTCTACAATAGATTCCTGCTGATTGTCATAAAACTGGGATTGGATCACATATCTGGAGTGATCATCGATTGCCGATGACAGATAAGTCCGCACCATTGCACCATTCTTCCCACTAGGAAGTTTCATACCATATTTAATATCACCTTGTAACAGCATCATACGATGCGGTTTGCAGAACCGTTTGGACGAACTCTGCCGGGAATCATGATACATCTGCATCTGGCGGACTCCAAAGCCTGCTTTATACAGATAACGTTCCAATGTGGAACGCTTCAGGATTCCGGGAGCTACCCGTCCTTCCAGTTCAAGAATGTAGATGATCTGATTTATAGAGCGTTTTGGCACTTCTCGTTTCAACTGGATCGCCTGCTCCAAAAGCACATCAAAGTTTTCTGGGAGCTTTTGTGAACGCCTTTGTTCATGGATCCTGGGCTTCAATCCGGTGAACCCGCCTTTTCGGTAAGCGGATTCGTATCGATATAAACTTCGGGAAGACACATCGTTCTTCTCTGCGATGTCCTCTCTTAGCTGAATACGTTTTGCAGTATCCAGCGATTCATCCAACAGGGGGCAATAAGCTGATACCTGTTCAGAGCCTGCTCTTCCTGCCAGCTGGTGTTTGTGTTTGTCTGCATCATAAGATCCTCCTTTTGGAGAACCTTACCACGTCCTGCCTGTGACAACAAAACAAAGTCGGTGCATAGACAGATCGCTCAGGCAGACACCAGAAAGCCGCCTGAATTGTAAATGAACCGAAGAATGATCTCCAGCCATTCCGGGGTGGAACCTCGTAATTCTGCAAGCAATGACATGCCAGAGTTCAGGAGTTCCTCACTAAAGCCCAACAGACGATATCCGATAGATTTCAGATATCCATTTATCCTAAGCTGATTGATAACCAGCCAGTGATGCCAGCGGAACATGGTTTTTTCGCAGGGATACTCCACAGAATCCTCATTTTCTGATGTAACGATTCCATCCAGTACACCAGATATGATTTCAACGGCGTATTGTTTGAACGGAGCCAGAAAATCCGGCAGTTCCCGGTGAAGCTTTCTGCATTTACAACATTTCAACCGGCGAATCAGGTAAATGCGGCGTTCCTGTCCTTCCAGCAGCATGCCCCGCTCGCAGGAGTCTCTGTAAACGAGAGGTTCTCCACAGACAGGACAATAGGATATGGCATTACTTTCAATTAAAAATATTTTGTTCCTCATTGTAGGTTGTCGTGTAGTCTGTTATAATGACCATGGTTGTAAAACCGTGATCCCAGAGTACACGTCTTGTGAGGAAGGTGCTCTGGGATCTTTCCTTTTCTATACTGTGCTAATGACAGTATAGCGGTCATCTCAGAGACAAGCAAGTAAATCAGATTTTAGACACTTGAACTTAGCAAAAACAAAAGGACTCGATGGACTTCCGAAATCAGATGTGCTGAAGTTTTTGCTGGAAGATAACTGCTCTGTTGTCGTGCGCCCGTCCGGAACAGAACCAAAGCTGAAAACCTATATCTCTGCAGTGCAGGATGCAGGGAGGATGCGGTAAAGGTGGAAGAACAGATTGCGAAAGAGCTACAGAAGTTCTTTGGGTAAAGGCATTGGGATTAAATTCGATGATTCGGGCGTCAAAAGTAGGAGGAAATTATAAGGAGAGGCTTATGGGATTGGGTTTGATTATACGAAACTGCGTGGGGGTTTGGAACATAGCAGTGGTGGAATCGTCTAAAGCCTCCTACCGGATGCTGGGTTACGCAAGGTCTTGAGATGGTTCATGTTTTACTGGCCTGTGATACTCCGGTTTTTATTCGAATGATAAAATTTTTATTGACGCTATTGAAGGGAAAGGGTAGAATAAATATAGATGTAGAGAAGGTTAATGTTGACAAAGGCTTCAGCATGTAACCAAGGGTGGTTTGAATAATAAGAAATTAATACAATATCAATATATTGATGGCAGTGCGAACCTATAGTGGACATTGAAAAGTGGAATGAAAGAATGGGTGATTTCGAGCCTAAAATGTTAATAAAATTGGGGTTCGCACTTTTGAGCGCTGAAAGCCTTTAAAATGCAGGCTTATAGGTGTCTGCTGTTACAATCCCTATAAACATGGGAACTGAAACCCGCTGTGTCGGGCTTGATTTCGCATTTTTCGCGGTGTTACAATCCCTATAAACATGGGAACTGAAACCATATAGGGATGATTTTGGGCTGTAACCGTTGTAGTTACAATCCCTATAAACATGGGAACTGAAACAAATCTTAAGTTTTATATTAAACCTATGTGCATCGTTACAATCCCTATAAACATGGGAATTGAAACTACCTCTTTCCCCGGCACTCAACGTCCGGACGCTGTTACAATCCCTATAAACATGGGAACTGAAACACTCTTTCAATGAAGTAAATAACAATTTTACGAGGTTACAATCCCTATAGACATGGGAACTGAAACTTGATTCCAATTTGCTTTCTGGCTTCAATCTTTTGTTACAATCCCTATAGACATGGGAACTGAAACACGGCTCCTAATTGCGTATTGTATTATTTTAATCGTTACAATTCCTATAGACATAGGATCTGAAACCAGTCACTGACTGGGGGTCATGAGATCGCTGGCTGTTACAATCCTTACAGACAGTGGAATTGAACGTAATTAATGAAATCATCCTCATTGAATCAGCAAGCTATTTAATGTCGGCTATACTAGCTAATAGCTCTTAGTATAATAATCTCGCTGCATATTGCATAAACACGTCATCATAACTCTATGAGAGTAATTGATGGCGCTTTTGTTGTATGAATATTTTGAATAAATTAGGCAAATACACTATTTTTGTGATAAATTGCAAAAAAATCAGTGAAATAAAGCGGGATATATTAAAATTGTTGAAAATTGGGAACGAAGGATATATAATAATTTCAAATAGATAACATTTAGACTTGAAATACTTTAAAATGAGGGTATTTATCGTGAAGATTACAAAGAACGCAAAGAATGGAAAAGTACAATTCTATCGGAATATGGAACAAGGTGGTCTTAGAGATAACAAGATAGGGAACAGTGAAGATAAAACGGAATCTGCCATTGAACAGCTGGATCTAAAGAAGTCGTATACTGGAAGAATCCTCTCCCCAGATGCTAAAAGGGGGAAAGGAAATCCATTCTATTTGTTGATAAGAAGTCTTACAGGAGAAGTAGATGACAAGCTTCCGATAGAATATTTGAGAGAGGTTAAAATCAAAGAGGCAGATAGCAAAGAAGGCATAGAAGCTTCCATTTCTAAATATCTTTCAAATTATGGAAAAAAGTTGACTTGTGAAGACGAAAGTACAACGCTGGAAAGTTTGCTGCTTGATTACTATAAGAAAACTCTGACTGATGAGGAGACTGAAACTAAACTTGAACAGATTCAGAATCATATTGGCAAGCTCCTGTCTCACAAGAAAGGAAATCTTAAAACTTCTTTTCAGAATAATGCTATTCCCTTTGAAAAGTATGCAGTCACAGGTGGGAATACTGTGAAATTTGAGATCCATCCTTCCAGTAATAAGATGAAATGGTTGTTTGGATTCCTGGACGAGCAGGGAGCAAATAAAGAAAAATTTAATCATTATATGGAAATGTATCACTATACGAATCTCGAAAGTGAACTGAACTCATTTACGGATGAACACTTTTTTAATTCTGACAATATAAATGGAGATCATATCGCAAAAAAGATATATGGGACAATGAAAGAATACAACTCTGGTTTATATAACACTGCAAAAAATGACGGAATCTCCGAAACTGAATTACAGGAATACTCCTTTTTCTTAAATGAGATTCGTGATCATTTTAAAAAATATTTTCCTCCGAAAGGCAATAAATCTCAGGGAAGATCCGGAAATAAGGGACCGCGAATTAAATCATTGACAGATTTGAAAAATGTAAAATATTTTTACTCTAAAGATTTTGTTTATCAGCAGGTTTGGAAGCATATAGTAAACCAACTGGTTTCAGGGTTAATTCAATATGGGAAACTATATACATATTGTGTTGCGCCTGATTCAGACTACCAGGAAATTAATTCTGATACCATGCAGGATATCCAGATTCAGGAGGCAATAAAAAAGCAGTTGCTTTTATCCGTCATATGGTCAGTGGACCGCATGAATTATTATTTTAATTATGCCGGAGATAAAGTTGAAATGATGTATAAAGAGGATTCGTATGATATTCTTGGAGAACTGCGCAAAAGCATTTGTTTTGGTGGAAGCAACAGGAGTGGATATATATCTGAATTTGTTCAGGGTATTAAATCGGATCCGGAGAAATGTAATAAACTGTTTAAAAAACTTTCTAATGCGTTTCAGCTGAATCAAGACGAAAATAATTCAAAATACTTAATTAACCTCCTATATGAGATTGTAGATAATCTTTCTGCAATCAGACTTAAAGTAATGCATTATAAAAAGGGCGGTCTCAAATTCAATGATGACACAAAAACTGCATGTCTAAGAGGGCAGTTAAGTCGTGACATCAACAATGTTCAGAACTGTTTTCAAGAACAGATTCGCAGCATGAACATTTCCATATATTATTCACCTGAACTAATCAATAAGCTGTTTACCAGATCTGGTCTCAAGTTTAAGCTATATGCATCAACACCTTCTATGATTCCTTCCTTTAAAAAGGTATATGCAAAGGGTGTGAATCTATTTAAGGGTGATTCGGATAAGGAGTTAAAATGGTATTTAGACGACAAAGGAAATACGCAGTCAAAAGAAGCGGTATTCGCCTATCGTAATTTGCTGCAGTTAATTTATTATCATGTTTATATTCCGAGCATTGGAGAGGATGACAGAGATAATCTCGTTATTCCATTCATAGCCGGGACAATTAAATGGAATAAAGAAAGATCCTATGAAAAACAAAAGAATAATAAAAAAACCAGCTATAAGAATAAAGGGAAAAAAACCTATATCAATGCAAATGCATATCGATATGAAAGTATGCCAAAGTATCATCAGGGGTTATCGCTTAGTGAATATATGTCAGCGTTGCAGCGTGCGCAGTCAGACAAGGAAATAACGAATATAGCGACAGGTGAAAGTGAAGATGAACGTAAAAACTACTTTACCAGTTTCATCCAGGATATCTTTGCATTTTCGTTCGCCAATTTTTTGTCAAGCAGATTCAGAGGATATGAGGATGATCTTTTGAGACCACAAGCGCAGACTAGTACTGTGACCGAAGAAACTGAAAAATTAGACCATATGTTACAGGACATAAGGATAGAGGTAAGTGGAGGCCTGGAAAATCAGGCAGAAATCTATGCCATGCTGAAGTTATTGGATGCCAAGGCGCTAAATGAACTCTTACATCAGCTCATTCGTTATCGGACATCTATCAGCCACAGCCTGAGAGCTTCGGATCCAGACTATTTTAAAGACTTTAGTGAGATAGAAGAACTTATTAATCTTGTGGCATATACAAAGCCAGTTTTGGTAAAAGAAGAAAACTATATTGAAATACTTGAGCATGATTTCAATACTTTTCTGGAAGGAAAGCCAACTGAATATGATGATTTATACGTACAATCAGATTTGAGCACTACTGTATTACACAGGAATATTGCTAACATGGGCTATACAGGGGTGATGGCACTTTATAATAATATTTTTAAGAATAGTTACTGTGTGACAAGAGCAGATCACCAGAAATATAAGAATATGAAAACGACAGAAAATAAAGAAGAGTCTGTGATTGCAGCAAAACAAAAGAAACTACAGGAGTTGCATGAAAAGTTCGTTAAAAAGCAGAAAATCTCAAACACCGAGAGGAATCAATATAAAGATACTCTAGCTGAGGTTCAGAACTATAATCATTTAAAGAGGAAAGTTACCTTTGATTCCATGTATGAAATATATCAGATACATGCACAGATTTTGGGAAGGCTGGCATCTTTCGCAGAAGACTGGGAAAGAGATATGCGATTCCTGTTTACTGCTTTGGTGGAAGAAGGAAAAATACATACAGATATTGAAGAAATGTTTCATAAAGGTAGAATTGTTGGAAAAATAAAGAAAGGTTTCGCATGTGACTGCTTACCGTTTCAATTGATTTATTCCCTATATGGTTTGGATTATCAATATCAAGAAAAGAAGGATATTGCTATGAAAAAGAAAGATTTTGAGAAAGTATTACAAACTCGTAACATTTTAGCACATATAAATCATGTGACACAAAAAAAAGACAAGGATGGCAGCTATCAAAGTAGCCTTGAAGAATTGATTAATTGGGTGCGACAGTTGTTATCCTATGATATAAAAAGACAGAATTCTGTGATTACTGCGATTAAAAAGATATTTGACGAACATCAGATGACAATTGAATTTACCCCTTATAGGGGAAACAGAGGAGAGCAACAGTTCAAAATCAAGAAAATAGAAAGCAAGAAGATTACACACCTAAAAAATTTGGGCAGTCAATCCATAAAAATACCAGCTTGTAATCAGGAACAGCTTGAATGGGTAAGAGAATTGATGCAATATAAATATTCCGGGGAGAGTGCAAATCTGTAATAAACCTTGAAATTTGGGATGAAAATATGGTTGAGATTTTGAATCTGAAATCAGATTTCAATAATGTTTTCCAGCGTCTTGTGTGATTTGGAAAGCATTGACGAGACGAGCTCTTAATGCAACTTCTATCTGAGACAAATAGCTAAATATCTAATGAGATAGTTCGAAATCAAAATAATATGGTTTTAAGACGTCGGAAAAGTTGGATCCAACTCTGTAAGTTTTTGTGGCAGGATCAATCATGTGAAACTAAAGCCTTTTAACCGATAGTAGCCAATGGTTGATAATGCTGCATTCGCTTCATCTTGAGAGTCAATGGTCATTCCGGCATCAGTGAGTTTCTGAATCAGTTGTGTGACTGATAAAAAATTTTAGAATATTGATACATATGATCACGTCTGGATATAAAAAGTCCCACCGGGTTGCGCATTCTTACCGAAGCAAGACTAGGCGTGGCGGGTTCTGTTAAGTAAGCATATAGAAATCAAGTAGATTTGTCAATAAATTTGAGATTAACATTCAAAAATCTCTTATTCAGGTTACTAGCTGCTCGAAACTTTGCACACCTCTCCGTGGTGAGCAGCCGGCAACGTTATCGTATGGATAGTGACTGAGATGTGAATAACAAAAAATTTTTAATGTTACTATTGGGTGTTAGAGCATCTGTTAAAGAAATATGAAATCGAGGCATTGGAATATCAGGAACGGATAAAAGGTTCTGCAAAACTTTCAGATGAAATACATGGACTTAGAAATATTGTTCATGCAGTACCTCTTTGGTTAGTGGGACAGACAGATGGTTCAGATTGGCACGGCTGGATAATAGCAAAAAAATTGATACACGTAATATTCAGATAGCAGAAGAATTATATTGCAGAGATGAATATGATCAGATACTTTCGATTTTTTATACGGAATGCATTGAGAATGGTATGAAAAACGTGGTGATTGGGTGAATAGAATATAGAAGCACCGTTGGAACGAGGCAGGATTTCAAAAAGTCAATTACTAACCTGTCAGGGCAATGAAGAAAGCGGCAATATAAGAAGTGTGATTCAAATATTGATTGGCAAGTATGAGATTTCTTAGATTTCTCAGACCTGTATTGCCATTATATAAACACAGTGTTATACTCTGAACAACCCAGAAACAGAAATTAGGTTATAACAATGCCCAGAACCAAAGGCAGTAAAAATAAGCCTAAATCCACTATCGACTTCGCATCCCAGATTGCAGAGAAGCGATCCATCCTCCAATCACTCACTGCTGAAGTAGAAACAACACAAAAAAACCGAATAGAAAAAGTCTGATTTGAAAGAAAAGAAAACTTCTCTCTTAAGGCAGCAGAGAAAGAGCTGACCAAGTTGGAAAGGAAAAAGGCCGCCGACAAGAAAGCAGCCGAAGCTGCTAAGAAAGCTGAGGCAGAGGGGCTAGTAAAGAAGCTGCTGGCCGAGGGCGTAAGTGCTGACGAGATCCTTGCAAAGCTGTTACACATGGATTTCTGTGGACATCGCTATATAGTTTATGACCAAAATAAAGCCAAACGATACAAGGGAACATGAACACAACGAAGAACACAACAAAAAGGAAGGAACCGACAATGATATTTCGTAAAGCAGTACAGCCAGACTTTGACAGCATCCAGAATTTATACTGGACATTGATTGACCGGGAGCAGGACAATCCATCTTTCCCACACTGGAAGAAAGGTATCCACCCATCTGACGAGATGCTACAAGAAAGCATTGAAAAGGGTGAGATGTATGTGCTGGCAGATGGAGAGGTTGCCGCCTGTGTGATAGCCAACAATGAAAAAGTGGATGAATATGTGGATGTACCGTGGCAGGTGGATTCCGATGATGTGACTGTGCTTCATATTCTGGCTGTGCATCCGGATCAGCGTGGAAAAGGATTGGCACGGGAGCTGATGGCGAAAATGATAGGGCTGGAAAGATCGAAAGGAAAGAAAGCTCTGAGGCTGGATGTGATTGAGAATAATGTGACAGCGGAGAAGTTTTATCAGAAGACGGGATTCCAGTATATTCAAACAAAGACACTTTATTATGATGTGGTCGGTGAGATGGTGTTTAAGCTGTATGAGCTGGTGCTGTAAGAATGGGAGAAAAAGAAAGTATAAAACTTGGACAAGGTTCGGAAACTGTGACTTCTACAATAGGAGAGATTTTACTGGAAGAATTCATGGAGCCAATGAGCATTTCGGCGTATAAGCTGGCACAGGAGATTTATGTTCCAGTGTCAAGAATTTAGAATATTTTGCATGACCGCAGGAAGATTACTGCTGATACATCCCTGCGGCTGGCTAAATTCTTTGGGGTTTCTGATAAGTATTTTTTGGATATGCAAAACGATATTGATATTAGAAATCTGAAGGTGAGTTTGGCAGACGACATTGCTCAAATCAGAGTTTGTCAGGCGGTGTATAATGGTCTCATAAATTAAGACACTTTCCCAGACAGATTTTAATGAATCTGATATACTAAAATCAGTATGAAAGAAAGGATTCATTGCTATGTCCAGACAAAGAAGAAACTTTAGTGCCAAATTTAAATCAGACCTTGTGATTGAGTTACTTAAGGGAGAGAAAGATCTCAATACCCTTGCAACTGAAAATAATATTCAACCCAACTTACTCCGTAACTGGAAGAAAGAATTCCTAAACAACGCTTCTGCAGCATTTGACGACAAGCGAGAGGAAAACCTCAAAGATAAGCTTGCAGAAGAACGCAAAGAGAAGTCGGAGTATGCCAAAAAGGTTGGTCAGTTAACCATGCAGGTTGACTGGCTCAAAAAAAAATCTGAAGAAATTTGTGGACCTGACTACGAGAGTAAGTTTAGTCCAAAACCTTTTGACGACTAAAGAATTACCTGCTTCTGTCGGGGCAAAGCTCCTGGATATCAACCGCACCAGCATTTATTACAAAGGAACGCCTGTATCAGAGGAAGAACTGGCTTGTAAAGAGATCATTGATCACCTTCACACAGATAATCCGACCTGGGGTGCCAGGCAGATGTCAGCACAGTTGAAGCTTCGTGGTTATCATGTTGGTCGCCGGAAAGCACGCCGCTACATGAGCGAAATGGACATTCATCCAATCTACCCAAAGATGAACCTTTCGAAGCGGATGCAGCAAGCTAAGGTATTCCCTTATCTTCTCCGCAATGCTGTCATAGACAAGCCTAATCAGGCTTGGTCGATTGACATTACATATATTCCCATCCGGCATGGATTTTTGTACCTGACTGCTGTAATCGACTGGTACAGCCGCTGTATTGTCGGCTGGGAAGTCGATGATACACTTGATACCCGAATGGTTGTCAATGCCTTGAAAAAGGCTTTTAAGGTTGCAAAGCCACAAATTTTAAATTCCGATCAAGGATGTCAGTTTACAAGTCAACAATATATTGAATTCTTAAAGAAAAATGGAATTCGCCAAAGCATGGATGGGAAAAGCCGTTGGGCTGACAACATCATGATTGAACGCTGGTTTCGTAGCTTCAAATATGAAGAAGCGTACCTTACACAATATAACAATATCAAAGAAGCCAGAGCCGCTATCGGACGATATATTTTCACTTATAATTTTGAAAGATGTCATTCTGCCCTTGACTATCAAAAACCGGCTGAATGCTACTACCCGGCAATGCTACTGCCCTATGTAGCTTGATGCATATATGGATCTGGGGGGTGTTCCACTGCCTTCCCCATACTCCTTGTCACTTATCCACCATATCAGTTCATTATAAAAATCTTAGATTTTTGTCTTGACAACTGAGCCACTATAGTGTGAGTAATGCCGGGGAGAGTATTATGCCCCTCTGTGGTATCTATCCCCTCACCGCCTATACCCAAAATATTATCGAAAGCAATACTAAACGGCAGCACTTTGCACCATTTTTTTTGCCGTCACTATCCGCAGCTCCTGGCTGACGGGATCAATCCGCTCGACTGCGCCGGAAATTCATATTGTTGCTTCTACAGCCCTAAAAGCCTTTCAGACAGTTGTTTATCATACTTTGCTTGAGTCTTGGATAACCATAGTCTGAGTTTCGTGCACATTTTTCAAATTTGTTTAGAACTCGATTCTTCCAATGTCCTGTTGCCAGCAGTTCTGGCATGATCAATCAGAATTCCGAGAGATTATTATACAAAATAGAAGCTAGCCTATTGACAAATAGAGTTATAAACTCTGAAAGGACATGCAGATTTTAAAACGCAAAAGCTACTTTCTATTCGAGATAATTATCCCAAGTATGTGCTGCGTTTAGATGAATTCGCGGGTGGAAATTATGAAGGAATTAAAACAATGCATGTGGCAGATTTTCTGTTAAGTGATGAATTTTAGATTAGAAGATAGTCCTGAAATGGGAATGCAGCCCCAATATATGATATTAAGACGTCAGGGATATAGAGTTTTGATATTAGAAAAGAACCCGGTTTTTTACAAAAATAATTATGAAGAAAGAATTGTAACGATTCATACTATATTTGAAAGCTCTTAAAATATACACAAAAATTCATACAAAAAATTAATTAATATGATGAAAATACTGAATTCCATTGACGCACGCCAACCTATATGATAGCTTATAGGTAGTAATTAAGATAGGAACAGGTAAAAATGAGACAAGGAATTAACAGAACGCCATTGCAATCAGAAATAATTAAATTCATACAGGATTATATACAAGACGAAAATCTTAAAGCAGGCGATAAGTTACCTTCCCAGGCGGGACTGATAGAGATGATGGGTGTCAGCAGAACATCGCTTCGAGAAGCCATTAAAACGATGGAAGCAAAAGGTGTATTGGAAACGAAAAACGGCAAAGGTGTCTTTGTAAAGAATGATGACAGGAATTTAATCTTGTCTCAGCTTAGCTTTCTCGAAGAGAAAGAGTCTTTACTGGAGGTTATTGAAGCCCGTAAGATACTTGAAAGGGAAATTCTAAAACTTACTGTTAAGAATATTACGGAGCATGAGATCGAAGAATTGGGAAAAGTTTTAAAGGTGGTTTTAGACAAGTATCATCGAGAGGAACGGCAAAATGTTGAAGATAAACAATTCCATTATATGATTTATGAATACTGCCATAACAGAGTCTTATATAAGATGATGTTGTCTGTCAGATATTTATCCGACAAATTGTGGGAATTTCCTTTGGATATGAAAGAACCTTTTACAGATACAATTCCGCTTCACAAAGATTTGTATAATGCAATCAAAGAACGGAACACGAAGAAGGCACTGGACATAAACGATCAAATTTTGGACATGGTATACCATACCGTTCAGGAACGGTAGCATTATAATGTGTGTCAGGTTTTAGACACATCAACATAAAAAGGAGGGGTTATGGATATCCGGTTTGAATTGGAACGAATGGAACGAATTTTAAATGACATAGAGAAGCTTCGCTGTTTGGAATCCACTGCGGTTACTGAATATAGGATTTGGGACGGAAAAAAAGAAGATGGAGCGGTATGTGATACCGAAGAATGGAGGGAAGCGCATATAGATACGCCTTGGAAAGGGACAGATCGACACAGATGGTATCGGACAAAAATACAAATTCCCTTCTCCATGAGAGAAAAACATGTTGAATTTTGGATTGTAACTGGAAGAGAGGGACAATGGGACGCTACGAATCCTCAGATGCTTTTTTATCTAAACGGTAAAATTATACAGGGAATTGATGTAAATCACCGACATGTTTTGATTTCAAAAAATGCTGTTTCAGGTGAAGAATACGATATTGCCTTATATGCGTACAGCGGAACTGTAGAAGGGGATTTGATAATCCATACGGGTATCGAGGCATTAGATGAACAGGTAAATCAAATCTATTATGACTTTATGGTTCCGGTTCAGGCTGCCAGGGTTCTGATGAAAGATAAAAAAGATGATGCGAGAAAAATTCTGCTGAAATTACAAAATGCAGCCGAAACCATAGATTTAAGAATGCCTTATTCGACGAAGTTTTATGAGTCAGTACATAAAGCTGACCTTATGCTGAAAGAGGAGTTTTATACAACAGAACTGGAAAACATACCGAGGGTCAGTGCCATAGGACATACACACATTGATATTGCCTGGCTATGGACCGTTGAGCAGACACGTGAAAAAGTCATCCGAAGCTTTTCAACAGTACTCAGACTCATGGATCAGTATCCGGATTATAAATTTATGTCCAGTCAGCCGATTCTTTATCAATTCGTCAAAGAACAAGAACCCGCAATGTATGAAGAAATAAAAAGAAGAATTGCAGAGGGAAGATGGGAAATCGACGGCGCCATGTGGCTGGAGTCAGACTGTAATCTGCCAAATGGAGAATCCCTGGTTCGTCAAATTATAAAGGGGCATAAGTTTTTCAAAGATGAGTTTGGAAAAGAGAGCAAGTCCTTGTGGCTTCCGGATGTGTTTGGATATTCTGCAGCAGTTCCGCAAATATTGAAAAAGTGTGGAATACCCTATTTTATGACAACAAAGATTGCATGGAACCAGTATAATCAGCTGCCCAATGATACATTTCTATGGAAGGGTATTGATGGCAGTGAGATCTTTGTATTTATGCCTACAACATGTAATTATGACAGGACACTGGGAGAAAATATCTCTTATTCTGAAACCAGAAATACGACGACTTATACCGGAATTATTAATCCGAATATGCTTTTGGGAACCTATGAACGCTTTCAGAATAAAGATTTGACAGAAGATACACTTATGCTTTATGGATATGGAGACGGGGGAGGCGGGCCGACCAGTGAGATGCTGGAATGTGCCGGCAGATTAAAGTATGGGTTGCCTGGAATCCCGAAAATACAGCTTGAATTTGAGCAGGAATTCTTTGATCGTACCTATGCGAACATTGCTTCAAGGGAAGAGATGCCAACCTGGGATGGGGAATTGTATTTCGAGTATCATAGAGGAACGTATACATCTATGAGTAAGATAAAACGATGCAATCGAAAAAGTGAAATTCTCTATGAACAACTGGAAATATTAAGCAGTATGTCTTCTCTCTTAGGTATAGAGTATCCCCGCAAAGTGATAGATAACGGCTGGGATACAATCTTGTTAAATCAGTTTCATGATATTATTCCAGGAAGTGCAATAGAAGGCGTGTATGCACAGGCGGAAAAGGAATATGAAGAGATTTTGCACGAAGGTTCAGACACTGTCCAAACACTCGCAAGCCAGATAGCTGAGTGTGTGTCTTCACCAAAACAATCCATTCTCGTTATAAATACATTAGGATATATGAGAGATGATATTGTAGAAGTTGATACGCAGGGGGCGTATATTGCATCAGGACTGATCGATCAGGATGGAAATCACTATGAGATCCAATACATATCTGAAAACAGGTTTTTGTTTTTTGCAAAACAATTGCCGCCAACCGGATGGAAAACTTTTTATATTCAGCAGGGAGAAAAGCCTGAAAGCCTTAAAAATAAGTGGAACTATGAATTTGAAAATGATTTTTATTCCGTTCGTTTCAACAAGGATATGCAGATAGAGTCCCTTTATGAAAAGAAAAGCCAAAAAGAGTTTATAAAAGAAAATCGTCTCGGAAATGTACTGACGACATATGAAGACAGGCCTATGAATTGGGACAACTGGGATATCGATGCCTATTACAAGAAAAAGAAATATGATTATGACGGGATTTCCGATACAAAAGTGCTTGAATCCGGACCACTGAGAACGGTAGTGGAGACTTCCTATAAATTTTTAGATTCTACTGTGACACAAAAAGTTTGCCTATATAAGAATCTGCCCAGAATTGATTTTGTCAATTATGCAGACTGGAAGACACATCATGTTTTACTAAAAGTGAATTTCCCGGTTCAGATTAATACAAAATATGCAACATATGAGATTCAATATGGAAATGTAGAGCGGACAACTTCCAATAATCATAGCTGGGAAGTGGCACAATTCGAAACATGTGGACATAAGTGGGCCGACCTGTCGGAAAACGGACTGGGGATCAGTCTTTTGAATGACTGCAAATATGGATATGGAATAAAAGATGGTGAAATGTCACTAACGCTGATAAAATCGGGAACATATCCAAATGAAAATGCAGATATCGGAATGCACGAGTTTACGTATTCCATATATCCACACGACCGCAGATGGCAGGAAGCACACACAGTAGCGATGGCGTACAATCTCAATGTCCCTTGTATAAACGTTCTTCATCAGGGAAATGAAACAGGGAGTCAGCCACAAGAATTTAGTCTGGTTTCCTGCAGCCAAAAAAATTGTTTTATTGAGACAATGAAGGAAGCGGAGGATGGAAAAGGATGGATTCTTCGCATGTATGAGAATAGCAATACCAGGGTAAAAGCAGATATAAAGTTCGGAAGGGAAGCGGAATCAGTTATGGAATGTGATCTGATGGAACATAATTTAAAACAGCATAAGTGTGATCACAAGAGATTCCAGGCCTGGTTTGAGCCCTATGAAATAAAAACATTTCGAATTAATTGGGCATAGGAGGGAGAATAACATGCTTGAAGAATTAACACAACTTTGGGGAGTCAGTGGAAGAGAAAGGAGGGTATCGGATTATATTATTGATCAGATCAAGCCATATGCAGATGAATTAAAGAGGGATGCAATGGGTAATGTGATTGCACTGAAAAGAGGATGTGGTGAAAACAAGAAAAAGATAATGACTGCAGCACATATGGATGAAATAGGATTAAGCGTTGTAAAAATTATGGATAACGGATTAATTCTGGTTAAAAATGTAGGAGGAGTTTCACCATATGTAGCTTACATGAATCGTGTCAGGTTTGCGAACGGAACAACAGGATGTGTGTCTTGTAATAAAGATGTTCAGAATTTAAAGCCGAATGAGATTGATCAGTTGTACGTGGATATAGGAGCAAAAGATAAAGAAGAGGCAAAAAAGTATATTCAAATCGGAGACTGTGCTTCATTTTGGGGAGAGTACATAAAACTGGCTGGCAATAATGTGATGTCTAAGGCTTTCGATGACCGAAGTGCATGCTATATTCAAATTGAGACGATAAAACAATTAAAAGAAGTGTACCACGATATTTACTTTGTATTTACTGTACAGGAAGAAGTAGGATTGTTCGGATCCACTACTTCAGCAGAAAGTATTCATCCCGATTTGGGAATTGCGATAGATATCACCGGTTCCTTCGACATCCCGGGAGATGATTTTGGTACACCGGTATTAGGTAAAGGCGCAGCGATAAAAATAAATGATTCCAGTGTAATCTGTGATGAAATCCTGACGCAGTCATTGATCGAATGTGCAAAAGAAGGCGATATCCCATACCAGCTCGACGCACTAAGAGCAGGCGGCACAGATGCCGGGGCAATCAACAAATCAAATGGAGGCGTAAAAGTATTGGGTATTTCAATACCTACCAGATATGGGCACACACCAAATAGTATTATCAATCTGGAAGATGTCAGGGCATGTATAAGACTGCTTACAGAATTTGTACAAAAGCCCTTGAACATCGTTACAGAAGAAATAATAAAATGAGAGAAAGAAGGAGAAGTCTATGTTTCAACGGAGGTATCTAAAAAAGGCAGCTGCATGCATTCTGTCTTGTATTATGGCATTTAGTATGGCAGCCTGCGGCGGTTCAGGAGAAAGTAAAGAGAACGGTGCGTCTGCATCTCAGCAGGAGGGAAAAGAGTCGGGAGATGGTAAGCAGGTGGTGAATATTTCCATGACTACGGATCCGGATATTCTGGACCCAACCCGTTCGGATGACGCACAGAAGAATCAGATTACGTTGGAAGTCCAGGAAACTTTAATACGTATGAAGGATGGAAAGATCACACCGGGCGGTGCAAAGTCATGGGAAACTTCAGAGGACGGTCTTGTCTGGACATTCCACCTGCAGGATAACAAATATTCGGATGGTACACCTGTAAAGGCAGATGACTATGTCAACTGTATGCTGAGAACCTTTGATCCGGAGGTAGGATGCCATAATGCCGGAATGTTTTATTGTATTGAAGGAGGAGAGGCTTATAATACAGGAAAAGGCAAGAGGGAAGATGTGGGCATAAAAGCTCCGGATGATCAGACATTGGAGATTCATCTGAATGAAGCACTCCCATATTTTCTTCTGATGGCTAATTGTGCAAATCTCACTCCGGTACCGGCTGATAAAACAACTGGAGAAGATAATCTTACATATGGTTCAAATGCAGAAGGAATGATGTACTCTGGCCCATTTGCAATAGAAAGCTGGACAAGAGGCAGCCAGATTGTACTTAAGAAAAATGAAAACTACTGGGATGCAGAGAATGTTAAATTGGATACCGTTAATTTGATTCTTGCGCAGGAAGAGAATACAAGACAGCAGATGTTTGAAGAAGGTAATCTTGATATGTTAACGGGAATTAACTCTGAATACCATAAAAAGATGCAAGATAAAATTGACGCAAAAGAAGTAGTGTTCGAGGAGAACGCAAATCCCAGCTCCTCTTATATCTGTTTTAATAATAATGA
Organism: Novisyntrophococcus fermenticellae; assembly: GCF_018866245.1. Taxonomy (GTDB): domain Bacteria; phylum Bacillota; class Clostridia; order Lachnospirales; family Lachnospiraceae; genus Novisyntrophococcus; species Novisyntrophococcus fermenticellae. The sequence continues at coordinate 816,729 of NZ_CP076458.1, forward strand.
TCCGGATGGTATTTTTTCGAATGCTAAAATCAGAAAAGCCTTTTCACTTGCAATCGACAGGGAGAGTTTTCTGAAAAATGTACAAAAAAAGAATAAGCCGGCTTATGGATTAGTTCCTTATGGAATCAACAATGAAGAAAGCATGTATCGGGAAGAGGTAGAAGATCCATTGCTGAAATCGAAAGATGAGGATCCCGTTGCGCTATTTGAAGAGGGATTAAAGGAAATCGGAAAAACCAGAGACGAGATTACGGTTACTTTTCTGCAAAGTAATGCCAATAATGATACGAAATTAAATTCTGAATTTTTCCAGAGACAATGGCAGGAGAAATTTGGAATTACGGTAAAAATTGATACAGCAGCGGATAATTCAACCTTCAATAATACTGTTTCAAAAGGAATGTATCAGATTTGTAACACTGGCTGGGGTGCGGATTACAACGATCCTATGACCTTTATGCAATGCTATCTCAGCGGAGATGGTAATAATCCGGCATTTTTCTCGAACAGTGAATATGACAAGCTGGTCAACGAAGCCAAGTCCGAACAAGATATGAAGACGAGACAGGAAAAGTTCGCAAAAGCTGAGGACATTTTGATTAACGAAGATGCGGGAGTTGCACCACTTAGTTATAGTTTTCAGAAGAACCTGATTAACAAGAATCTCAAAGACTATGGAATTAACGGATCAGGCGGTCCCCTGATTGAACTGAAAAATGCATATATGGAGTGAATAATCAATTAATCTTGAGGCGGAGGAGGAATGATTCTCTGCCTCTGACAAATTTAAGGAGAATAGGATGGTTAAGTACATATTAAAGAAATTACTGTACATGATAGTCACGCTTTGGATTATTATGACAGCTACCTTTTTTATGATGAATATGATTCCGGGAGATCCTATGCAAAATGGTACAAAGGTTCTCCCGGAGGCAGTGGCGAAAAACCTGGAGAAAAAGTGGGGATTAGATAAGCCAATTACGGAACGCTATGTGCGGTATATAAAGAATTTCCTTAAAGGCGATTTAGGGGAATCCTATACAACACCCGGATTAACTGCCAACGAGGTCATTGCAAGCAGACTTCCGGCTTCTTTGAGGCTGGGGTTACAGGCGGTAATTGTGGGACTGGTACTGGGGTTGCTCATAGGAATCCTGGCAGCACTTCGAAGAAATACATGGGTAGATTTTCTGGCTATCTTTCTTGCAATTGTGGGTGTATCAGTTCCAAGTTTTGTATTTGCAGCTTTACTGCAAAAGAGTCTGGGGGGGAGTTTCTTTCCGATTGTCGGTTGGATTACAAAGGGAATGGGATTGCCGGAACAGTTTAGAGTTACAGCACTTCCGACATTATCGGCTGCGATCGGTGGAATGGCAACCTATTCAAGATTTATGCGTTCCTCTGTCCTGGATGTCTTGAGTAATGATTATATTCTTACCGCAAGAGCGAAGGGGTTATCAGAAGGTGAGATTTTACGCAGGCATGTTTTAAGAAATAGCATTACACCAATTATATCAATCGTTGCTCCTCAGGTGGCCGGAATTGTAACTGGATCATTTGTCATTGAAAGAATTTTTTCGATACCGGGACTTGGAAGATATTATGTGGATAGCGTAAACGGGAGAGATTATCCGATGATTATGGCAACCACGATATTCTTTTCAGCTATATTTATTGTCTCTATTGTTGTGATGGATATATTATATGCGTTAGTTGACCCGCGAGTAAGACGGAATTTGATCAAATGACAATAAAAAGCAAGATGGCAGAAAGGAACAGGATATGGATAGTCAAAAAATAACTTTGACAGAAGATATGTTTCACCGAGTCGGAACGAATGAACAGAAGTCAGAAAGTGTAGTCAGGCCAAGTATATCGTACTGGCAGGATGCATGGAGACGCTTAAAACAGAATAAAGTTGCTTTGTTCAGCATGTGCTTCTTGATATTTATGGTATTGATGTGCATATTTGCGCCATATATTTATCCGCATGCATATGATGAACAAATGATCGAGCATACGAATCAAGTCCCAACGGCTCAGCATATCTTTGGCCTGGACGATCTTGGACGAGATATCTTCGCCCGTGTGTGGGTAGGCGGGCGTGTATCACTTGCAATTGGTCTGGTTGGGGCGGTCATCTCTCTGGTTGTCGGTGTTATATATGGCGGAATCAGTGGGTATTTTGGCGGAACTGTCGATAATCTTATGATGAGAATTGTGGAGGTTCTGGTTGGAATTCCATACATGATCGTAGTAATACTGGTGAGCATTGTACTCGGGAAAGGTATGGGATCGTTAATTATAGCCCTGTGTCTTACGAGCTGGACCGGGCTGGCACGGTTGGTCAGAGGTCAGATTCTTAATTTGATGGAGAGTGAATACATACTGGCGGCGAAAGCATTAGGGACGCCAACTTATAAAATTATTTTTAAGCATCTGTTACCGAATACATTGAGTGTAATAATCGTAAATACAACATTTTCTATACCCAGTTTTATATTTGCTGAGTCATTCTTAAGCTTTATAGGAATGGGAATACAGCCTCCGAATACGAGTTGGGGAGCGATGGCAGCACTTGGTCAGCAGCAGATGTCTTATTACCCACATGAATTACTCTTTCCGGCATTGGCGATATCGCTGACGATGCTGGCGTTTAATTTACTTGGGGATGGATTGCGTGATGCATTTGATCCCAAATTACGTCAATAACATACCAGGAGGAAATAGAGATAAAGATGAGTCATTTATTAGAAGTCAACAATTTAAACGTTTCCTTTCATACTTATGCCGGTGAAGTGCAGGCTGTCCGCGGTGTGTCATTGTATCTGGATGAAGAAGAAACACTTGCAATAGTAGGTGAATCGGGATGTGGGAAGACAGTAACATCAAAAACAATTATGGGATTAATTGCCACTCCTCCGGGAGAGGTGAAAAAGGGAAGCGAAATCTTGTATAAGGGCAAGAATATATTAAAATATTCCAAGAAGAAATGGCAGGATTATCGTGGTAAAGAGGCAGGAATGATCTTTCAGGATCCTATGACTTCTTTAAACCCTACAATGAAGGTAGGAAAGCAGATTCAGGAAGGCATCAGAAAGCATCAGAAGATCAGTAAGCAGGAGGCGAAAAAGAAGACAATAGAGCTTCTAAAGAAAGTCAATATACCGAATCCGGAAGAGCGTCTTGATCAGTATCCGCATGAATTCTCCGGCGGTATGCGTCAGAGAGTGATGATCGCCATTGCACTGTCATGCAATCCGAATATTATGATAGCGGACGAGCCGACTACAGCCCTCGATGTAACCATACAGGCACAGATTTTAAAGCTTCTCAAAGATATTCAGAAAACGAATCATTCCTCGATTATCATGATTACGCATGATCTGGGTGTTGTTGCCGGAATGGCGGATCGTATAGCCGTTATGTATGCGGGAGAAATAGTTGAAGAGGGAGTGGTGCGAGACATCTTTAAAAATCCTCAGCACCCTTATACTTATGCCTTACTAAATGCGGTTCCGAATCCTGAGTTGGAGAATAAGGCAGAACTGCACGTGATTAAGGGGACACCTCCTGATTTAATTTCACCGCCGAAAGGCTGTGCATTTGCATCACGATGCAAATATTGTATGCAAGTTTGTCAGGAATATGAACCGGAGAAAACAGAAATATCAGATGGACATATCGCGAGGTGCTGGCTTCAGGATCCGATGGCTAAAAAGCTTTATAAATTTGACGATGCAAGGAGCGTGATGAAGGAATGAACACCGAAATAAGAGAGCCGCTTATAAAAGTCACCCATTTGAAGAAATACTTTCCGCTTCAAAGAAAAAGAGTCCTTAAAGCCGTCGATGATGTATCATTTGAGATTTATCCGGGAGAAACTCTGGGACTGGTAGGTGAGTCGGGATGTGGAAAAACAACGTGTGGAAGAACAATATTAGGCCTGTATCCCGCCACTGGCGGAACCATCCAGTATAAAGGCAAAGATATCAGCCGGCTAAAAGATAAAAAAGATCTTCTGAAATTTAAAAAAGATGCTCAGATGATCTTTCAGGATCCCTATTCATCATTAAACCCTCGTATGACAGTAGGCGATATTATATCAGAAGGAATGAGAAACCATCATTTACCGGGAGGACATGCGAGAGTTCAGGAATTATTGGAAATGGTTGGATTAAACAAAGAACATGCGAATCGCTTTCCACATGAGTTTTCCGGTGGTCAGAGGCAGAGAATCGGTATTGCCCGTGCATTGGCTGTCAGGCCGGAATTTATTGTATGCGATGAGCCTATATCTGCACTGGATGTATCCATACAGGCACAGGTTGTAAATCTCCTGATGCGCCTTCAAGAGGAATTAGGTCTTACCTATTTATTTATTGCTCACGATTTGTCTATGGTTCGTCATATTTCTGATCGTGTAGGGGTCATGTATATGGGGCAATTGGTAGAACTGGCTCCAAGTCAGGAACTCTATGATAAGCCGATACACTTTTATACACAGGCTCTGCTTTCGGCTATACCAATTCCGGATCCTGATATTGAAAAAACTAAGACGGTTCTTCCGCTGGAGGGCGAAGTCGGAAGCCCGATAGACTGCGGACCGGGATGTCGGTTTAAAGGAAGGTGCAAATATGCGGAAGAAACCTGTGGAAGTGTTACACCAGTACTAAAAGAAGTTGAAAAAGGACATTTCGTTGCGTGCCATGTGATAAATGGTAATGAACGAATATAAGCAACAGAAAAGAAAGATTTCTTCGATTTAATCTAAGTGGAGATAATCACCTTCAGCAATAAATTCCAAGAATTAAAGCTGTCCTCTGGAAAAGCATATAGAGGGGCATTTCCAGGGGTCTTTCTGTAATCCTTCGGTGTCATCCCGGTCTTCTGACAAAATTGCCGATACAGATGCACTTCACTGGAATAACCGCAGATATCTGCAATTTTTTCCACACTCATATCTGTGTTATGCAAAATAGTTTTGTTTGCGTGGTTGGGGTTGCTGTGCTTCTTCATTCCGCTCATTATGGCTGTAGCAGGTGGCAACAAAGGCTATTGCAATTGTTATTGCGGACGGGGGCAATTATTCGGATTGCTTGGCGGAAAATATGGATTGTCACGAAAAAAAGATATCCCTAAGTGGATGAAAAGCAAAGGGTTCCGCTATGGTTTCCTGATATTCTTTTTTGTTATGTTTTTTCAGATGTTATGGAATACATATCTGGTTTTTAACGGAGCAAGCAGTCATCAAAAAAGTTAGCAGATCTGGGATATACGAATATTGTTGAGTTTGGAGGCATCCGCGACTGGAAGGGTGAGACGGTTACAGAAAATCCGTGAAAATATCGACACGATACTAGAGAGAGCAAGACAGAAGCGCAAAAAAAGATAACAAGAAATAACAGAAAAATCCATCTTTAGGGTAAAACCTTTAGATGGATTTTTTGCATACACCCATATGTGAAAAGATTATTTGGCAATATTTTCACCATTTACATTTGTGTCAAAATATTGGTATAAATAAGTAATAAAATTTATACTAAAAAATACGATACTTTGTTAATATTACACCGTAAACAAAAAGATATCTATTTCAAAGAAATAATACGGAGGAAGATGAGTGAGAAAGATAGGCATAGGTATAGTTGGATTGGGTTTTATTGCAAATGGCGTTCACTTACCTGGTATTCAGAAAAGCCCCGATTTAGAATTAAAGGCTATTTGCGATATTAATCCCGACGCATTGAAAGCCACACAAACATTATATGGAATCGATGATGCGCATTGTTTTACCGATTTCAGGGATTTGATTAACTGTCCGGATGTAGATGCAGTCGACATCTGTACCCCGAATGATGTACACTATCCCGTTGCAAAATACGCAATAGAAGCAGGAAAGCCATATAATCTGGAAAAACCTGTGGGATTGAATACGTCACAGGCAAATACGCTGGCGGAGATGACGAAGGAAAAAGGATTGGCACATATGGTCTGCTTCTCTTATCGCTTTAAAGCTGCTGCACGGTATGCCCGGGATTTAGTACAGTCCGGAGAACTGGGAGAAATCTATCATGCGCATATGCAGTATTTTCAGGCATGGGGTATGCCTTTTCAGGACGTGCCTATGCGGTGGTACCATGCGAAAGAGCACGCAGGCTCCGGAGTGCTTGGTGATTTAGGCAGTCATGGAATAGATTTGGTTCGGTTCATAACCGGAAAAGATTATACGAAGGTAATCGGTAATCAAGGCACGTATGTAAAGGAACGACGTAAAAATGAAGGCGGTATCGGTAAAGTGGATGTGGACGATTTTACACATTTTCTGGCTGAATTAGACGATCATATTTCTGCATCATTTTTGTTCACCCGGTTTGCATACGGCAGAGGGAATTATCAGAGACTGGAGCTGTCAGGGAGCAAGGGGGCGTTGATTTATAAGCTGGATGAGACACCTGGAGTGGATGAGTTGGAGGTATGCATCGGAGAGCCTTATGCATCTGTAAATAAGTTTACAAAGCTGCCGATTCCCGATAAATATTATGTGGATCAGATGCAGTCCTTTGCAGATATCTGTCTGAAAAAAGGTGATGGCTTATCGGCTGATATTTTTGACGGTTTAAGGGATCAGAAAGTCATAGATGCAGTAATAGAATCTGCAAAATCAGGAAGCTGGCGCGAGCTTTAACTATATGAAACGTAGAAGGGAGAAAAAATGAAGACAGATAAAATTCGTGTAACGGTCTGGAATGAAAATTTACATGAGGTGCAGTTTGAGGAAATCCGTAAGGTATATCCAAAGGGAATACATGGCTGTATTGCGGACTTCCTGACAAAAGCAGGAATGGATGTGAAGACGGCTACCTTGCGGGAGCCGGAGCATGGGCTGACAGAGGAAGTACTGAATCATACGGATGTTCTGATCTGGTGGGGGCATATAGCACAGAAAGAGGTAAGCGACGAAGTTGTAGAGCGCATATTCAAGAGAATCACTATGGAAGGCATGGGATTCATCGCATTACACTCGGCTCATGATTCAAAAATCTTCCACAAACTAATGGGTACGGACACCGTTTGGCTCAAGTGGAGGGAGGATGGAGAAAAAGAGGTTATGTGGGTCGTGGATCCTTCGCATCCAATTGCAGAAGGCTTACCTGAAAAAATTGTGCTGCCGAATGAGGAGATGTACGGGGAACATTTTATGATTCCACGGCCGGACGAACAGGTATTTATCAGTTGGTTTGAAGGCGGAGAGGTATTCCGTTCCGGTTGCTGCTGGCATAGAGGAATGGGAAAGGTGTTTTATTTACGGTGTGGACATGAGGCATTTCCTACCTTTGAAATCCCGGAAATACAACAGATTCTTATCAATGCCGTGAGATGGGCACGGCCGCTTAACTTCCCAAAGGTCACCTATGATTTTGCACAGGCAATTCCGACGATAGAGTTTGAGAGAGCCAAAGACTTTACGGAGGTAAGTGGATTGCATGAGCAACAATCAAAGTGATAAGCTTGCGCTAAAACTGTTTGGAATCTTTGCCTTGTGTTTTGCTGCCGAAGCGTGCTTTCTTCCTTATGTTGCCGTCTATTATGGCGAACAGGGCATACCTGCTATGGAAATAGGAATTCTTTCCTCAGTAGCCGCGTTGTGTGCAGTGCTGGTGCAGCCGGTCTGGTCGATGCTTGCAGACCGGACGGGAAGAACAGTTTTAATTCTGCGGCTGGTGGTTCTTGCAGCGATGATCAGTGTTTCGCTGTTTGCAGCCGCTAAGGGATTTGTCGCTTTGTTTTTTGTCAATATTTTGTACTTTTCTTTTCAGACATGTGTTACACCGTTGGGAAATGCATTGGCCATGAATGAGGAGAAAAGGAAGGCACAGTCCTACTCCTTTATCCGCATGGGCGGGAGCCTGGGTTATGTGGCTGCTGCAGCGGTGTCAGGCACAATCGTCAAAGCAGATAGCCGGCTTTCTTTTGCACTTACGGCCGGTATGTATTTGATGATGTTCTTAATTGCAATACGAATTCCCGAGCAAAAAACAGGGATCCAAACGGAAGAAAAAAAGACATCCGAAGGAAACCGGAAAGAACGTCTGCTTACACCGCAGGTCTTGTTTGTACTGTTGCTGGCCTGCGCCGTGCAGGTTATGGTCAGTCATAACAGCAGCTTCTTAGGTCCTTATCTGGTAGAGATGGGATACAGTGCGGATCACATCGGATATGCAATGATGTTTTGTGCCTTAAGTGAATTGCCGGTTTACTTTCTTGCGAACAGGATAGGGAAGAAGGTGCCCGTTCTCGTGATTTTATTGTTGGCTACAGGAGCATTAGGCGTTCGGGGGTTGCTTTTAGCAAAAGCCGGTTCGTTTGAAATGGTGGTTCTGGCACAAATTTTGGCGGGTATATCGTTTATGACCTTTTATTACAACAGTGTTATTTATCTGGGCAGCCTGGTCTCAGAAGCTATGCGGGTACGGATACAAAGCGCTCTTGTAGTTGCACAGCTGGGAATCGGCAATATCATTGGCAATGTAGGCGGCGGCTGGTTGATAGAAAGACGTGGAATGGCAGCGACTTATCAAGTACTCGGAACAGGCATGATAGTGTTTACGATTGTAATGGCAATTTTATACTTTATAATTAGGAGAAGTGTGAATGAAAAAAAATAAGCTTGGAAATACGGATATTCGTATTTCAGAAATGATTTTGGGAACGTGGTTGATGGGTGACGCGGGGTACTGGGGAGCTTCCGATCGGCTGGAATCTGAAAAAGCCATACATACCGCATGGGAAGGCGGAATTACAACCTTTGATACAGCCTATGTCTATGGAAATGGGCTATCGGAAGAGGTGCTTGGAAAAGCGGTGAAAGGACTGCCAAGGGAAGAGATGACAATCATTTCAAAGATATGGCGTCCGGATCTGCCGAAGGATCATGTAAGACCTGCCTGTGAGAGAAGCCTGAAATTTTTAGGAATGGATTATCTGGATGTATATTTTATCCATTATCCCTCCATAGCGGGCGATCCCATAGAGGATACGATGGAGTCATTGATGCAGTTGAAAGAAGAAGGCAAGATCCGTTCAATCGGAGTTTCAAATTTCAGCCTTGAGCAGCTGAAAGAAGCGCGGAGATATGGGGATGTCGATATCATCCAGCCGTGTTACAGTCTGGTTTGGCGTTTTTTGGATGGGCCGGAGTTCGCGTATTGTAAAGAGAATCATGTGGGCGTTATTCCCTACAGTCCGCTGGCACAGGGACTTTTGACAGGAAAATATAAGAGCGATAAGGTTTTCCCGAAGACAGACGGACGCAGTGAGGCACCGCTCTTTCTCCATCCATATTTCGATGGTGCTTTAAAGGTGGCTGACTTCCTGAAGTCATATGCAGAGAAGTACGACAGAACCCAGGCGCAGATTGCGATTCGCTGGCTGATGCAGACACCGGGAATCACAGCTCCGATTGTGGGGGGACGAAATGCCGCACAGGTTGCAGAAAATCTGAAAGCAACAAGCTTTGAGCTGACAGCAGCCGACTATAAAGAAATTGATGATTACAGCAGGCAGTTTACAGATACCTTGCCTCGTTTTGTGAACTTTTTCAATGCAACAATAATGACTGATTGAGAAAAGAAGGAGAAAGAGAATGTCACTACAAAAAGTAAATGATATGTTAAAAAAAGCTACGGACAAGGGATATGGAATCCCGGCAATGAATGTATTTAATTATGAGAGTATTGCATGGGCTATTCAGGCGGCGGAGCAGGAAGATATGCCCATAATTGTACAGTTTTGGCCGGGGATGTCTTCTTTCATCCCGATGCCGGTAGTGGTGGATATTGCAAAAAGATTGGCGACGGAGGCAAAGGTTCCGGTCGGAATTCATCTGGATCATTCCAACAGATGTGAAATAGCGGTAGAAGCTATGATGAGCGGTTTTCCTTCGGTCATGATTGACGGCTCTTCCCTGCCGTATGAAGAGAACGTTGCCCTTTCGGCAGAAACTGTCCGCTTTGCCCATGCAGCCGGTGTAGATGTGGAGGCCGAACTTGGACATGTGGGTTCTGCACTGGAGGAAGGCGATCTTCACAGCAGTAACTTTACGGATCCGGAACAGGCAGCAGAATTTGTCCGCCGCACCGGAGTGGATTCACTGGCAGTCGCTGTTGGTAACGGACATGGCGATTATGTACGTATGCCTGAATTGGATTTTGAGCTGATTAAGAAACTACGTAAAAATGTATCGGTTCCTCTTGTTATGCATGGCGGTTCTGGTATTCCAACAGATCAGATGCAGAATGCAGTACGCTGCGGTGTAAGTAAATTCAATATTGCCACGGAATATGAGAAAATATTTTTTGATTCTATGAAGGCGTATATAGGGCAGGTACAGCCACATCAGTACTATTTTGAAGGATTAGAGACGATTAAGGAACCCTGTATAAATTTTGTGCGGGATAAGATCCGTATGTTAAATCCTGATCATTCCGGGAAATAGGGGTAAATCATATGGCAGACATTATAGGGTTTGAAAATCCGGGCATTGATTTTCTGTGTACATTGCCTCACCTGCCTGGATCGAATGAGGCTATGTATATGCAGAAACAAAGCTGGCAAGGCGGAGGGCAGGTATCCACGGGGTTGGCTGCAGCATCACGTCTTGGAGCAGCTGCAGCGCTTTGCGGTACCGTAGGGGATGATATTTTTGGCAGATTCTGCTGCAATGACTTGATTCGGCATGGAGTAGATATTTCCGGCGTAAAGGTAAGGCCCGGCGGCAGGACAGGGTTTTCACTTGTTTTGTCGGATGAAGAAACAAGAGGACGCAGTATTATCATGCGTTCCGCAAAGACTTCCCCGCTGCTGGAAACGGAAATCGATTTTGAAATGGTTAAGCAGGCGAAAGTGCTGCATTTGGCGTGGGTGGATGATATCGGATTAGAAGCAGCCCGGATTGCAAAAGAAAATGGGGTAACCGTATTACTCGATGCGGATAATTACTATCCCCGTCTGGAAGAAGTGTACCAGTATGTGGATGTGTTGATTGCGTCTCAATTTGTCTATGACCATTATTTTACCGATGACGAGGAGGAAAAGAATCTTAAAACGACTTTATCCTGGGGTCCGCAGGTGGCAATCTACACAAAGGGTTCCAAAGGCTGTATTGGTCTTTGGAAAGGTGGTTTTTTCTGCCAGGAAGCTTTTCATGTGCCGGTCGTTGATACGGTTGGTGCCGGCGATGTGTTTCATGGAGCATTCGCCAGTTGTCTGGTGCGCGGCATGACGCCGGTTGAAGCAGCAGAGTTCTCCAGTGCAGTCAGTGCGATTAAGTGCACGCGCATTGGAGGAAGAGCCGGCATTCCGACAAGAGAGATGACAGAGCATTTCCTTAAGACCGGCGAGATACAGGACGAAGCGTTAGACAAAAGGGTTGCATATTATGAAAGGGGGTTGGAGCAGCTTGCAGATGAGAAAATTGAGACTGGGTGTATTGCCCATTAAAAGAAGCTATTTGTCTCTGGATGTTGCCGCAGCAGAAAAAGAACGTGTATTTGAGGCAATCAGGACAATGAAGCAAGATGCTGTTACACTGATTGATATCGAGGATATCTGCAACAGAGGTATCGCTTACAGACCGGAGGATATAAAGCCTGTCGTGGAGAAATTCAAACAGGAAAAAGTCGATGCTGTATTTTTATTACATTGTGACTTTGGTGAGGAACAGATAGCGGTTAAAATATTAAGAGAGTTCAGATTGCCGGTGTTGCTTTGGGGACCTCGTGACCAGTATCCCAGCCGGCCGGGAATGTTCGGCCGGGATACACAATGTGGTATCTTTGCGGATGCGAAAGTTTTGAGTCGTAACCACATAACTTTTAGTTACATATATAATGTGGATACGGACACAGAGGAATTCAGAAAAGGATACGTTAACTTTTTGCGGACAGCAACGATTGTCCGGGATTTGAAAGATCTTCGGATTGCGCAAATCGGTCAGCGTCCCACACAGTTTATGAGTGTCATTGCCAGTGAAGCTGCACTTGTAGAAAAGTTTGGTATTGAGGTGGTTCCGGTTTCTCCATATAGTATTATCAGAGATACTTTAAAGCTGGCAGACAGTCATGATCCTGCGGTAGAAAGCGAAGTGCAGAAGCTGAAAGATAAGATGGATTGCCAGGCGATGACGACGGAGCAGCTACAGCGAATAGCCGCATTAAAAGTGACGGTGCTCGCCACACTTGAAAAGAATGACTGCCGGGCAGGTGCAATTGAATGCTGGACGCTTTTCCCTGATGCAATCGGTGTGCCGCCATGTATGATTATCAGTGAATTGGCCGATATGGGATTACCGCTGGCCTGCGAATGTGACCTGAACGGAGCACTGACATCTGTGATTGCACAGGCAGCGGCACTAAATGAACAGGCAATATTCTTTGCAGATCTGACGATTCGTCATCCGGAGAATGATAACGCTGAATTACTATGGCATTGCGGTCCCTTCCCTTATTCTTTGAAAAAAGAAGAATGTCAGGCACGCATGGTAGATGCATATGCAACCTGGGAACTGAAGGAGGGTGACATTACGATTCTTCGATGTGATGAAATTGAAGGCTCCTACTACCTCACAGCTGCAGAAGGTAAGGCTGTGGAAGGCCCGGAAACCACCGGTTCGTATGTCTGGTTTGAAACCGGAGATTGGAAGAAGATGGAGGAGACATTTGTCTACGGTCCCTATATTCACCATGTAGCCGGGGTTTATGGGAAATACATTACCGCAATTCAAGAGGCGGCCCGGTATCTTCCGGTGAAATGGGATCCGCCGGGTGGATATCCGGAAAGTCTGTAGAGCAGAACTGTAATTGGAGGAAGTATCATGACGATAGAAGAAGTAAAGAGCAATAATCCGGATATTGCGGTAATACATGTAAATGATTCCGGATTTAAGGCATTTGGTAAGGTACTTAAGAAAGATCTGAATACTTATGTGGAATACATGGAGAAGAACATACCGATTCCGGGACAGGGAGTGGATTATGCAGCAGAAGATACCGGTCTGATGACCCTGGAAAAGGAACGGCATTATTTAGAGACAGAAGTATATGGGCAAATGCCGGTGGAAGTCGGATTTTGTGCCGGGCATAATCAAATCATGGATGGAATGGAGTGGCATTATGGCTGTGAAGTAAATGTAGCTGTGACAGATCTTGTATTATTCCTTGCAGAATATTCCTCTTTAGAGCATTCGGAAGATGGAAAAGTACATCTGAACAGCAGGCAGGTGAAGGCGGTCTACGTGCCGAAAGGGTATGCAATCGCTTTGAACCCATTGGTATTGCATTTTACACCGATTGAGGTGCAGAAGGAAGGTTTCAGCACGGTAGTGGCGCTGCCTGCACATACCAACGAAGCATTACTGGAAGCGACAGCGGATCCTTACCTAAAGGCCAGAAATTCATGGATTATTTACCACAAAGATACAGGGCGGGGAAGCGAGAACGACGGTATTAATTTAAAATTAAAATATAAATAATTGGAGGATTTACGACATGGGGAAAAAGAAAACAGTAGCGATTGCACTTGCTGCATTGAGCGTATGCATGCTCACCGCCTGTGGATCTGAGCAGAGCAGCGGACAGAAAGATGCGTCATCATCCGCAGGATCAACAGAGACAGGAAGTTCGAAAACAGGTGATGTAACAAAGATTGAGTTCTTCCAGATGAAAAAGGAAGCGGTTGACACGATGGACTATCTGATTGCAGAGTTTGAAAAACAGCATCCCAAGATTGATGTGGAACAGGTTACAGTTCCGGACGGGGAGACGGTACTGATGACCAGAGCGGCAGCAGATGACTTACCGGATGTGTTTACACATTATCCGATTGACGCCAACTTTGCCAACTTTGTCAAAGAAGGAAAAGTTCTTGATATTACGGGTAAGCCATGTACCGAGAATGTAATTCCGGAATATCTGAAATCTGCAGAGGTTGATGGGAAGAATTACATTGCACCGATTTCAATCGAATACAATGGTGTTTATTATGAAGAGAACAGTTTCAAAGAAAAAGGGTATGAGGTTCCGGAAACCTGGAGTGACCTGGTTGCTTTAGTGGACAAGATGAAAGAGGACGGCGAAACCCCATTTGTCCTGTCAAATAAGGATGCCTGGACTACTTCCTATCTGTGGACTGGTATTATGACAAAAGATATGGGCTCATATAAAGATTTTTATGAGGATATGAAAGCGGGCAAGGATAGTTTTTCCAAGAATCCAATAGCAAAAGCAACCCTGGAAAAAATGAAATGGGTGAACGACAATGCACAGAGTGACAGCATTTCTGTCAGCTACGACCAGGCGATTACGGATTTCGTCAATGGAAAAGGTATGATGATGCCGTCAGGTTCTTTTGTATTACCTTCCCTGCAGTCTGCCAATCCGGATGCAAGCTTTAAAATCTTCCCCTGGCCGACAGATACCGGAGAAACAAAAGAAACCGTGCGTGTGGATTTAGCTGTCGCAGCAGGAAAGAATAAAAATGATAACAAAGAGGCTGTTGATACATTCATGCAGTATCTGACCAGCACGGAAGCTGCACAGATCTTTTCAGACAGAGATCATTCACTCTCGGCAATTAAGGGTGTGGTACCGGATATTCCGGAGGCACAAAGGGTGACAGAGTCTGTTGATAAAAACGGTGTGCTGGATGCAGTGGCTCCGCCTCCGGGATTTGAACAGGAGAAGCGTGCGGAACTGCAGGAAATGATCATGGACGGCGATGTATCAAAATGCCTGACCAAACTGGATGAGATTTGGAAAGAATTAACGGCAGAATAAGATACAAATAAGGTGTTTGATGCCCCCGCCCTGAAATCGGGGAAAGGTTTTAGCGGCGGGGTTTTCTGTATATCAACAAAAGGGAGGACATTTCTATGTCACAAGAAGGTATTATTCCTCATAAGAAAAAAATCAACTGGGGAATGATTGGGTTTACGATCCCCATCGTATTTTTATATTCTTTTTTATTTCTTATACCCATTTTAATAGGCTTTTATTATAGCCTGACAAATTGGAATGGCTTAAGCAGCAGTTATAAAGTAGTCGGACTTTCTAATTATATTAAAATTTTTAAGGATGCCCGTTTTCTGAATTCAATTAAATTTAATGTTGTGTATATGGTGTTACTTGTTATCTTAACATTGGCCATTTCTATGGCAGTGGCACTGATGATTAACCGTATTAAATTCTTTTCCACACTCTTTCGGTCTATTTATTTTCTGCCGGCCGTGCTGAGTCTGGTAACGGTTGGATTGATTTGGAATGAGTTGTTTTACCGGGTAATTCCGGTGATCGGGCAAAAGATTGGCGTGGAATGGTTAAGCGGCAGTATGCTGGGAAATCCGAAGCTGGCGATGTATGCAATCCTGATTGTCAATCTGTGGCAGGGGTGCGCTGTCCCTGTTATGCTGTTGATTGCCGGGCTGCAAGGGGTGCCGTCTGAATTGTATGAGGCAGCGACGATTGATGGAGCCGGTCCCTTTGCAAGGTTTAAAAATATTACGATTCCTTTTTTGATTCCGGTTATCAATATGATTATTATTACGCAGACGAAGGCAGGACTTACGATTTTCGATTATATTAAAGCAATGACGGATGGAGGCCCCGGACGTGCTACAGAAGCTGTCGGCCTGTTGATTTACAAGTATGCTCTGCTGGAAAGCAAGTATAGCCAGTCGGTAACGATATCTATGGTATTATTTGCTGTAGTCGGCCTTATATCCTTCTTCACATTGAGATTAACCAGCAGTAAACAGGTAGGGGAGGAATGATTATGGGCACGAGGAAAAAACAATTATCATTTAAAACGGTGCTGTTTAAGGTTCTTGTATATGGCGCATTGCTGGCGGGAATACTCCTGATATTATATCCGCTGTATATTACACTGATTACATCCTTTAAATCCCCGGCTGAGTCAACGGAAAATTTCTTTGCATTTCCGAAAACATTCTATCTGGATAACTTTCGGGCCGTGTTCGGGAAGTCAAATTATGTAAGATACTTTTCGAACTCTTTGTTTATTACGATAGCAGCAGTGGCATTAATCATGCTTTTGGCTCCGATGTGTGCTTATGCGATTTCAAGGAATATGAAACAGAAGTATTTCAAGTTTATCTACTGGTATATCCTGGCCGGACTTTTTGTTCCGTTTCAGGCGGTTATGGTTCCACTGGTAAACTACACGGCAAATTTGAAGCTGAACAATCAATTTGGGCTGATTCTTTTACATGTTACATTAGCGGCACCACAGGCAATCTTTTTACTGGTAAACTATATCCGCTCCGTACCTTCTGATTTGGAATCTGCCGCATTGATCGACGGATGTACGACTTTTGGAGCCTATTGGCGCATTGTACTTCCACTGATCAGCCCTATGCTGGTCACGGTGCTCGTATTAAATGCGATGTGGATTTGGAATGACTTCCAGCTGTCCTTGTTGATTTTAAGTAAATCCCCGAATTCATGGACGTTGCCTTTGTTCCAGTACAATTTTAAATCACAGTACACGTTTGACTATAATATGGCATTTGCTTCCTATCTGGTGGCCATCGTTCCCATCGTTCTGGTATATATCTTTGCACAGCGTTATATTGTGGACGGTCTGACCCAGGGAGCAGTGAAGAGTTGATAAATTTTGCGTTGTATGAAATTAATGGAAGTGGTAATATATGCGAGAGAGGTTAACAAAGTAACTTATTGTGCGATATGAAAGGACAATCGGTGGTGAAAAAGTGGTTTTATAGACGCTCCTTAAGGGGAAAGATGATAGCATCATTTGGTGTGCTTTGGATACTGATCGTATGTATTTTTCTTCTGTTCTGCAAACAAACCATCACCGATATTCAAAATGAAAGTATTCGTTATATGGTTCAGCTGAATGAGAACATAGATATTCTTCTGAATACGGTGCTGACTAGTTCGGATCAGTTAAAAAACATTCAATTGTATGATAAAGAATACAGATCTATTCTGGAAGAGAATAATGTTGAGCTTCCGATTCATAAACGGTGGGAGAACATCCGATATGTAGAAAAAGCAATGAAGCATGCGGTGGAATTTAACCCGAATATAATCAGGGCTACAATTATCGCGGAGGATGAAACCTACAGTACGCTTGGCTATGTAAGCGATGAATACAAAAGCCGGATTATAGATATAGCAGAAAAAACACAGTTGGACAGTATTGGCAAAACAGTTTATTTGGAGGTTTTTGAAGAAGAAATTGATCTCCTCAGATACGGAGTTGTGACAATGCTGTCTTATTTATATGATTATAATTCCAACAGATTTCTGGGTCTTTTGGCAGTAGATATTAATTTCAGTACGATATGTGATGTTCTGGATGAAGGCGCAAAAAAGGCCAACAGCACAGGTATTGTAGTTCTGAATGATAAAGGCTTAATTTACCAGTCCCCATCCTCTAAGCTGTCCTTGAATGATAACCCGGAAATATTGGAGCAGTTTAAAGTACAGACGAAACAGCTGCTGGAGGAAGAGGATACGTTTCAAAGGATTGAAATAGATCAGGGAAATTACTTGTTGACGGCAATACAAATGATTCGTTTTCCGGATATGTTTCGGGTTACATTTTCTGTACAGGAAGGTATAGAATCCTTAAATATGCTGAAGTTCCTGCTGCAGCCCATGTTAGAAAATGCAATCAACCATGGATTAAGAAACACACGTACCGGTGGGAGAATAGGAATTAATGTGTTCCGTGAAGGGAACGACCTGAAACTTGTGATTTGGGACAATGGCGGTCAGATGACGGAACAAGAAGTGGAAAATTGGAATCAGATTCTGGAATCAGAAAATGCATCCTATGTTCTGGAAGATGAATTTGATGAAGTCGAATGGGAAACAATCGGACTTAAGAATGTAAATGCGCGGATAAAGGGGTACTACGGAAAAGATTATGGTGTCCATGTTGAAAAGAAAAACGGAGATACGGAAATATATTTAGATCTGAAAATAATAGATACAGAAAGGAGCTAACAGGATGAACGTAGAAGTGGAATGCAAAATGAAGGTTGTTGTAGCGGATGATGAAGCCCTTGCAAGAAAAGCGATTGTCAGTATGCTTCTGCGTTCGGATATGCCGATAGAAATCGTCGGAGAGTTTGATTCAGGTACACAGGTCCTGGACTATCTGGAAAAAACACAGGGGGATGCAGATATTCTGATCACAGATATACGGATGATGGACATCGATGGGTTAGAGACGGCCAGGCGTATTATGGAAAAGGAATATAGGACGCAGGTGATTTTAGTATCCGGTTATGCCGAATTTTCGTATGCCAGGCAGGCGATTAGATATCGGGTCAAAGAGTATCTGACAAAACCGATTGCACAGGCAGACTTGCTGAATGCGGTGAATCATATTATTTGCCGGAAAAAAGAACAGGAAATATTCAAGAATCGTCAAAAAGAGCAAGACATATTGGAATTTTCCAAACAGCAATTATCCGTCAGACAACTCTTATACAATGAAAAATTATTGAATCGACTAATTGAAAGCATACCGGAAAATAATATTTGGCAGAAGTACCGCCTTGCTGTCGTTCAAATAAATAATAACAGCGAAGAGCAGCAGAAAACGATGTACGATTTACTTGAAAAATGGCAGGCACTTCACGTAGTGCAAACGGTACTCTGGTATTTTCCGGCTGGTCATGAATGGCTGCTGGTGTTATCGGATCGGTGTAAGGCTCTTTCTGAAAAAGAAATTAAAATATTGCTAAACAGTATTATGATTTATATAAGCTGCCGGATCCGTTCTCAGGTTTCTGTTGGAGTCAGTGATATTATGCGGGGTAAGTCCGAATTTATTACAGCTTATAAAAATGCGGTGGATGCTGTTAATTTGCGTCTGCTAAGGGGCTGGGATGAAGTCTGTTTTTATGCCGATATTGAAAAGGATCATACGATTTTATTTACGGAAGGACAAAAGCTCGGCTTAAAAAAAGAACTTCAAAAGTACAATTCTGACAGAGTGGATGAAATTGTACATACTTTTTTTACGGATAAGCGGATACAGAATCTAAAATCATTAGACCCGCTGTATCAGGGAATCATCGACATACTAAGCACTACGAGCATGCTCCGCACAGAAGCCGAAAGTATGTGGGGATCAATAGAAAATTTGGCTCAGGAGCAGTCATATGATTTGTACCAGTTTTATAGCATCTGCGAGTTGGAAGATTTTATAATCAGTAGATTAGAAGCATGTATGAGCCGTCCGCTTGAAGACAACGACAATACAGCGGGTGTTATGGATATGGTCATTAAATATGTGCAGGAAAATTATCAGCAGCAGATTTCACTGCAGGAATTGGCAGACCGGCAGTTGTTTATGAATGCTTCTTATCTGAGCCGGCTTTTTAAGTCAACAACAGGACAGACCTTTTCCAAATATCTGCTGACCTTCCGATTAAAGGCGGCTTCTGATTTGTTGAAAAACAGCGGCTTACACATCAGTGAGATTGGCGAATATGTTGGCTTCAGCGATTCCTCATATTTTATTTCCTGCTTTAAAAAGCAATTTCATATGACACCGAAGGAGTTCAGGAGGAGTCTTTCTACAAAAAAAACCAGCATTGAAAGGCCGGGCGGATGAAACTATGAATTTTTCAATTTATATTCACTTGGTAAGCTTCCGGTTACCTTTTTAAAAGTTTTTACAAAATGGCGTGTGCTGTAATATCCAATCGAATCACTTACCTGTTGAATCGTAAGTTCCTGATTTGACCTCAATAATTTTTTCGCAATATCTATTCTATAATTTGTAATATAATCTATATAACGTGTGCCTGTCCTTTCATGAAAAATCTTACTGAAGTAATTTGGCGAGATATCAAATATTTCGCCGAGTGTCTGAATACTTAAGTCTTCATTGTAATGCTGAGAAATATAATTTTTTATACGGTTGATTAAATCATCACTGTCTAATTTTGATGATTTGCTGTTTGGAAATATACTTATAAGACCATTTATGTCTTTAAAATCAGAACTTTTTGCAGAAAGCCCAATAAAGTTCGTAACAAAGCGAAAGCAGGATTTCTTTCGCTCAAAAGGAAAGCTTTTATATAGCTCGTTCGTATACAGTAAGAACTGCTTGTTTTCATAAAAACCTGTTGCATCATTTACAACATAGGATACCAGCAGATTTTCAAGATGATCAGAAAAAGCACATATTTCCGTACTATTTCTTAACGATGACAGCTGTTTAAAGAGAACCCAATGGCCTGAAAAAAAGCATCTCAGAGAATTTTGGTTTTGCATGATCGTAATCTTTTGCAATAAATCTGTCAAATATTCAGATTCAAAAATTACAGCAGAAGTTCCGGCATATTTTTCAGTAAATAATGACTGCATAAAATTTACTAAAGATTGTTTCGTATCATTTGCCATAAATAAACATAATTCTCCGGTCGGAAGAAAGTAAACAGAATGCTCAAGACATTTATTAGAAGCTATAGTAGTATATAGTTCTATTATTTCTTCACAATAACGTCCGGCAGCAGACTTGTTTGGAAGATCTATATATATAGTGGCTCAGTTGTCAAGACAAAAATCTAAGATTTTTATAATGAACTGATATGGTGGATAAGTGACAAGGAGTATGGGGAAGGCAGTGGAACACCCCCCAGATCCATATATGCATCAAGCTACATAGGGCAGTAGCATTGCCGGGTAGTAGCATTCAGCCGGTTTTTGATAGTCAAGGGCAGAATGACATCTTTCAAAATTATAAGTGAAAATATATCGTCCGATAGCGGCTCTGGCTTCTTTGATATTGTTATATTGTGTAAGGTACGCTTCTTCATATTTGAAGCTACGAAACCAGCGTTCAATCATGATGTTGTCAGCCCAACGGCTTTTCCCATCCATGCTTTGGCGAATTCCATTTTTCTTTAAGAATTCAATATATTGTTGACTTGTAAACTGACATCCTTGATCGGAATTTAAAATTTGTGGCTTTGCAACCTTAAAAGCCTTTTTCAAGGCATTGACAACCATTCGGGTATCAAGTGTATCATCGACTTCCCAGCCGACAATACAGCGGCTGTACCAGTCGATTACAGCAGTCAGGTACAAAAATCCATGCCGGATGGGAATATATGTAATGTCAATCGACCAAGCCTGATTAGGCTTGTCTATGACAGCATTGCGGAGAAGATAAGGGAATACCTTAGCTTGCTGCATCCGCTTCGAAAGGTTCATCTTTGGGTAGATTGGATGAATGTCCATTTCGCTCATGTAGCGGCGTGCTTTCCGGCGACCAACATGATAACCACGAAGCTTCAACTGTGCTGACATCTGCCTGGCACCCCAGGTCGGATTATCTGTGTGAAGGTGATCAATGATCTCTTTACAAGCCAGTTCTTCCTCTGATACAGGCGTTCCTTTGTAATAAATGCTGGTGCGGTTGATATCCAGGAGCTTTGCCCCGACAGAAGCAGGTAATTCTTTAGTCGTCAAAAGGTTTTGGACTAAACTTACTCTCGTAGTCAGGTCCACAAATTTCTTCAGATTTTTTTTTGAGCCAGTCAACCTGCATGGTTAACTGACCAACCTTTTTGGCATACTCCGACTTCTCTTTGCGTTCTTCTGCAAGCTTATCTTTGAGGTTTTCCTCTCGCTTGTCGTCAAATGCTGCAGAAGCGTTGTTTAGGAATTCTTTCTTCCAGTTACGGAGTAAGTTGGGTTGAATATTATTTTCAGTTGCAAGGGTATTGAGATCTTTCTCTCCCTTAAGTAACTCAATCACAAGGTCTGATTTAAATTTGGCACTAAAGTTTCTTCTTTGTCTGGACATAGCAATGAATCCTTTCTTTCATACTGATTTTAGTATATCAGATTCATTAAAATCTGTCTGGGAAAGTGTCTTAATTTATGAGACCATTATAATATAAAAGAGCAGCAGAAAATCTTGTATTCGAAAATACAGTATCTTCAGGAAATATTTCTTTGCTGAAATATAAGTTTAAAGCCTGCGATAATACGACGGAAAAATGATTGTTTAAATTCGTATGCGCTTCTTGAAATGATCGCTCAATGGTATCTATGGCCTTTTTTATATCCGCAAGAGAACAGGGTTTTAATAAATATTCATTTATACCATACCGCATTGCAGTTCTTGCGTATTCGAACTCCGCAAACCCTGTTAATAAAAGAACCTTTGAATCAGGAGTTATTTCATACAATTCGGGAAGAGCAGTCAGGCCGTCTTTGACAGGCATGCGAATGTCAAGAAAAATAATGTCCGGATATAATAATTGTGATTTTTGCAAAGCGTCATCACCATTAATAGCTTCGCTAATTTCATACTGACCGGGATATAGCTCCTGAATCATGCTTATTAATCCTAAACGGACCATGCGTTCATCATCTACAATTAGTATCTTTCTCATAATATAATTACCTTTCCCCCAAATGACCTTTTGACCCTGGTATCATAATGGAATTAAGATATATTCGACAGTTAATATGCCTTCCCCACTGTGAATATAGAAAAACGAATCTTTATTAAACAAATTTAAACGTTCGGATATATTGCTTAGCCCAATACCACTTGCAACCGGTTTTTCCTTGGGGTTAAAACCAATCCCGTCATTCGAAATAATAATGACGGCATAATTGACAGGATCTTCAAAATTTAAAGTACATTTTTTTGCGTAAACAGTTATTGTGATTGGTTCCATAGAGGGCTCCAGCCCATGTTTAATTGCATTTTCAACCAATGGCTGAACGATTAATTTTGGAATTACTACATCCTGTATATCATAATCGCATGTAATGATAAAATTCAGGCGTTCTTCATATCGTAATTTCTGAATCTCCAGGTATTGACGCACGAAGTCAAACTCTTGAAGTATACTACAGTTTTCTTCATTCCTACAGGTATATCTAAATATATTGGAGAGCTTTATTAATCCGGATTCCAAGTCACTTTTATATCCCAATCTGTTCAACGTTACAAAAATATTCAAAGTATTATATAGAAAATGCGGATTTATTTGATTCTGTAAAGCTTTATATTCTGCTGTTTTTTGGGATAATTGCGCTTCATATTCATTTTGGATATGAAGCTTAAGCTGCTTTGTCATTTGGTTAAATTGCGTGCCAATTTTTGTGAGCTCGTGGGAATATAATAAATCAGTATCAATGCTCGTATCCAAATCTCCGTTTCCAACATGCGCAATGCCGGAAAGAATATCTTGCAAAGATTGTGTTAACCGTCTTGAACGTATCATAAAAAGACAAAAGGCAATAATAAATGTTATAGTAAAGATGATTAAGGCAATGAAACAACTTTTATATATTTGCCCGTTGGTATCTTTCTGTGAAGAGAAATAGATAAGATTCCATGATGTTTCATTTATTTTTCTATAGGTCAAAAAATAAGTATCGTCATCTGTCTTAATCGTTCTTCCTGCTAAAGCTTTTTGTGAAACAAAATCAGAAATAGGAGCACTTTCATAAATCACATGCCCCTTGTTGTCGATTAACCCAACAAAGGAACGTTTGCTGCATTTCATATTTTTAAATAAAGTTTCTAATAAGTCATAAGTTAAATCAACTTTGATAATACCAATATCTCTTTTTGTATAAACATCCCGTACGCGTCTTACAACAGAGAACGTTTTAACTGGATTTTTCCCATAGTAATCTACTTCTGATGCTGCAGTATAAATAATATCACCGTTATTATGCAGAGCCTCTTGATACCAGTCTTCTTGTGAATATGGATAATCGTTTAATATTGTTAATCCTGAATACTTACTACAGACATAAAGACGATTATCATACGTATGTGAAATAGGAATATAGCAAATACCAAGAATATCTGATCTGGCGGTTAATAGTAGATTTTGTACGGTACTTGTATAGTCGCGCGTAATTACATATTGCTTATAAGGGTCCTCCGGGTTATCATAATCTGCATTTTGGACATACGTAAAAAAGGACATAATGTCCGTATAACTGTGCGGTGACAGGGAAAGGCGTTTTAAATCGTCGGTATATGTCTCTATATTATTACCGATTGAATATAATAAAGAAGTTGTTTGTAATTCCTGATTCTGACTATTTTTATATTGGAAAATATAAGTCAATATCGATGCCAGAAAAAGGATTGGGAGAAGCGTGCATGATATATATATAATAATTAAGTGAGAATGAATCGAATTTTTTTTATGTTTTTTCAAAAACCATATCCTCCAAATAGTATTACGTAACGGTTTTCATTTTAACATAGGGGAAAATGCAATTCAATCAATCATAAAAAAGAGCCCTCAAATTGTAAATTTGATGCGATATGCAACGATGAGATAAGCGGATATAATGAAATAACAACAACAGATGACGTCAAACTGTTGAAAACTATATTTAATATTGGAAGGAATTAAGATAAATGAAGATTAAAAAAGTGATGCGTTTAATAATCTCAACTACGGCGATTTTAGGCATGCTCACCGGGTGTTCTTCTAATCCGGAAGAAGGAATAAAGGAAGGTGCGTCAGCAACATCAGAAACAAAATCTGCTTCGGCTGAAAGCACGAAGGAAGGCGCGGCGCCATTAACGGGTGTTACGATCGAATTTTTATACAATTTAAATGGTGAAACTACAAGTGATGCTATCTTAAAAGCATGTGAAGATTTTACATATGAAACAGGAATTGAAGTCGAGGCTATTATGCCGGGGTCAAATTTCAGTGATACTATGAAAACAAGAATGGCAGCAAATCAGCTTCCTGATATTTGGACAACACATGGATGGGCAGTTGCAAGATATAGTGAATATCTGGAACCGTTGAATGACCAGGAATTTGCAGCAAGCATAAACCCGGAGATAAAAGATTTGGTCACAGGAGAAGACGGTAATATTTACGCAGCTCCATTGGATATGGATTTGGTCGGAATCACATATAATGGAGACTTGTTGACGGAGGCCGGAGTTAATGTTGATGAGCTGAAAACCTGGGAGGACTTTGATGCGGCCTGTAAAAAGGTAAGCGATTTGGGAAAGACACCAATTCATATAGGCGGAAAAGATAATTTTACAATCGGTAATATTTTTAATGACATTGCACCGACATTATATACAAATGATAATGAAGCAAACCAGAAAGCACTTTTGGATGGAAGCTTTGACTGGAGTCAGTGGGATAAGGCGGCTGGAATGTTAGACGCATGGAATCAAAAAGGATATATTAACCCTGACTGTCTGACTGCAGACTATATGACCAGCATTAAGGCAATGGCCAAAGGAGATGTAGCATTTTCCTTTTATGGAGCCAGTGGAATTGCCGAGGTGTACGCTATTAATGCAAACGCAAATATTGGATTTATGCCCTTACCGGCAAAAGATAATGATTCAAAACAGACATTATTAGTCGGAGAGCATTTTGCTGCAGGTGTCTGGAAGGATTCTGAACATAAAAAAGAAGCAATGCAGTTGCTTAATTATCTAATGAGAGAAGATGTATGTACGGAATTAGCAAGCGTTTGTGCGATGCCGTCAGGCGTTTCCTATGTCACCAGCGATACTGGAAAGCTGGCTGAATATTACGCAAAGTATTCAGAGGAAGGAATCCAAACAGTGCCTTATTTTGATCGGGCATATTTACCCAGTGGCATGTGGAATGACCTATGTACAACTGGTGCATTAATTCTATCGGGAGATAGTGAAGGAGTACAAAAGGCGACAGAACAAATGGAATCAAGCTATAAGGAAAAGATGGCACAGGCTAATTAACCATAAACAGGGTGTTCTTAAATGGACACCCTGTTTTAGAGAAAGGGTGTATACATGAAAAAGAAAAATTTTTATATCAACTTATTTTATATACCTGCCATAATTTTATTTATTGTATTTGTGGCGTATCCACTTATCTATGGTGTAAGAATTTCGTTTACAAATTGGAATGGCTATTCGCAAAAAATGAATTATGTAGGTCTGAAAAATTATTTGCGTATTTTTACAGATGAAAACGTACTTATTGCATTGAGAAATACCCTTATCTACGGTATTTGCAGTACACTGATTCAAAATGTTTTAGGTCTGGCATATGCGATATTTTTAAATAGCAAATTCAAAGGCAGATCAATTGTCAGGACGATTATCTATCTGCCGGTAATGATAGCGCCTCTGATTATGGGTTATATTATGTATTTCTTTGTACAATATGATGGCGGTGCAATTAATGATATATTACATGCTCTTCACAAAGCCCCTGTTGATTTGATGAGTAATGGAACTGTAGCTGTATGTATTATGACTATCATAAACAGCATTCAGTTTGTAGGGACCGCAATGATTATTTACCTTGCCGGATTGCAGAATATATCGGTCATGTATTATGAAGCGGCTGAAATTGATGGAGCCAGTAAGTGGCAGCAGTTTAAAAACATTACACTGCCGTTAATCGTTCCGGCACTTGCATCATCAACAGTAATCAATCTGATTGGTGGATTAAAGTTATTTGATATTATAATGGCATTAACCAGCGGGGGGCCCGGTTATTCAAGTCATTCATTATCAACCTTGATTACAAATCAATATTTTAGCGCGCAGAATGCCGGCTATGCATCCACAATAGGACTTTTTACCTTTGCTTTAATAATGATTATAAGTAACTTAGTTTCATCTTATTTTGATAAAAAGGAGGTATATATGTAATGGTAAAGAGCAGCAAAAAAAATAATATTCCCAAATATATTTTATCTATATTTATTATCACATTGCATTTTATGCCTATATATATATTACTTACGGTTTCATTTAAATCGCCAAAGGATCTGTCTTCGAGATGGGTTTTTCCCGGATACTTATATCTAAAGAATTTCCAAACAGCGCTTGGCAGAAGTAATTTCGGACAGGCATTAATTAATACAGCAATCATAGCTGTTATTGCTGTGGTAGGAATTGCATTTCTTGGAGCAATTACAGCATATCCGTTAGCAAGGAATAAATCCAGATTCAATAAATTCATTAAAGGATTTATTATGGGAGTTATGATGGTTCCGCCATTAAGTATTCTGGTTCCCTTATATTCGATGCTGGCAAAGATGAATGGGATATCGACTTATTGGGGAATTATAATCGTGTTGATTACATTCCAGCTTCCTACAAGTATATATTTATATAGTAATTTTATTTCGGCAATTCCAGTTGGGTTAGAAGAAGCAGCATCGATCGATGGATGTGGTCCGTTTAAAACATTCTTATACATTATTATGCCTCAATTAAAACCGGTTACCGCTTCAGTTGCAATTATCACGGGAATCAATTGTTGGAACAACTATCAATTTGCGCTCTACCTGCTTCAATCGCCTAAAATGCGAACGGTTACATTAGCCATATCCGGTTTCTTTTCACAGGATTCAAGCAATGTTAACGGTGCAGCGGCTGCTGCATTGCTGGGGATATCACCCGTAATAGTTTTGTTTTTACTTTTACAGAAATATTTTATTCAAGGTACAATTGATAGTGCATTAAAATAAGCAATGGAGGATCTGCATGAAAATAGAATTTATCGAAAACAATATTCATATTCATATTTCGGAAACGGAAGACGGAACCGTTGTTTTGGAACAGTTAAGTCCAATGGAGGAAACAAAAGACATCCCGCTATGTGAAAAAAACTGGTATCCTCTTGTAGAAATAAAATTAAGTAATTGTAATCAGATAAATCATCGAGGAAGTAAACACGTTGGTTCCTGTCCGGGAGATAAATTAAAATATGATTCACATAAGATTTATAGAAATAATTATGGTAAAAAAATAGAAGTCATTCAAAGATATAAAGATATGTATGTTGAGAGCCATATGCAGTTTTTTGACGGAGTATCGGTGGTCAGAGCATGGACTGTTATCAAGAACAACTCCGGAACAGCATTACCTTTAGAATTTGTTTCATCATTTGCATTGACTGGAATAAAATCAGGTGAAAAAACAAAGAGAGACAAAAATGCATATGTGTATTTGCCACACAACACATGGTATGGTGAAGCGCAGTGGAAAAAATACACTTTAAATGAGCTGGGATACGATGCTGTCGGCGTTTTTTCAATGAAGAAAATTGAAGCCTCAGCCTCCGGAACCTGGCCCTCACATGAATATCTTCCGATGGGATGCTTTGAAGATTCAGATGCAAATGTATCGTATTTATGGCAGATTGAGACTTCTTGTTCCTGGCACTGGGAAATAAGTGATTGTATGAATGAATTGTATCTTCAGCTTTATGGCCCGGTCTATGACAAAAATAACTTCTTTAAAAACATACAATCAGGAGAAAGCTTTATAAGTGAACCAGCTGCTGTAGCGATAGTATCCGGTGGATTTGAACAGGGAATAAAAGAACTAACAAAATATAGAAGAATTATTCGAAGAAAAAATAATGATAATATAGAAATGCCGGTTATATTTAATGATTATATGAACTGTCTGTTTGGGGATCCTACTTCAGAGAAGTTATTTCCACTCATTGATAAGGCCGCAGAATGCGGATGTGAATATTTTTGTATCGATGCCGGCTGGTATGACAAAGGACCCTGGTGGGATGGAATTGGTGAATGGATTCCGTCGAAAGAACGCTTTCCTAATGGAATCGAAGAACCACTTAACTACATAAAGCAAAAAGGAATGATACCTGGTTTATGGCTTGAAATAGAAAGTGTCGGAGTTAATTGCCCAATTGTAAAAAAAGTCCCGAAAGACTGGTTTTTCCAAAGAAACGGTATAGTTGTCACAGAAAGAAGCAGATACCAGCTGGATTTTAGAAATCCAGAGGTACGTGCGTATGCGTCCGGAATAATTAAGAGATTGGTTGAATCTTATGGAATCGGCTATATAAAAATGGATTATAATGTAAATTTTGGCGTAGGAACTACAATAGATGCGGATAGTCCCGGAGATGGATTGCTGGAGCATACCAGATGCTACTTAAAATGGCTCGAGGAAGTCTTTGAAAGATATCCACAATTGGTAATAGAAAACTGTGGAAGTGGTGGAATGCGTATGTCTTACTCCTTACTACAGCGGCATAGTATTCAATCCGTGACGGACCAGACAGACTACATTCGAATGGCGGCTATTGCCGCAAATGCAGCGTCTGCACTAACACCAGAGCAGGCGGCAATATGGTCCTATCCATTGAAAGATGGGGATTGTGAGGAAACGGTATTTAATATGGTCAATGCTATGCTGTTAAGGATTCACCAAAGTGGACATATAGCTGAGCTATCTGAAAACAGATTCGATTTAATAACAGAAGGTATTGCTTGTTATAAGAAGATTCGTAAAGATATTGCTGCAGGATTTCCAATATTTCCTTTAGGTTTGGCAGACATGTCAAAAGATTTTCTGTGTTTCGGAATCGATACGGAACATGCAGTTTATCTTGCTGTATGGAGGATACAGGGAGAAGAAGATACAGTTGCAATAGAAATAGAAGAGGGTAGAAAAGCGGAACTGATTTATCCATTAAATCTTCATAGTGAATATACGTTCCAGAATACCAAGAAAACCTTGACTGTAAAACTTGAGCCCAAAACGGCACGTTTATTTAAAGTGTTAAAATAATAGTTCAGCAAAGAAATCACAAAGACTACCTATAAAATAGGAGACTTTGTGATTTCTTTATGTATTTAATAGTTTATTGCGGCCTCATAATCCGCTTTGGTTCTTTCCTCCATCTCGTTAAGCCGCTGCTTAATTTGATTATTTTCGTCTCTTAGGTTTTGCGTTTCTGTTTGCAGCGATGCAATTTCTTTATTTGCTTCATCTAATTTCCCCTGGGTCTGCGTAAGAAGCGTTGTTTTTTCAGTCAATTGCCGTTGTAGATCATCTGCCTTGCCTGTAGCAGCACTTAATTGTCCCTGAATCGCTGATAATTCATTTTTTTTACTATCTAACTCTGACTTGACCTGGCTGATTTCACTATCTTTACGGGCAAGTTCCTCTTGCTTTTGAGCCAGTTCACGCTGCTTCTGTGCTTCCATCTGCTCGACAGTACTATTTAGTTCTTGCTGTTTGTTATCCAGTTCTTGCTGCTTTGCATTCACTTCAGCTTGTTTCGCTTCAAGTTGGCTTCTCAAACTTTCCACATTTGAATTTGCAGAATTGTAGGAATTTTTCAGATCGATGATTTGTGTATTCAACTCATTTATCTGTAGGTTTAAAGACTCCTTATCTTTAACTAATGACGCCTTATCGGTTGCTAAAGTACGGGAAGTATCCTTTTCTCCTTTTAACCTTGCAGACAAATCTGACACACGGGCTTCTGTGTTGGAAATGATCTGATTTACATTAATGCCATTCACTGCAGCAAATACGCTGCCACTAACAAAAACAACCGATAACAAGAGGGTGGCAAGCAAACCACTGAAAAACCGCTTCTTAGAATTAAAAAAATTTTTCATAAATCTCCTTTTCTGTTAAATAATAGTAATAATAATAGTTACTGGTATTAATATAGCAGAAGGTTAATTTATTGTCAAGGAAAATTAAAAAATAATAACAGTTTGGATGAGGGATGGATGGTATACAGCAAGCTTGAGTAGATGTTAAAATGAGGGAAAAACTGGATAAAAATGATACAATAATATATGAAAAAGAGCCTCCTGCACTTTTAGCAGAAAGCTCTTTTTCATATATTATTTTTGGGGAGTAAATGCTGCTGTTGTTTGACGTACAACTACAGTAGGCTTTAGAATGATTCGTTCTGGCTGGGAATTTCCGTTTTCTAACTGTTTCAGGAGCAGATGAGCAGCTTTTCCCCCCATTTCAATTGTGTGCTGGCAGACAGTAGTTAACTGTATACCTTGTAAATTAGAAAAAGGTATATCATCAAAACTGATAACAGATAAATCTTCTGGAATTCTAAGCCCACCATTTCGGCATCCGTCAATGAAACCATAGGAGGTCATATCATTTACCGAGATAATAGCAGACGGTTTCTCATGAAGAGCAAGAAAGGAATCGGCAATCTGGTATCCTGCTTCGAGTTGAAGGTTGCTATGCCAGATAAAATCCTCCCGGTAAGGGATGGAGTAGTTTTGCAGTGCCTGCAAAAATCCATCAAAACGTTGGACCGCAGCAGATGAAGTGCGGTGTCCGCCGATAAAGCCAATGGATTTATGACCGAGATTGATTAAATGCAGGGCAGCCTCATAACCGGCCTGGAAGTTATCTGTCAGCACGGAGTCACCAGTATAGTCCGGGAGAATCCGGTTTACCAAAACCTTCGGGATTGGTAATGTACTGATTGTTTTGGATAATTGATCACTTTGTGCTGTAATGAGTATCAGACCGGCAAAATGAAAATTATCTGCTCCTTGTATGAACTCCAGTTCACGCGCCGCATCGTAATCGCTGTTGAAAATCATAACGGTATAATTATGCTTTACCAGAATTTTCTGTATCGTGTACGACAATTCTGCGTAGAAAGGATTACGAATATCACCCAGAACCAGGGCTATAAAATTCGATTTCCGTTTTGGGCTTTTGCTGGCAGGGACAGAAGGCTGATATCCGATTTCATTTGCATACTGTATAATCCTGGCTCTGAGTTTGTCACTAACTCCGGCCGCACCGGAAAGTGCGCGGGAAACAGAGGCACGCGATATATTTAATGCATTGGAGATATCAGTTATATTATATTCTTTTCTTTTCATAAGTCACTAAACCCCTACGGTAATTGTATAAGAAAATTATACCATCCTTTGCAGAAAATGTAAAATATGCAAATTAATAATCAATATAGTTTAGCATTTAGTGAAATACATGGAAATTCCCTGACCACCACCTATACACATGGAAATCATTGCATCATTTTTATCGCTCCGCATGAGCTCATATAAAACTTTTACAGTCAGGACACAGCCTGTAGCTCCGATTGGGTGCCCGATGGAGATGCCGCCTCCGTAGATATTTACTTTATCGGGATCTAGCTTAAGGTCTCTGCTTACTGCAAAGGCCTGACTTGCAAATGCTTCGTTAATTTCAAACATATCAATATCCGGTAAAGAAAGATTGAGCCTGGAGGCCAGTTTTTCACTGGAAAACTTAGGAGCATATCCCATCAATTCCGCATCAAATCCTTCAATTGCAAATCCTTCGATTTTAAGTTTTGGAGTGATTTCAAGTTCTTCTGCCTTTTTACGGGACATCACAACAACAGCAGCTGCACCATCATTCAAACTGGAAGAGTTTCCTGCTGTGACAGTACCGGTTCCGTCGGTAACGAAACAAGGGCGTAATTTTGCAAGCTTTTCCAGAGTAAGTCCTTTACGTGGGCCTTCATCTGTATCAAAGACGGTAATATTTCCTTTGCGATCCTTAAGCTCAACGGGAAGAATCTCATCTTTGAATTTTCCAGTTTCTATAGCGCTGCATGCCCGGCGGTGTGACTCCAGGGCGAAAGAATCCTGTTCTTCACGACTGACATGGTATTTCCTGGCAACATTTTCTGCTGTAATGCCGTTGTGGTTTCCATCCAACGGCCATGTCAGAATATCGATAACACCATCTTCCAAGGTCTTGTGTCCCATACGTGCACCCCAACGAGCATCTTTTACATAATAGGGAAGCCTTGAAATACTTTCTGTTCCTGCAGCGACAACAACATCTGCCTGACCGGTTTGTATTTCCATGACGGCGTCTGCGATGGATTGCAGGCCGGAGCCACACTGCCTGTTCACGGAATAAGCTGTACATTCTTTGGGCATTCCTGATTTTAAACTGATAGCACGTGCAATAAAACCGTCTTCTGCAATTTCGCCAACTTCACCAACAATCACTTCGTCTACATTTTCAGGTTTCAGGCCTGCACGTTTTACTGACTCGGCAACTACTGATGCACCCATATCAATTGCAGACATATTTTTCAAGCTTCCACCATAAGAGCCGACTGGAAGACGGACTCCGCTTACGATTACAACATCTTTTAACTGATTCATTTTTGATTTTTCCTTTCTGATATCTATTAGATTATACAATCATTCCGCCGCCAACATTGATGACTTCGGAGGTGATATAAGCTGCTTCATCAGACGCAAGAAAAGCCACCAAATTTCCGACATCTTCTGGCTTTCCAGCATATCCCATTGGGATTCTTTGCATCATACTATCCCAGGCTGCGCCGCCATTTACTTCTTTTAGTTTTACTGTCATATCTGTTTCTATAAAGCCCGGACAGATTGCATTGCAAGTAATTCCTTTTCTGGCATTTTCACGTGCTGCTGTTTTTGTAAGACCTATAACGCCTGCTTTTGCTGCGGCATAGTTTGCCTGACCGATATTTCCGAGCCAACTTCCGGAAGAAATATTGATAATTCTGCCACCACCTCTCGTGCGCATGTGTTTCAGAGCTTCCTGCGTTCCGTAGAATGTTCCGGTAAGATCGATGGCGATTACAAGGTCCCAGTTTTCAACAGGCATCTTATGTAGCATGCCGTCACGGTTTATGCCCGCGTTATTGACCATGATGTCTAACTGGCCATATGTGTCTACCGCATACTGTACAAGGGCTTTTACTTCCTCTTGTTTTGATACATTTACAGTGAAACCACTCGCCGTACCTCCATTTGCCTCAATTTCGGCTACTGTTTCTTCAAATGGAGCCATATCGGCGATAATTACTTTGGCTCCTTCCTTTGCCAGCTTCCTTGCGATACCCTTTCCAAGTCCACGGCTTGAACCAGTTACAATTGCTACTTTGTCTTTTAACTTCATAATAAAACCTCCTATATTATAAAAAATTATTGTTTCCGGTGAAGTATGTCTTTCAATCCAAAAGGAGTATCAGAACAAAAGATACGTTCATTCATAGTCTTGAGATTTGGACTTATAATTGGAGAAAATTCCATCAGATCCAATATTTGCGTCTGCAAGTCAATTCCAGGAGCAATTTCTGTCAGCATAAGTCCACTATGTGTGAGCTCAAAAACAGCACGTTCGGTTACATAATGCATTTTCTGCTGCTTTTCTCTGGCAATTAATCCATTGTAGGAAACCTGCTGAAGCTGGTTTACAAATTTTGTCAGAGAACCCTCCTGATCGATGTATAACTTGCCGCCCGCAAAGGAGCACTTCAGCCCTTTGCCTGTGAAAGAAGAACAGAAGACTACATGCCTTGCATTGGTCGTGATATCAATAAATCCTCCGGCTCCGGTAGGCAGCGGACCAAGCTTAGTCGCGTTTACATTCCCTTCAAAATCTATTTCTCCGGCACCCATAAAAGTAATATCCACTCCGGCACCATTATAATAATCAAATTGATCGTCATGGCGAACCAATGCAAAATTGTTTTTGGCTATTCCAAAATCCACACCACCCATTGGTATACCACCGTAAATACCACATTCAACAGTAATGGTGACATCTTCGCTGATTCTTTCCTCTGTAATGATTGGACCCACTACATCATTAGGAATGCCGGTGCCGACATTTAAAATATCATCCATATGAAGTTCCATTAGCGCACGGCGGCCAATAGCTTTACGAAGTGTAAGTGGCAGAGCATCGGAAGCATCAGCTGGAACCTTGATGTCGCCACAGTAAGCAGGATTGAAAGCAAAACTGTGTGTTTGGCGATGGTCTTCTTCTGGATTCGTACACATAACAACAGCATCAATAAATACACCTGGAACGATAACTTTTTTACAATGGAGTTGTCCGGCCTGTACTTTGTATTTTGCCTGTGCAATTACTTTGCCGCCAAATTTTTTGCAGGCAAGGACAGCAGAAAGGACTTCCAGCTGCATGGCCTCTTCATCTGTGGTGAGGTTACCGAGCTCATCTACATAAGTGCCACGAATAATGCAATAATCAAGCGGAATGGGCCTATAGCGCATGTACTCTTCACCATCTATGGTGACGATATCAGAGATGTCAGGAGCTGATTGAGTAATCTCATTCATTTTTCCGCCACCTCTGCGAGGGTCTACAAATGTACCAAGACCTACTTTTGTGATCTTTCCGGGTTCCCCACCTGCCATGCTTCGGTAAAGCTGGGAAAACTGCCCCTGCGGAATGCAATAGGCAAGAATTTTGTTGCTGGAAATTAAATCCATCATCTTAGGCTGCAAGCCCCAGTGACCGCCTATAATACAATGCAGCATTTTTTCATGGGAAAAATGTTGTATTCCCCGTTCCCGATCGCTTTGCCCACAGGAATGAACGAGAGTAAGGGTGTTAGGACTCCCCGTTTCCAAAAAACGGTTTTCAACTGCTTTCAGAATAGTTTCGGACGCGGATACCAGCGTCATACCAATGGTGGCGATGGTTGCGTTGTCTTGAATCATGGCAGCGGCTTCATCAGCAGATAGAAATTTGGGTTTTTTCATAATAACCTCCTTTAATGAATGTTGGCAGACAGAAGCTGCCGAATGTACACTTTGTCTGTTTTTAAATTTTCAGTAAGCGGCAAAGAATCCGAAATTATTATTTTTACAGGAATTTGATATTTTGCAAGTTTCTCTTTTAATAAGGCGCATATGGAATCCTGATTCAAGGTAGAGGAAGGATCCAGTGTAACCATGGCGGCAGGTATTTCACCGTAGAGGTCATTTTTAATTCCAACAACAGCGGCTTCTGTAATGCCGGGAATGGAATAGAGAGCATTCTCTACATCGAAGCTGCATATTTTTTCCCCTCCGCGATTAATCATATCTTTTTTTCGATCGACGATAAACAGATATCCGGCATCGTTAAAGTAACCGAGATCACCAGTGTCTAACCATCCATCTGAAAGGGCGGACGTCTTAAAATTATAATATTTAGAGAGCACGACATCCCCCTTTATCAGGATGGATCCGATGCTGCCGGGTGGCAGTAGGTTCCCGGCAGCATTACAAATCTTAAAGCTGGTTCCCGGAATAGGATGTCCCGAGGAACCTATATAAGGACTTATGGCCGCATCATCCGGAAAGATACAGGCTGGGGATGATGTTTCTGTCAATCCATACACCGTATGGAACTTCATAGCAGGCAGCCAGTCATGAAGAGCATGAATTTTGCTGGCGGGCATATTGCTGCTTCCACAAGCGAGTGCTCTTAGAGAAGGAAGAGAAGGAAAATCTGCCTTGTGCTGCAGAAGCAGAGAAAAGACAGTTGGAGAGGCATGGAGAAAAGTAATCTGAAAATGGCTGATATCTAATAAAATTCGATTCGCGTCAAAAAATTTATGAAGATGAATACAGCTCCCGGTATGAATAAACAGACCAAGTAGTGCAATCAATCCGGTTACATGATAAATGGGAATCGGAATAATCGTACTGTCGTGTTCTGTAATTCCAAGAATTTTCTGATAAGCATGAATCGCCGACATAATATTATGATTGGTCAGAAGTGCTCCTTTGCTTTTGGATGTTGTGCCGGAAGTGAACATAATAATAGCAGGATCATTTCCAGAAGGAACCGCTGCTATAGGATAAGTTCGCTGTTCGTACTCAGGCAAAGTATAGGCTCTTATGTAACTATTTGTTTTTATAATAAAGAAGGTAGTCATTTCAAAGTCCTGATGGAACCATTCATAGAAATCCTTGTCACAGATAATACCGTTTAAATCTGATTTCGCAATTAATGAAAAGATTTCTTCTTTCTTATATTTGGTAGGAAATGGAATGGCAACAGCCCGCAATTTGCTGATTGCGAAAAATGCAACACAAAACTCTATACTGTTATATAGAAGCAATGCAACATGAGAGCCAAATTTTACATGATAATGTTCAGATAATAACGCAGCAAAATTATCTGTCATTTCTAAAAATTTCTTGTAAGAGTATACGGACCCAAAATCATCAATAATACAGGTACCTTCGGGATGTTTTTCTGTGCTCATGGCAAGAGAATCATACAAACTGTCAGAAACAGACTTCTTTAGATATGAAGAAGGCCAAAAGAAATCACCATTTACAACCCATGATTTATCATCTGATTTATAATTCATAGTAATCTCACTCCTATGTAAAACGTAATATGAAACAAAATAAATTTATGTATAGTAATATAATATGATTGAATAGCGTAACTGTCAATGAATTACGTAACAAAAATCAATGATTAAAATTGTTACAAAGACAAATATGCGTCAAATTATATAAAAATAATTCGAAAAATATCAAGAAATAATAAGATATGTTGAATAAACTGAAATTAAGAGTTATAATGATTACGTAAATAGGTAACGTAATATAACATAATATAATATGTAAAAAACGATGGGGGATGAAATTTTGCTTATTCCTAAGAAACAGATGCAGAAAATTGCAGAAGAAGTGGGAGGTACGATTCATAAAGATGTCAATATCATGGATGAGACCGGCTGTATTATTGCAAGCACAGACGCAAATCGTATTGGCATGTATCATATGGGGGCGGTTAAACTGCTGAATAATCAGCTTCCCGAGGTGGTTATTGAAAAAGAATATGAAGGCACAAGAAGTGGAATCAATCTTCCACTTACAATTGAAGGAAAAGTAATTGGTGTAGTTGGAATTACCGGGCCAGTGGATGAAGTTCGTATGCTTGGGGCAGTGATTCAGAAGATGACGGAGATTTTGATTCTTGACTGGTATAGAAGTAATCAGAAGAAGGCACTGGAAGATCTTAAACAAAGTTTTGCGGTAGAACTATTATTTGGCAATGATGAAAAACGTCTGGAATTTGGCTGGGAATTATTGGGGCTTGATATGAAGCTGACCAGAGAGGTTGCTGTGATAGATGTTGAAATTGCCGAGAAAAACGCACAGAATAAAGAAGAAGTTTTTGAAAATATTTTGAATAAAATCAAGAAACGGGTGGAGAAAAACAGACAACAGATACTTATTTCTATGGGAATGAAAGCAATTTTGTTTTATCAGGCAGAGAGTGCCAAAAGCGTGAACAGTGAGGTAAATGAAATGAAATGCTATGTGGAATCATTATATCCATGCCATTTATATTGTGGTATTGGCAGCCCCGGAATCAGTAAGTATGATATTCAGAAATCATATAAAGAGGCAGATAATGCCTGCAATTATGCCAAAACATCGAATGGAGAAGATATTAAAGTTTATAGCAGCCAGGATGTTGGGATGTTATTGAAAGATATTCGGCCTCAAAAAAGAAAAGAGTATACCGATGAGTTGTTTAAGCACTGCAATGAAGAACAGAAAAAAGAAATACTTGAATGTTTGAGATCTTATGTTCGTAATAATGGTTCTATTACAAAGATAGCGGATGAAATGTATATTCATAAAAATACACTCCAATATCGGTTGAATAAAATTAAATCGGTGACAGGCTATGATCCACGAGTACTGCGGGATGCAATTTCACTAATTCTTGGAATGTATCTCGATGAGATTAGGGATTAGGACTCTTTGTTATAGATAACGATATTTTACAAATCATCTTTGTTTTTCAGAACCTTGTAAAATAAAATCATGTTTCATATAATTGCCACATGAGATGTGCAGAATGCATAAAAAAATATTAAATATTAGAAAATCAATGTGCAATGTACAAGCATGAAAATACACACAAAGAATGGAGGAGAACAATTTGAACATATTGATTGCAACAGATTCCTACAAAGGAAGCCTGGACAGCGAGGAAGTTGCAAAATACATCAGGAAAGGTGCTGGTAAAGTTTTTCCGGATGCTAAATTTCAAATATTAGCTATTGCCGATGGAGGAGAGGGAACGGTTGACTCAATTCTTAGAAAGCAGAATGGACGATACGAGACAGTACAGGTACTAAAACCAAATGGAGGGAATGTACAGGCCAGATATGGGATTTTAAAAAACAAAACTGCTGTGTTGGAAATGGCGGCGGCTTCTGGACTGCCACTGGTGGCTCTGCAAGACAAGGATGTTATGAAAGCTACCACATATGGAACTGGTCAGCTGATGAAAGCAGCTTTGGATCAAGGATGCAGAAATCTTTACATTGGAATTGGAGGGTCAGCAACAAATGATGCCGGAGTAGGGATGGCACAGGCGCTTGGAGCATCCTTTCGAGATAGGGATGGAAAAGAAATTGGGTTTGGAGGAGGAGAACTGGAGAGAATTGCAGAGGTTGATCTTTCGGGGATGGATGAAAGACTAAAGACAACTAAGATAACCGTTATGTGTGATGTAACGAATCCCCTGTATGGACCTGAGGGGGCTGCTGGGATCTATGGCAGACAGAAGGGAGCAACCGATCAGCAAATCCTGCAATTAGATGTTGGAATGAAACATCTGGCTGATTTGATGAGCGAACAGACGAAAGAGGATAATCGTTGGGAAAAAGGGGCCGGAGCGGCAGGGGGCCTTGGATGGGGCCTTGTAGTATTTACCGGAGCAAAGCTGCTAAGCGGAATAGAGGCGATCCTTGAATTGGTAGGATTTGAAGAAAAGTGCCAGTGGGCGGATTTGGTTATCACGGGGGAAGGAAAGATCGATATGCAGTCAGTGTGTGGTAAGGTCATTCATGGAATTTCGGTTATAACTACAAAATATCAGAAGCCATTAATTGCTGTTGCCGGAAGTATCGATGATGATTCTTCACAGATATATGCGGCTGGGGTGGAAACGATGGAGGCCTGTGTAATGAGACCAATGACGATTGAAAATGCATTGGAAAAAACGAAGCAGTATTTACCCGATGCCGCAGAGCGGATTATGCGTGCGGTCCGGGTGGGAATACAAATGAAAGAAAAGGAGGCAATGTAATATGAGTGCTGGGGTTTTACTACAGGCTATTATTAACGGAATTATGATAGGCGGAATTTACGCACTGGTCGGAATGAGCCTGAATATGATTTTTGGAGTTATGAAAATAGTTAACTTTTGCCAGGGAGAATTGCTGATGGTCAGTATGTATGTGACTTATATGCTTTATTCATACTGCGGTCTGGATCCATTCATAGCAATCCCGCTGGTAGCGGTTATCATGTTTATCATTGGCGCCGTGATTCAGGTAAGCTTGATTACTAGATCTATTAAGGATGACGGTGACCAAAATGTGCTGTTCCTTACCTGCTGTCTTGGAATCTTCCTGAGTAATCTGGCTCTGCTTCTGTTTAAATCGGACTATAGAACCGTAAACAGTATGTTTGCAGATCAGATTGTGCAGGTCGCCGGAATGAATATCAGTGTTCCTAAATTGGTTGGATTTCTTATCCTCTGTGTCACAACAGCATTAATCTTCCTGATGCTGAAGAAGACAAAACTTGGAAAACAGATTCGTGCGACTTCGCAAAATCCAGTGGGTGCGCAGGTAACCGGAATAAAAATAAAAGCGGTTTACGCTTGCACTTATGGAATTGGGGCAGCTATTGCAGGTATAGCCGGTGCATGTCTTATGTCGTATTATTATGTATTCCCTGCAGTTGGAAATACTTATGGAACCCGTTCTTTTATTGTTGTCACAATGGGAGGACTCGGAAGTACTATCGGTGCCTGCTTAGGTGGAATTGCGTTGGGGGTTATGGAGACAGTTGGTTCCTCAGTGGTAGGTTCTGCATTTAAAGACACGCTTGTATTTCTTGCATTCATTCTGGTACTTGTCGTAAAAGAAAATTTAAATATCAGAAAGAAAAGGGGGTAAAAGACATGAAACGGTTAAGTATTCGGCATATATTGGCAGCCCTGGGAGTGCTGCTCTTGTCATTGGTGCCACTTGTGATTGATACACCCTACATACTTGGGATTTTTGTAACAACGTTTTATATTGGCTGCTGTACGCTTGCATGGAGTATACTTGGGGGACTTACAGGACAGATTTCTCTGGGGCATGCCGGTTTTATGGGACTGGGATCTTATATTTCCGCCATTTTACTGAATAACCTGGGTATGTCACCATGGATTAGTATGATCATATCCTTTGTAGTGGTAGGGTTGATAGCAGCAATTCTTCTTTCACCATGCTTTGTACTATCCGGTGCATACTTTACCCTAGTCACCATTGCTTTTACGGAAGCGTTTCGCAATCTCTTTATCAACTGGGAATACGCAGGAGGCGGCCAGGGAATCTTGATTCCATTGAAGAAAAGTGGCATTGTGACAATGAGATGGGTTTCGAAAGTGCCTTATTATTATATTTCGCTCATTATGGTTATCCTTTTCTTTGCAATTCTGGTTTGGATTGATCGTTCAAAACTAGGTTATGCTCTGAAAACAATTCGTGAAGATGAGGATACAGCACATGCTGTTGGGATTAATTCTTTTAAATACAAATTCATTGCCACTTTTATCAGCGCGGGAATGATTGCCGTCGTTGGTGTATTTTATGCAAACTATATTGGATATATTAATCCGGACCTTTTTAAGAATTCCAATAGCTTAAACTACCTAATGCCAGCTATCATCGGCGGAATTGGAAGTGTCGCGGGGCCACTCCTTGGGGCAGGAATCCTGACACCATTGTCTGAATGGCTGAATTCTGCATTGTCAGCAATCAGTGGACTAAATCTGGTGGTCTATGCAGCAATTGTTATTGCAGTTATCCTATTCAGACCTAATGGTATTATGGGATGGTTTAATCGAAGTAATCTCAAAAAGGCGATAAATAAAAAATTGGATGCGATAGATGAAAAGTTATTTAAACGCGGGAAGGAGGCATAACATGGGAAATATTCTGGAGATTGAACACCTTACAAAAAACTTCCGTGGGTTGAAGGCTGTGAACGATGTTAGTTTTACTGTTGAAGAGGGAAGCATCACAGGTATGATTGGAAGTAATGGAGCCGGAAAGACAACCGTATTTAACATGGTAAGCGGAGTACTTCTCCCTTCAGATGGAAAAACAATCTATAAAGGAAAAGATATTACAGGTACAAAACCCGACAGATATTCAGCCATGGGAATTGCCAGGACTTTTCAGATTATGAAACCATTGAGGAATATGACAGTGTTAGATAATGTTGTTTCGGGTGCAATGTTTGGGAGAAAGGAACTGAAAAATGCGA
Organism: Novisyntrophococcus fermenticellae; assembly: GCF_018866245.1. Taxonomy (GTDB): domain Bacteria; phylum Bacillota; class Clostridia; order Lachnospirales; family Lachnospiraceae; genus Novisyntrophococcus; species Novisyntrophococcus fermenticellae. The sequence goes on from NZ_CP076458.1 coordinate 858,728, forward strand.
AGGCTGCCAGGGACTATGCAGCAGAAATTCTGGAGTTTACCGGAATGTATGAGAAAAAAGATTTGTATCCAATGGATATGGGAACACCATTTAAAAAGCGTCTTGAGGTGGCGAGAGCACTGGCGACTGATCCTGACCTGCTTTTGTTAGACGAAGTTATGGCCGGTTTAAATCCAACAGAAACGGATGAGGCGGTGGAACTTTTTAGAAAAATTAATGCACAGGGGACTACGATTCTTCTGATTGAGCATGTTATGAGAGCAGTTACCAGCCTTTGCTCAAAAGTTATTGTAATGCATCATGGAGAAAAGATTACAGAAGGGTCACCTGAGCAGGTAATGAATGATCCGTATGTCATTGAGATTTATCTTGGCAAGGAGGAAGGCTGATATGGCAGAAAAATATTTTCAGGTAGACAAGATAAATGTAAAGTATGGCGATATTCAGGTTTTATGGGATGTAAGATTTGAGGCAGATCAAGGCGAAATTATTGCGCTGGTTGGAAGCAATGGAGCTGGAAAAAGTACATCAGTAAAAGCGGCCAGTGGTCTGATTAAAGTGCACGACGGTCATATTAGGTTTGATGGTAAAGACCTTACCGGTGGAAATTGCAGGAAATTTATTGATCATGGAGTTATTCTCTGCCCGGAAGGACGTCAGTTATTTCCGAATATGACAGTGTATGAGAATCTTGAGATGGGAGCTTGCAGTAAAGAGGCAGAGAGCAGAAAAAAGGAGACCATTGAGAAAATCTACAACTGGTTTCCAAAGCTAAAAGAACGGAGCGGCCAGATGGCAGGGACACTGTCCGGAGGAGAACAGCAGATGGTTGCTTTTTCAAGAGGTATGATGGGACTTCCGAAACTGTTTATGATGGATGAACCTTCTTTGGGACTTGCGCCTACGATTGTAGACGATATCTTCCGCATCGCCAAGAAAGTGGCTATAGAAGAGGGTCTGACAATTGTTCTTGTAGAACAGGATGTTCGTAAGGCATTGAAACTGGCAGACCGTGGTTACGTACTGGAAAACGGTGTAATTAATATTTCGGGTACGGCACAGGAACTGATGACAAATGAGGAAGTAAAGAAGGCATATCTCGGATTCTGATCACAGTATATCACCGAAATGGTTCGGTATAAAAAGGAGGATTTTGATATGAAGAAAAATGTAATGGCAATACTACTGTCGGTATGTATGGCAGGGGGTCTCTTTGCAGGCTGCGGCAGTGGAAACAGCAGCGGTGATGAAAACAAATCACAAAGTACAGTAGCAGGTGCTGATAAAAGTACCGGAGATGACATTGTTGTGGGTGCCATATATCCGATGACGGGAGATCTTGCAGACTCAGGAAAGACTATGCAGCAGGGTATAGATATGGCGGTTGAGGAAATCAATGAAGCGGGCGGAGTAAACGGACACCAGATAAAAGTGATCTATGGAGATTCCCAGGGAGATTCTGCAACAGGCATGTCAGAGGCAGAACGTTTGATTACGCAGGAAAAAGTGAACATGCTGATGGGGTGCTACCAGTCAGGTGTAACTGTTACCGTTGCTCAGATTGCTGAGCAGTATCAAGTTCCGCTGATTACTGCAAATGCCACATCAGATGCATTGACTTCCAATGGATATGAATATTTCTTCCGTCTTGCACCTACGAATATGATGTTTGTGCGTGATATGATTCAGTACATTGTGGATGAAAGTGAAAAGAATGCGGATTTTGCGGGTAAATCAATTACAGTATTTGCAGATAATTCCGAAGTTGGCCAGCAGACCTGCAAGTGGGCAAAATACTGGGCTGAAGAGAACAGCATCGAATACAAGGGTGAGATTACATATACTTCTGGTGCGGCGGATCTTTCTTCGGAGGTTCTGGAACTGAAATCTATGAATCCGGATGTAGTTGTGGCAGACTGCTATGTATCCGATGCAATTCTGTTTACAAAGACTTTAAAAGAGCAGGGATATGAGCCCCCGATGATTATCTGTAAAGGAAATGGATTTACAGAAAGTGCTTATATGGAATCGGTAGGGGCGCAGGCAAACGGTGTTGTAGTAGCAACTGAATTTGTAGTTGGAACTAAAGGAGAGGATATTTGTGCAAAATATAAAGAGAAATATGGTGAAGATTTCAATGGACATTCTGCAGAAGCTTATACTACTGCATGGGTTTGGATTGATGCATTTAAAGCAATTACAGATAACGGGGATGAGGTAACCGCAGAAAATATTCAGAAAGAACTGACGGACATCGAAATCTCAGACAGCTTTTCAAATGAAAATGAGATCATCCTGCCTTATGATAAGATTTCTTTCGATGAAAGTGAATTTGACGGAACACCTTACCTGAACCAGAACCTGAATGCAACTCTTACGGTAACACAGATTAAAGATGGAGCTTATATCCCAATCTGGCCATATGATATTGCACAGTCAGAACTTCAGTATCCTGCAAGCTATAAATAAAGATAAGGAAAGTGAACGAATATGTTTGAACTGCATGGAAAGAAGGCAATTGTAACAGGCGGTGGAAAAGGTCTCTGCCGAGCGATGGCACAGGCATTGCATGATGCAGGTGCGGAAGTCGCTATTCTTGGCAGATCAGATAATGTATTTGAAGCTGCAGAGAAAATTGGAAGCACGGAGACACCTGCATACGCAGTGAAAGGAGATCTGGAGGACACAGACGGGCTGCGGAAGCTTTACGGGCAGTGCTTGGAAAAACTGGGAGGAAGAGTAGATATTCTCTTAAATGGCGCAGGAATACAGTTTCGTGCACCAGCCGTCACTTTCCCGGAAGAATGGTGGAGACGGATCATGGAAGTGAACCTGAATTCTCTTTTCTTCCTCTCCCAGATGGCGGGGGAGACAATGCTGAAACAGGGGTATGGAAGGATTATAAATGTAGCTTCCATGTGTTCTTTCTTTGGGAGTACGTGGATTCCGGCCTACACTGCAAGCAAAGGGGCGGTAGCACAGCTGACCAAGGCATTATCGAATGAATGGGCAGGCCAGGGAATCACTGTGAATGCCATCGCTCCTGGTTATATGGCAACAAAACTTATCGACGATATGAAAGAAAAGAACCCAAAGCAGTACGAAGAGATATCAGCAAGGATTCCAGCCGGAAGGTGGGGAACTCCTGAAGATCTGCAGGGAATAGCAGTATTTTTGGCATCAGATGCAGCTGCATATATTACAGGAGCAGTCATTCCGGTAGATGGAGGATATCTGGGCAAATAAGATGACATGACATGTTATACATATGAAACTGAATTCAAAGAGGCTGTCGCATTGGAGCGGTAGCCTCTTTGAAAGTGTTATACAAGGATTTTTCTTTTAGAAAGATATTTGTGGAAAAATAACAAAACATCGCAGCCAGGATTGATGGCGCCGGTAAATTTCGGGTTTTTTATTATGTCGTGCTTCCGCAGATTCGACCAGTAACTATGCGGGCTTCAGGAACTTATCAGCCATACATATGGGCTCCATCAGGTTGAAAAACACGTGGGCGGCATCTCTCTTTTATTTTCAAAAACTAAAAATAAGCAAAATAACTAAACTAATCAGCAATAAGTCGGTATACATATGTCCGAAAAAAAAGTAGGCTGAGAATATGATACCGCAAAATGCGGAGCAATCCGCAGTATCATAGGGTCAAGAAGGCTGGCCCAACATCATGAAAAGCAAAGGAGGAGGTATAGATGGAAGATAGGATGACAGGGAGGGTGACGATTCCTACAGACGCAGATGTCATCCCGGAGACATTGGAGCTTATGAAGCGCTGGGGCGCGGATGCGATTCGTGACTGTGATGGCACAGTCTATCCGGAAGAACTTAGGAATGCGGATGTGAAGGTGTATGCGACTTATTATACGACGAGAAAGGACAATGCATGGGCAAGAGCAAATCCGGATGAGATCCAGCAGATGTACATTATGACACCATTCTATACGGCGATATCGGATAAATTGAAGATTCACTTGATGAATCATCTGCATACGGATATGCTGGCAGTCAATGCCCATGATGATATCAGACGTTGGTGGGAAGTGATAGACAGAACGATGGGAGAGGTAGTTCCGGTCAGTGAGTGGGATTATGAGGCGGAGAGCGGAGATGTAGAGATACGCAATGCGAAAGAGTTTCATGATTATACCGTGAGCTTTCTGGCTTATATTATGTGGGATCCGGTTCACATGTATAATGCGGTGACAAATGACTGGAAGGACGTAGATAAGCAGATTACATTTGATGTGCGTCAGCCGAAAACGAAGGCATACACAATAGAACGTCTAAAAAAATATATAGAGGAAAATCCGCATATTGACGTGATCCGGTACACTACATTTTTCCATCAGTTCACACTGATTTTTGATGAATTTGCGCGGGAAAAATATGTAGACTGGTATGGCTATTCCGCATCGGTAAGTCCGTATATTCTGGAACAATTTGAAAAGGAAGCAGGCTATAAGTTCAGACCGGAATTTATTATCGATCAAGGCTACATGAACAATACTTATCGGATTCCGTCGAAGGAGTTCCTGGATTTCCAGGGATTTCAGAGAAGAAAGGTTGCAAAACTCGCAAAGCAGATGGTGGACATTACGCATGAATACGGTAAAGAGGCTATGATGTTTCTGGGAGATCACTGGATTGGAACGGAACCGTTCATGGATGAATTCAAGAGCATCGGATTGGATGCAGTAGTGGGAAGTGTGGGTAACGGCGCGACACTTCGATTAATCAGTGACATCAAGGGTGTTACATACACAGAGGGAAGATTTCTGCCGTATTTCTTTCCGGATACCTTCTTTGAAGGAGGAGATCCGACGAAGGAGGCAAAGGTAAACTGGATAACAGCGAGGAGAGCGATTCTTAGAAAACCGATTGACAGAATCGGATACGGCGGATATCTGAAATTGGCGGTGAAGTTCCCGGATTTCATTGATTATATAGAACGTGTGTGTGAAGAATTCCGGGTATTGTATAAGAATATTAAAGGGACAACACCGTACTGCGTAAAACATGTAGCGGTTCTTAACTGCTGGGGAAGGGCGCGTTCCTGGGGAAATCATATGGTACATCATGCAATTTATCAGAAACAGAATTATTCTTATGCAGGAGTGATTGAGGCTTTGAGCGGCGCGCCGTTTGATGTGAAGTTCATAAGCTTTGAAGATATCCGCAGGAACCCGGAGATTCTGGCTGATATTGACGTAATTTTGAATGTCGGTGATGCGTATACAGCATATACCGGAGGCGAGAACTGGAAAGATGATGTAATTATAACAGCAGTGAAAAGATTCATCTACCGGGGAGGTGGATTTATAGGAGTGGGCGAGCCTACTGCATTTCAGTGGGAAGGGCATTTCTTCCAATTGGCAGGAGCTCTCGGCGTAGAAGAAGAAACCGGCTATACTTTGAACGTAGATAAATACAATTGGCAAGAGCATAAGCACTTTATAACAGAAGACTGTGGAGAAGAAATTAATTTCGGTGAAGGAAAGAAGAATATTTTCGCATTTGACGGGACGACGGTTATCCGTCAGATTGACAAAGGAGTACAGCTGGCAGTCAACAATTTCGGTGAAGGAAGATGTGTGTATATCAGCGGACTTCCATACAGCTTTGAGAACAGCCGCCTCCTGTATCGTGCGATTCTCTGGTCAGCAGGTTCCGAGGACCAGATCAACCGCTGGTTCAGTACAAACTACAATGTAGAAGTCCATGCCTATGTTGAAAATGGAAAATATTGTGCAGTAAACAATACATATGAACCACAGGAGACAGTCATTTATAAGGGTGACGGAACCAGCTTTCATGTAAAGATGGATGCCGGTGCACTTATTTGGTATGAAATTTAAAGAGGTTTTTTTGCATGCTGCTTCCGGTAGGCACCCGGGGATATGTGAACCTCTTTGCGAAATACCTGCGAGAAGTAGGACTGCGAAGAAAACCCAACCTGCTGTGCAATCTTGGATATGGGAAAATCGCTGGATTCAAGCAATGATTTGGCTTCGCTGATCCGGCGGTTAATCAGGTAACTGATTGGCGAGACTCCTTTGTATTTTTTGAAGGCATGAACGAGGTAATACTTATTCATATGTGTTAGTTCACTGAGCGTATCAAGTGTGATGTCATCAGCAAAGTGCTCGTCCATATACTGCTCCATAAAGCGGCACTCCCGGGAGACTTTATCGATCGTGGCAAAGTTGGGGTTGGATTTGGTAATCCGTGCCACCAGGTAAATCAGAATTTCAAGAAGATTCTGACATATCTCAATATAGTTCTGCTGTTTGTCGTGGACTTCCTGAATAATGGATTTCATAAAAAAAAGGAGTTCAGTTCGGTGATTCTTCAGACTGTGAATGCTGTAAGGTACAAAGGTATTGTCGGCAGAACCGAAGAAAAAGCCATCCAGTCCGAGGACAATATATTCAAGTGTTTCTTTTTCCTGATTGACTTCCGTATGCATGACATTAGGATTGATGATAACCAAATCATCTTGTTTGACAAAAAAGGTATCGGTTTCGGTTCGGAAAAGACCGGTTCCGTTTACAATATAGAAAAGTTCCATAAAGGGATGCGCATGCAGGATACTCTGCCAGTGTTTGTCAGAGCAGGAGTGACTGATATAGAGCAGATTAAGATCCGGCCGCTCGGTGGATTGCACATCATTTTCACGGAACTCAAATTGATATCGCTGATAAGCCATAAAACCTCTTTCCTGTAAAACCATATAAGGTCATTGTGTATTTTAAATAAATTATCATCCTGATTATAAACGAATACATAAAATATGACAATAAAAAATGGAAAAAATAACAAATTCCTTAGTTGAAGAGCAATATCTATAAAAAAGTAAACAAGATTAATATATGAATTGCATAAGAACTAAGCTAGAATATGAATTAACAAAGTCAAAACCAGATAGGAGGAATGAATTTTGAAAAAGTTAAGAAAATTAGTAGCAGCAGGGCTGGTGACTACAGTTGCCGTAACGGGGCTGGCAGGATGCGGCGGAGGCAGCGCCGAAGGGGGCAAAGCAGAAGGGAGCTCTTCCAATAATTCATCAGCGCAATCATCGGAAGCGTCATCGTCTGGAAAAACCTTGAAGGTGGCAGCACTGGAAAGTGCTTATGGTGCCGACATGTGGGATGGTATAGCCAAAGCGTTTGAAGAGGAGCATGAAGGCGTGAAGGTAGAACTCACGGTGGATAAAAAGCTTGAGGACAAGATCACTCCGGCAATGAAGAGCGGAGATTACCCGGATGTTGTGCATCTGGCTACGGGACGTGATGCGGCGCTTACAGAGACTCTGACCAAGGAAAAAGGGCTGACATCTCTGGATGATGTGCTGGATATGACGGTTCCCGGAGAAGATGTCAAAGTGAAGGATAAAATCCTTCCGGGATTTCTCGATACGCTGGGAACTATGCCGTATAACGATGGAAAAACCTATTATGCGCCGATGTTCTATAGTCCGTGTGGTCTGTTCTACAATGCAGGTCTTTTAAAAGAAAAAGGCTGGGAGGTTCCGAAATCCTGGGATGAGATGTGGGAACTTGGAGATAAGGCCAAGGCAGAAGGAATTTCACTGTTCACTTATCCGACAACGGGTTACTTTGATGCATTTACATATGCATTGCTTGAATCATCCGGAGGTGCAGACTTTTACAATGACTGCATGACTTATAAAGATGGGGTCTGGGAGAGTGATGATGCGACAGCGGTATTTGAGACGATCGGAAAACTTGCGGAATATGTTGAACCGACAACCGTTGGTAATGCAAATGACGAGGGATTTACCAAGAACCAGCAGCTGATTCTGGATAACAAAGCAATTTTCTGTCCCAATGGAACATGGCTTCCGGACGAAATGGCGGATGCGCCGAGGAAAGACGGATTTGAATGGGGCTTTACCGCAGTTCCGGCAGTAGCGAAGAGTGAAAAACCATCTTCCTTTACGTTCTTTGAGCAGATGTGGATTCCGGCAGAGGCTGAAAATCAGGATCTTGCTAAAGAGTGGATTGCTTTTATGTATTCAGATAAGGCAGCAGAAATTTTTGCCGATTCCGGTGCAATACAGCCAATCAATGGTATTTCTGACAAGCTGGATGCCGACAAACAGTTATACTATCAGATCTATGATAATGACGCAGCTGTTGCAGTCATGGGCGGATTTGCAGCTACGGAACCTGTGGAGGGCGTATCTATGGCAGACAGCCTGTTTAAGGCCGTTGACAGTATTGTAAGCGGAGATAAGACGGTAGCAGAATGGCAGAGTGATGTTGAAAAGACAAGTGATTTGTTAAGAGAGGCAATGAAATAAATCCCTTAAGATGGGTATAGTACAGCCGATAGAACAGGCAGGGGTATATATGCCTCTGCCTTTATAAAAAGAAGGAGAAAGATGTGTGAAAAATAGAAAAGGCAAAACCGGTTTTATTGCGGCATGTGTACTTCCGGCGGTCATTTTGTTTATTATTTTTATGCTCATTCCTACAATTAATGTTTTTAAGATGTCTTTGTACAAATGGGGCGGTTTTTCAAATACGAAAACCTTTGTCGGATTGAACAATTTTAAGATTTTGTTTCAGGACGCAAAGTTCTACCGCTCATTCCAGAATTCGATTCTGTTAATTGTATTGGTGACAATTGTAACGATGGGACTTTCACTTTTGTTTGCGGCTATCCTCTCCAGAGAGAAGATCAAAGGACAAAACTTTTTCAGGATTGTATTCTATATTCCGAACATTCTGTCGGTTGTAGTTATTTCAGCAATCTTTTCTGCAATTTATGATCCGAATCAGGGTCTTATGAATAGTATTATTTCTATATTCAGAGAAGAGGGAAAGACACCGATTCTCTGGCTTGGAGATCAAAAGCTGGTTATCTATAGTCTGATGATTGCGATGGTATGGCAGGCAATCGGATATTATATGGTGATGTATATGGCAAGTATGTCGAGTGTGCCGGAAAGCCTGTATGAGTCGGCAGGACTGGAGGGAGCGGGAAGAGTCTATCAGTTCTTTCATATTACGCTCCCGTTAATCTGGAATAATATCCGTACAACGCTGACATTCTTTATTATCAGTACGATCAACTTGAGTTTTCTCTTCGTAAAAGCGCTGACAGGGGGTAAACCGGACGGAGCAAGCGAGGTATTCTTAAGTTACATGTACGGTCAGGCGTATACGAATTCATCATATGGATATGGTATGGCGATTGGCGTAATCGTATTCTTGTTCTCTTTTGGGCTTGCGGGACTAATAAATCTTGCAACGAAACGTGAAGTTCTGGAATTCTAGGAGGGAGAGAGCGGATGGGAAAGACAAAGATTAAAAACAGGTTATATAAAGCCTTTATTTATCTGTTGCTGGTAATATTGGCAGTCATAATCCTTGTACCGGTAGGGTGGGTATTCCTTGCTTCAATTAAGGAGAATTCGGAATTCTATGGTAATCCATGGATGTTGCCGAAGGGTGTATACATACAGAACTTTATTGATGCATTTCAGGAAGCGAAAATGGGTGACTATCTTCTGAATTCAGTGCTTGTGACAGGGATGGCACTGCTGCTTCTGCTCATAATCGCTCTTCCGGCAGCTTATGTGCTTGCAAGATATAAGTTCAAAGGAAGCAAGCTTTGCAATATCATGTTCATGGGCGGACTGTTCATTAATGTCAATTATATTGTTGTTCCGATTTTCCTTATGTTTGTGAATGGAGACAAGTGGCTGAAAAATCTGATTGGCAGGGGGTTTTTCCTGAATAATATGTTTGTCGTGGCACTTGTGTATGCTGCTACGGCACTTCCTTTTACAATCTATCTGCTTTCGGGATTTTTTGCAACGATTCCGAAAGATTACGAAGAAGCAGCTTTTGTAGATGGGTGTGGTTATTGGAAAACGATGCTGCGGGTTATGATGCCGATGGCACGTCCGAGTATTATCACAGTGATTCTGTTTAATTTCTTAAGTTTCTGGAATGAGTACATTATTGCAATGACTCTTCTGACAGGGGAAGAGCAGACATTACCGGTAGGTCTTATGCGGCTGATGCAGGCACAGCAGGCAGCGGCAAACTACGGACGTCTCTATGCGGGACTGGTAATTGTAATGCTTCCGGTGCTGATTCTGTATATCTGTGTACAGAAGAAGCTTACAGAAGGAATGAGCCTTGGTGGGCTGAAGGGATAAGAGGAGGACGATATGAAAAAATGGATGATGACAATCCTGGAACTGGCTTTCTTTATTGTATGTCTGGCTCTCATTATCGTTCACCGGAAAACGGTGGGGCCGGTACATCTTCTGTGGATGCTGGCAGGCATTTGCGGACTGATCGGATTGCTTTATGTTTACAATAGGGCGCACCGGTAGATGGACAGGCATAGGAAAAGGTATTTTGATTTATGAGGAGAAGATATGAGTAGAAGAAAAAGTAAAATATTCAGGGGATTGCTGGTGTATGTACTGGCTGCGGCGCAGATTGCAGCAGCAATACCGGCAACGGTGTTGGCTGCACCGGAAACAGCGATAGAAGAGAGCGGGAAGCGTGCAGTCACAGAAATCTGGCGCCACTTTAAGAGTGGAGAGGAGAATGACAATGGCAGTAATGCCGCAATTCTGCTTAATACGAATGAAGGCACTGAGGGAATGCAGGCCGGTGAACTCTCTTTTGTATTAAAACCGGGGGATGCACAGAGCAATACCAGATTTAATGTTGGACCTTATATTAAGGATAATACAACCTACATGACGATTGGATATAATGCTACGGGTTGGTTCTACGAGTATAAAGGGGCGGGAAATAACTATCCGTCAATCAAAGGACTTCCGACTCCGCCAAATGCAGGCGAGGAGATGAAGATTTCCATCGCATGGGATGCTTTGGACTACACGGTAACGGCAGATGGGGCAAGTGCAAGCTTTTCCATTCCCCAGACCGTGTATGATGGGCTGCACGAAGGAAAACTGGGTTTCCGTATTGGTTCCTGGAGCAAAACTGCCACAGATATTTCCTTTAAAGACGTTGAAATAAAAGACGGAGAGGGCAATGTTGTTGTAGAAAAAGGAACTGATACATGGGAGCTGCAGACAACAGGACGTGGGGAACTTTACGAGGAAGAAGTAAAGCATGTCCGGGCAACTGTGAGCGGACAGGTCAAAGACGCAGATGAGAATTCGGTCTATGGTGCAGAGGTGACGCTTGGGACAGTCACTACGGCCACGGACGTGAATGGGACTTATACATTTGAGAATATCGGAAGCGGAACGTATACCATATCTGCGGCGCTGAAGGGATATCAGGCGGGTACGTCAGTCATTACCGTAGAAGAGGAAGACGTGACGGCGGATGATATTATTCTGACAAAAGATTCCGATATTCAATTTGAAGGAGATGAGTGCCTGTCTTCGGATCAGATGGATGCAGACATTTCCAGTACATTTCCACAGGTAATCGGTTATACGATGAAGGGCGGGAAGGATGATGGAAAGAAATTTTACGGGCAGACAACAAAGCTGACACAACTCAAGCTCAACAATAAAGTGATGGTAACGCCAACTGTAGAATTCACAAAGAATTCTGACAGCAAAGCAACCTATGTTATGACGGTTGATGAACAGGGGATTCATGCGGTAATTACGGCAGCATTGGAGGTAAAGGATAATACTTTGAGTTTTGATATTACCCGTATTGATGCTGCAGCAGGAAGCGTCCTGACGGTTGAGATTCCGAATCACAACCTTGTAACTGCAAAGGCCAGCCAGCCTGGAGCAACCTTCGCAGGAGCCAACATGTCTACCAATACAACGGCAAGCGGGGATACATACTCTTCTGTAAGCGCACAGAATGAAGGCAAACGTGGATACATGTATGCATTTCTTTCTACGGATGCGTTAAGTGCAGGACTTTGGAGCAATTCGGAAAACAACGTAACTGCGGACTGGCAGAGAGTAACGGCGGTTACAAGTAGCGTTGACGGTGTGAAGGAGACTGGACTTAGCAGTACATACTGGACGTACCAGAAAAGTGCGGTTCACAGGATTGAGAATAAGGATTATGAGATGCCCTCCACCAAGGTTGTGATTACCGGGGATGAGAATAATGATGGGACAATTGACTGGCAGGATGGAGCGGTTGCATATCGTACAATCATGAACAACCCGGTTGGTTCAGAACTGGTGCCCGACCGTGTGGCGATTCGTATTGCAATGAACTTTAACAGTCATGCACAAAATCCATTTCTGATGACTTATGATAATGCACAGAAGGTATATCTAAACACAGACGGGCTTGGACAGAGCATCCTGTTAAAAGGATACGGAAGTGAGGGACATGACTCGGGGCACCTGAACTATGCGGATATTGGAAGGCGTATCGGCGGTGCGGAAGAGATGAAGAAGCTCCTTGCACAGGGCAGGGAAATCGGTGCCACGTTCGGTATCCATGTCAACGCATCTGAGACTTATCCGGAATCAAAGTATTTTGAAACGGACAGGCTGAAAAAGAATTCGGATGGAAGTCTATCCTATGGATGGAACTGGCTGGATCAGGGTGTTAATATTGATGCCGACTATGATTTGAGAAATGGACGTGAACAGCGTTTTACAGATCTCTGGGAGGAACTCGGCGGAGAAGACAATGACCTGGACTTTATCTATGTTGACGTATGGGGCAACGGACAGTCAGGAGACAACGGAACATGGGCAAGCCGTCAGATCGCAAAAGAAATCACGCAGACATGCGGATGGAGACTTGCAAGTGAGTGGGGACATGCGAACGAATACGATTCTACCTTCCAGCACTGGGCAGCAGACCTGACATACGGAGGTGCAAGTTCCAAGGGAATCAACAGTTATATTACACGCTTTATCCGCAATCATCAGAAAGATTCATGGGTAGGTGATTATCCGAGTTACGGTGGAGCCGCAGTAGAGCCGCTTTTAGGCGGATATGATATGAAGGATTTCGAAGGCTGGCAAGGACGTAACGATTACAAAGGATATATTGAGAATCTGTTTGACGATAACCTTTCCACAAAGTTCCTGCAGCATTATAAAGTAATGAAATGGGTGAACGGAGAGACTACGACAGTAGGCGGAACCGCATGGACACCTGAGAAGGAAATCACCCTTCAAGATGACGCAAAAGAAAATACAGTTGTAGTTACCAGAAAGTCTACAGAGGGTTCCTCCTCCGACTACAGACATAGAATCATGACTTACAATGGCAGAACCATTTTGGATGGTGAGACATATCTCATTCCCTGGTTCTGGGATGCAGACGGTGAGGAACTGGAGGAGCAGGAAGCGAAACTTTACCACTGGAATCAGGCAGGCGGAACAACGACATGGGAGCTCCCGGATGGCTGGTCAGGGGCAGAGATCTATAAGCTGACAGAGACCGGTAAGGAAAAATGCAGCAGTATTGCAGCTATTTCGGGGAACCGAATTACGATTACTGCCGAGGCAAGCGTTCCATATGTCATTCATAAGGCCGGAGTTGGTGAAGGAATCAAGGCCGCAGACCTGACATGGAGCAAGGGAGCACATATCGTGGATACAGGCTTCAACAGCGGCACACTGGATTACTGGGATATCCAGGGAAAAAGTGCTGAGATTGTCAGGAGTGCGGCAAACAACATGATGCTGAGCACAGGTGACAAAGACGAAGAAGTTTCCTTAACGCAGGAAGTTACAGACCTGATACCGGGAAAGGGGTATGCGGCATATGTAGGTGTAGATAACCGTTCGGATGCAAAGGCATATATTGAAGTTTCTGTGGACGGAGAAGTGATTTCCAACTATACGGAGCGCTCCATAGCGAAGAATTATCTGCTGTCCTATGCACATAATACAAACAATGCAACGGTACGGGGAGCCGGAAGCTATTTCCAGAATCTGTATGTATTCTTTACAGCACCGGAGGAAGGCAAGAAAGTAACGCTTACGTTGAAACGCGAAGCAGGTGACGGGAAGACATATTTTGATGATGTAAGGGTTGTAAATAATATGTTTGGAGAGACAGAGAAGGATGGAAACTTTAACCCATTTCTGTCAGAAACGAAGCTGAAACAGACATTTGAAGCAGTACCTCAGGGATTATTCCCGTTTGTGATTGGTAATGTTGAGGACGTCAGCGATAACAGAACACATCTTTCCGAGAAACATGAGCCGTACACACAGGCAGGCTGGTATGGGGTGAAGAAGCTGGACGATGTGATTGAAGGAGACTGGTCGGTCAAGACAAATGGACTTGCATCGCAAGGAGGACTGGTGTACCAGACAATCCCTCAGAATTTCCGATTTAAGGAGGGAGTTACCTATAACATCAGTTTTGATTACGAGATGGGGTCCGATAACACGTATACATTCGTCGTAGGCAACGGAGAATCCAATGGAAGTAACTTCGCGCAATATAAACTGCAGGCAACGGATATTGAGAGCGCACAGCCGCAGACATTTAAGTTCCATCTGACAGGTAAAGAAGGAAATCAGTCGTGGATTGGTATCTATTCTACAACCGAAGAAGCGGATACGAAGGGAACCTCCGGTAATGAGGCATACTTCGGTGGTTACAAAGATTTTATCCTGGACAACCTTATAATTGAGGAATCAAATGTTCAAAAAGCTGATTTGGAGAAGCTTGTAAAAGACAACAGCGGCCACTATGAAGTCAATTATACTGCGAAGTCATGGAAGACGTTTGCAGACGCATTGAATATTGCGAATGAAGTTCTGGATAATTTCGAGGCAGAGCAGAGTGCAGTAGACGATGCAAAACAGACGCTTGCAGATGCAGTGGATACATTGGAGGCAGTTGCAGTCACCGTAAGAGGGCAGGTTACAGATGAGACAGGATACGGACTTTCTGAAGTAACTGTTTTCGATGATAAGGGTGTTGAGACAAAGACGGATGTAAAGGGAAGCTATGTACTTCCGGGGGAACGTTATGCTTCCTCCGCTGACAAGAGATGAGGCAGATTATGAAAATAACTATGATGATGGTGTGAAGACGTGGGATAATCTTGCAGGTAACAACGCAAGTACGGCAATTAGCGTGGAAAGCGGACAGACAAAGATTGTCTTTCCGGGCGGCGGACATGCGAATGCATATGAGACAATGGCTCCGCAGTTCAAAAACGGCTGCGTGGAGATGGATATCACGTCTGCAAAGGAGGCTCCCCGTATTGGCATCCTGCTCAGAGCAACCGATATGACACATAGAGTTTATCTCGGAACAGGAGACACTGCAGATACATGGTTTGCGGAATACTGGAATGGCTCCGGAAACACATGGTCAGATATGCACGCGGGAAATAAATTTGCGGCGAATACAGCCATGCACCTGAAAGCAGAGATTGTCGACAACACAGCTTCCCTCTGGGTGAACGGAACTCTGGTCGTCCGGCAGACGATGAGCGGAATGCCGTCAGGGGCAGGATATGTAGGCCTCAATTCAAGACAAAGCCATACGGTATATGTGGACAATGTAAAAGTAACATCCTATGATCTTCCTGCAGGCAATCTGCAGAATATTGCAGGAAACGTGGTTAACACCGATGGCACGGTAATCGAAAATGCATTGGTTGAACTGCTTAATAACAGCGGGGATGTCCTGAAGAAGACGACAACGGATGCGCTTGGAAATTATAAGTTCAAAAATATCGAAATTGGAGAATATCAGGTGAGAATCACCAGTGGTGAATTCGTAAAAGAAATTCCGGTAACGGTAGTAACAGGGGATGACTACGTGGTAGTGGATAAGGCTGTTATAGGGCAGGCTGTAAAAACAGAGCTGCAGGACTTGATTTCATATGCAGAAAGTCAGAAGCAAGAGCCACAATATCAGTATGTCGTTCCGGCTGTAAAAACTCTATTTGAGCAGAGACTTACGGAAGCAATCGCTGTGAATGACAAGGAGCATGCATCTCAGACTGAGGTAGATGAAGCTTACAAAGCATTACTTCATATGGTTCATATGCTGTCTTATATCGGAAACAGTGAGAGTCTTAAGGTTCTTGCCGAGTGTGTGGAGGGTATGCAGCTTGAAGGTGTCTATACTGAGGAGACTGTAAAAAGTGTCCGGGAGGCTTTGGATGCTGCGAAAGGAGTGCTTGCAAATGAAAATGCACTTCAAGATGAAATCGATGCAGCAAAAGATGCACTGCAGAATGCAATAGATGCGCTCGAAAAAATTCCGGTTGACAAGTCCAGGCTTGAGAAACTTGTGAAAGAGGCCGGGGAATATGAGGCAAAGAGTGATCAGTATACGCCGGTAACGGCCGAGAGCTTCAAGGCAGCTCTGGAAGGAGCAAGAGCAGTTCTTGCTGACAAAGAGGCAATTCAGGAAAAAGTAGATTCCGCCTACGGTACTCTGCAGAATGCTATTTTTGCACTACGCGAAATTCCGGATAAGAGTAAACTGGAAGGGTTAATCAAAAAAGTTGAAAAACTGGATCTGAACGAGTATACAGCGCAAACAGTCAGCCCACTGCGTGCCGCACTTGCAATTGCAAAAGAAACGGTGGAAGATCCGAATGCAACGAAGGCTGATGTAGACGCAGCAGAAAAGAGACTCCAGGAATCTATAGATGGTCTCAAGAAGACAAAGGCACAGACGGATAATGAGAATGATAAAACGGATGGAAGCAGTAAGCCGGACGGAAGCAATACGTCAGGTGGAGGCAGTAAGCCGATTACGAATAAGCAGGTTAAGACCGGTGATACGACAAATATAGCAGTGTGGGCAGTGCTTATGGTTCTGGCACTTGGATGTGGATGTATAACATTCATACTTGTAAGAAAAAGACGTCTTCGGAAATAATCTTCTGGTTGAAGAGGCAATCAGAAACCTGAAAGCAGAAAGGATATATCCGGGGAAACTGTGGGATGAAGAAGCGTGCCTTCGAGAAATCGGCGGATCCGATGGAGGGTCAGAACCCTGATCGCTGCAGGGCACGGCTCAAACTGGTTCAGGATGTGGGAAGTAAATGGGAAACTATGCACTGGATTGTTAAAAAGTATAAATGAAAACACTGCCCCCCGGCAATTCGCTGGGGGGCAATATTGTCCTTAAAAAATAAATGGTGTATAATGATCAACAGGATACGGTGGGATTATAATTAAAAGAAAATACATCTAAAGGATTTTAACAATATGGCAAAAGACAAGAAAAGCAAAGTGATAAGAAAAGCAAATATAAATGATCTGGGGGTCATTTCTTCCATATATGAAACGGCAAGAAGGTTTATGGCTTCTCAGGGCAATCCCGGGCAATGGGGACAGCATTACCCTCCGAAAGAACAAATCATTGAAGATATAGAGAAAGAACAATTGTATGTATATGAGACAGAGGGAGATGTGCACGGCGTATTCGTATTTGCAATTGGTGAAGACCCTACATATCAGCATATAGAAAATGGTTCATGGATATCTGACAGCACTTACGGATTTATTCACAGAGTAGCAGGTGATGGAACGCAAAAGGGGTTAGTGAAGAATATTATGGAATACTGTTCCAAAACCATATCCCATCTGAGGATAGATACGCATGAGGATAATAAAATCATGCAGCATTTGATTTTGAAAAACGGGTTTAAACAATGCGGAATAATATTCACAGCTAATGGCAGTCCACGGATTGCATTTGAAAGAATGGCGGAGGGAAAAATTCATGGGAAATGAACATGGTGAGTGGATTATGCATGGGCTTGCATGGGATGATCAGAGACGAATCCGAACAGCAGACGAATTAATTTCTTTTATTAATAAAATCGGCTTTCTGCCTTTGTTTCAAAATGATATTCCTGGCTTTTCTGTAGAAGAACATACGGCTCCGGAATACTGGTGGTCGGGAGATGCGGAGCATGATCCGTGGGAGTGGCGCATAAGCATTGCAAAAAGTGAGTGTGTTGCTTATGGGAAGTTCTTTAATAAGAAAGCAGGATTTATTTCTCTGGAATGGCTTCCATATTTTGCGAACTACAGACGTGATGGTTACGATTTTGACAGCCTTTATGAAGATGGAAGAGCAAACAGACGTGCTCATAAAATTATGGATTTATTTAAGGAGAACAAGCTACTGCTGTCCTCTGATATCAAACGAGGTGCAGGATTTGGAAAAGGCGGAGAGAAGAATTTTGATGGTGTGGTCACAGAATTGCAGATGCAGACGTATCTGGTTATGAGCGATTTTCAAAGAAAACGAAATAAAAAGGGGGAGGAATACGGATGGCCGGTAGCCGTCTATTCCATGCCGGAACAACTTTGGAGTTACCAGAACGTAACGGCAGCATATAAAGAGGAACCGCAAAAATCCAGGCAGCGGATTATGAACCGGATTCAGGAATTGTATCCGGATGCCACGGAAAAGAATTCAGGGATGTTAAGGAAAATATAGGGGAAATAAAGGTTTCTGTTATTCTAAACTATCAGGAGGAGCAGACACATGAACTATTTAATGGGAATTGATTTGGGAACATCAAGCCTGAAATCCGTAATTATGGAAAGAGACGGCAAAATCATCGCGATATCAACATGCAAATATGATGTAAGTTCACCGCAGCCTGGTCATATGGAACAGGATCCGGAGATATGGTGGCTGGCCTGTGTAAAAACAATACGGGAATGCCTGCATAAATCATCAGTAGAAGCGCAGGAGATCGCCTCTCTTAGTTTTTCCGGGCAGATGCATGGACTGATCCTATTAGACGAAAAAAAAGAACTGATACGGCCTGCAATTTTACACAATGACGCCCGGTCTGATGTGGAGGTAGAAGCGTTATATGCGCTTCTGGGAAGAGAACATGTTTTAAACCATCTCATGAATCCGATTTTCACCGGATCTCAGCTGGCGTCCTTGTACTGGATGAAGAAGAATGAGACAGACCGATTCCGACGAATCAGATATATACTATCACCAAAAGACTATCTCTTGTTTCGGCTGACCGGCGTAATCAGTACGGATTATTCAGATGCTTCTGCTACGCTTCTTTATGATATGAAGGAAAAATGTTGGTGGAAAAGGGCATTGGACTGCATTGATATATCGCCGGAGTTTCTGTCACCGGTCCGGGAATCAACATTTCCGGCAGGAAAGATTTCGCATGCGGCAGAAAAGGAGACAGGCCTCTCAACCCAAACAATTGTATGTGTGGGAGGGGGAGACCAAATCATGCAGGCACTGGGAAATGGTGTGTTTAACCCCGGCATGGCTACTGTGACAATCGGAAGCAGTGGCCAGATTTTCATTCCTGCAGACCGGCCGGTGGGCAATCCGGATTTTAATATGCATACCTTCTGTGGGGCACAAGAGGATCTGTGGTTTTCTATGGGGGCAATCCTGTCTGCCGGTTTAAGCCTGAAATGGGTCGGTAATCTACTGGGCGAAGATGATTTTGTAAAACTTGGCAGGAAAGCAGAGAAAGTACCTGCCGGGAGCAAAGGCCTTATATTTCTTCCCTATCTGAACGGAGAAAGAACACCCCATATGAATCCTCTGCTTAGAGGCGGATTTTTGGGTCTGTCGATGGAAACGAAAGCGGATGATCTCATACGGGCTGTGATGGAAGGAGTTTCATTTGCTCTGAGGGAGGCGATGGAAACATGTACGCAGGTAGTACCGGCTCCTGTAAAATGGATTGCTTCCGGAGGCGGAACGCATAGTGCCACTTGGATGCAGATTCTGGCAAATATTCTTGATAAGCCATTGTACATTTCTAAAGTAAGAGAAAATGCAGCAGTAGGGGCCGCTATCACAGGAGGAGTGGGGGCCGGCATTTATGACAGCCTGAAAAAGGGATGCGGGGAAGTCGTCTCGTATCATTTGAATCCGGTTGTTCCAGATCCCGAGAAGGTGAAACTGTATGAAGAGTTATACCAGATTTTTAAAGAGGTTAATACTGCGAACACAAAGGAACTGGAGCGCTTAGCACAAATGCAAAGGAGGAGTGGAGATGCTTGATCAATTACCGTATTTGAATTACCAGACAGATATCTGCCGAAAATCCCACCGGGGTGCCCGGCGGTGCCTGCAGGTGGGAGGATGTTGGACAGACATTAGACGGCGGAAAGAATCTTAAGGTTCATCCGTTTTTACAGTTGAAACCCGGTGAAACGAAAATATTGGCTGATATCAAGGGACCGGGCTGTATAACAGAAATATTTTTCACTACAGATCATGTAAAATTAAGTGAACTGGTACTGCGCATTTATTGGGATAATGAAGAGGTTCCTTCTGTAGAAGCACCCGTGGGGATGTTTTTCGCAAATGGATTTGATGAACACAAGCATGCAGTGCAATCGGCTGTAATACTTGCGCTGCCGCGAAATGCCTATAGCAGCTACTGGCAGATGCCTTTTAAGAGTCATGCGAGAATTACTCTGACACACGAAGGAACAGAAGATATCTCCTGCATTGCCTATCGGGTGATGTATCAGCTTTATAAAATACCGGAGGAAACTATGTATTTTCATGTTGTTTATAACCGAGGGATGACCTGCTTTGACAAACCGACCTATACAATCTTAGAAGGTATAGAAGGAGAAGGGTGCTATGTCGGCACATATCTGGCATGGAATGCACTGAATAGTGACTGGTATATGGAATAGGGAAGGATACAGGCCGTTAGGTGAAGATATTTCTTCAGTGGCATACTGGTATCAGAGAGAGCCGCATAAACCATATAAGAAGATGATATCCGCAGAACAGCGAATGGACCGTTGAATTTACAGTGGGGCTTAGAGGGCTCCACTGTTTTTGAAAAAATCCTCATTCTCCGGTAATGTGTAAGTTAATGTCGTGCGTAATGAAGAAATTCATGTAATCTGTTGATGGCTTCTGATCGGTAATCACATGTTCAATGTCGGATAACGGACTATAGGTCATCAATGAAAATTTCCCGAATTTGGTATGATCCGCCAACAGGTAGCGGCATTGACTGTTTTCTACTACAATTTTCTTAATTTGATACTCATCCATGGAAGCGTTTGTCAGGCCATTTTTAATAGTAACCCCGGTGCAGCATAAAAAAGCTTTGCCAATGTTATAAGTTTTCAGCGCTTCCTCTACGGTGCTGCCGACAAAGGAAAGCGTTTCGCGTTTTAATTTCCCGGATAAAGAGATGAGCGTAATATTCGGATAATTAACCGCTTTGATGGCAACCTGGAGTGAATTAGTGATGATAGTACATTTTTTATTCCCCAGATAGTCGATCATGTTTTGGCTTGTGGTGCCGGTATCTATATAGATAAGGTCATCGTCCTCGATGAAGCTGGCGGCCTGCCTGCAAATCAAGTCCTTTTCGCTTTCAAAAGTGGTATTTCGCAGACTATAGGGGGTCAGAGGTATGAGGGATGAATCAGAAAGTGCAGTTACCCCGCCATAGACCTTCTTAATTCTGCCCCGGTCTAAAAGTTGTCCGATATCCCGCCGAATCGTATTTTTTGAAACATTAAAAGCTTCACATAATTTATCAATTGTTACAGTTTTATTTGTAAGTATATATTCTTCGACCTGGTCGATTCTTTCTGTTCGCATATTTGCCTCCCTGCTTATGATGTGAGGATCCCAAAGTCATGCTTTTTCATGCAAGCATGAAACGCAAGACCTTTTGGCCCTGGTATCATCTTAATATAAAAATAGGATTTTGTGAACATTTTTTGCAAATATGGATTGCATTTTTAGAGAAAAGGGAAAGAAATTATAAGAATTAGAAGTTGAAATCAATAGACGGTCTGTGTTAGAATGAAAAAAAGCATTATATTTCTAACATTCTCTGTGCGTGTACTCGCATCTGATATCATTTCTAAAAACCGGTATTTATTAAGAAATCTCAATGCTTAACTATCACCCATCACCCATCATTCAGCAGAGAGATTTCCAGGACAGTGTACATGACAAGGGGAATCTCCTGCTCCATTTCTAAGGAGGCATATCTATGGCACAAAAGAGTAACACTGTTCGTGTATCTGTGAACCCCATGTATAAAGACCGGATTTTCAGAATGATTTTCAGCAGTAAAAGAGAATTGCTGGAACTTTATAATGCATTCAACGAAACCACGTATACAGACCCGGAACTGTAAGAAATCAATACACTGGAAAATGCCATATACTTATCTATGCGTAATGACATATCGTTCCTGATTGATTCCAGGCTCACCATGTATGAACATCAGTCCACTTACAATCCGAATCTGCCGCTGCGTAATTTGTTTTACATAGCGGATTTGTATTCAAACCTGACAAGGGATGCAAACCTGTATGGCTCAAAGCTAATAGCCCTCCCAACACCCCGGTTCATCGTCTTTTATAATGGAGAGGAACTACAGCCGGAGCGTCAGGAATTAAAGCTTTCGGACGCATTCCAGATACCGGAGGGTGAGCCATCCCTGGAGCTAAAGGCTCTTATGCTGAATATCAATAAAGGTCACAACGTAGAATTGATGAAAAGAAGTAAGACGTTATGTGATTATGCAGAATATGTGAGCAGAATCAGGAGCTATCAAAAATCAATGCCCATTGCGGATGCGGTGGAGAAGGCGATTACAGAGTGTATTGCTGAAGGGATTCTGGAAGATTTTTTAAGAAGGAACAGAGCGGAGGCGAAGAAGATGAGCATTTATGAATATAACGAAGAAAAGGTTATGCAGGCTTTAAGAGAAGAGGCAATGGAAGAGGGATTGGAAGAAGGAATAGAAAGAGGACGAGAAGAAGGTAGAAAAGAAGGTAGAGAAGAAGGCAGAACGAGAGTAAATGAATTAATTAAGAAGCTGGCAGCGGCAGGAAGAACAGACGATATTATAAGAGCCGTTTCAGACAAAGGATATCAAGAGCAATTATTTAAGGAATTTGGGATTTAAGTCTGCAATTTCTTTCGAACAATATGAATAAGCCAAAATGCAGTTATCATGGGCTGTGTTTTGGCTTATGTCTCGTCGGGGAGAATCGAATTGTGAATCTTTTTTCAAATATTGATTGCATTTTTAGAAAAAAGGTTATAAAATAAAACCATAAAATAATCAACAGATGATAATATCACAACAAAAAAACTCCAAAATATTATCAAAAATAAAATAAGAAAGTGAGGAAGTAGAAATGGCAGAAGTGAAAACCTTATCCCCATTTATTAATGGGGAATATGTTATGTCTAAGACGGAGAAGTACACAGACGCATTTAACCCCAGTACCGGTGAAGTAATCGCTAAAGTTCCCTGCTGTACAGTAGAGGAAGTAGAGGCAGCTATTGATGCGGCTAAGGCGGCCTATCCGGGATGGTCATCAACTCCGGTAGTCAAAAGGGTCCAGATTCTTTATAAACTGAGAGATTTGATTATTGAGCACATGGACGAGCTGACCGAACTGGTAGCGAGAGAGAACGGAAAAAACTGGGCTGAGGCAATGGGCGATGTTTTAAAGGCGAAAGAAGGAACTGAGCAGGCGATTGCCGCACCCTCTTTAATGATGGGTGAGAGTACCATGGATGCCTCTAAGGGTTATGATACTGTCCTTTACCGGGAACCATTAGGTGTATTTGCCGGTATCGTTCCTTATAATTTTCCGGCGATGATTCCCATGGGCTGGATGACCCCGATGTGTATTGCCTGTGGAAATACGATTGTAATTAAGGCAGCTACTTTTGATCCTCAAAGTGCACTGCGCTTTGCCCAATTATACAAAGAAGCAGGTTTGCCGGACGGTGTCCTGAATATCGTAACGTGTTCAAGAAAGGAATCAGAAATTTTCTTAAGTCATCCGGATATCAGGGGTATTTCTTTTGTCGGTTCAACATCTGTAGGAAAGCATATCTACCAGATGGGAGCAAGCAACGGCAAGAGAGTACAGGCTCTTTGCGAAGCTAAGAATCATGCACTGGTGCTTGAGGATGCCCACATTGAGAGAACCGCTGCCGGAATCATCAATTCAGCCTTTGGCTGTGGCGGACAAAGATGTATGGCTTTGCCGGTAGTTGTTGTACAGGAAAGTATTGCTGATAAATTAGTAGCTAAGATAAAAGAACTGGCCTCTAATCTGAAGGTTGGTCCGGCATATGATAAGTCCACGCAGCTGGGTCCGGTAATCAATGCAGGGCACAAGGAATCCATTCTTAATTGGATTCAGAAAGGAATTGATGAAGGCGCCGAACTGATATTGGATGGCCGTGAGGTTACGGTCGAAGGCTTTGAAAAGGGTTTTTATCTGGGACCAACTATCTTTGACAAGGTGACTCCGGAGATGAGTATCGGTGATAAAGAAATCTTTGGACCGGTTCTTTGTATCAAAAGGGTTAAAAACTTTGAGGAAGGTTTAGAACTGATGAATCGTAATGAATTCGCAAACGGTTCCGTAATCTATACGCAGAGTGGTTACTATTCACGTGAATTTGTAAGACATACGGACGGAGGTATGGTTGGAATCAATGTCGGTATTCCGGTGCCGGTAGGAATGTATCCCTTCTCCGGTCATAAGAATTCCTTCTTTGGTGATTTGCATTGCCTGGGCAAAGACGGCTATCGCTTCTATACCGAGACAAAAGTGGTAACGACAACCTGGTTCGATGAAGAAGAAGGGAAAAAAGAAAAAACTTCTACCTGGGATGGAACGATCTAAATGCTTTACATAAGTGAAAAATGGCCAGTAGGGGGGGTTGTACATGGCACTGGTAAAAATGAAGAAATTGTTGGAACAGGCTGAGACAAAGGGGGTTGGCATAGGCGCCTTCAGTGTCGGAAATATGGAGATGATTATGGGGGCAGTACAGGCGGCGGAAGAACTTCAGACTCCGATAATTTTACAGATAGCGGAGGTAAGGCTTAAGAATTCCCCCCTTGCATTTGTTGGGCCGATGATGGTGAGTGCGGCCCAAAAGGCCAAGGTTGATATCGCTGTCCACCTGGATCATGGACTGACCATAGAAACAGTAAAAGCAGCTTTAAATATGGGATTTACCTCGGTAATGCTGGATGCTTCCACCAGACCGTTTGAGGATAATATATCCAAAACACAGGAAGTGGTCCGGCTTGCCAGGACGTTTGGAGCGACGGTTGAAGCCGAACTGGGGCTGGTCGGCGGCAGCGAGGACGGGAGCAGCAATCATGGCATTAAGTGTACCGATCCTGATGATGCAAGGGTCTTTGCGGAGCAAACCGGTATTGATGCCCTGGCCATCGCCATAGGCAATGCACATGGTAATTATCCGGCCGCACCCAGGCTCCAGTTTGAGGTGTTAAAGGCAATTAACAAAGCAGTTGATATTCCTCTGGTGCTGCATGGGGGAAGCGGCATCACGGATGAGGATTTCCAAAAAGCGATTTCTCTGGGGATCCGAAAAATAAATATTGCCACGGCCAGTTTTAACAGCCTGACGGAGTATGCCCGCCGGTATTTTACCGATAATGACAGTTATAATTACTTTGATTTAGACAAGGCAATGATTGAAGGCACTTATGAAAATGTAAAACGTCATATGAAAGTCTTTCATCATGCTTTTACAGGTGCAGTATGAGATTCTATAAGACATTTCTAAAACTAAGCGTTTTTATCGTGCTGCAAAATATAATCGTCCTCAGTGTAAATTTACTGGATAATGTGATGTTGGCCGGGTATAGTGAACAGGCTATGGCCGGAGCATCAGTCGTCAACCAAATACAATTTGTTTATCAGCAGGTGCTTACAGCACTTGCTGAGGCGGCTGTAATGATTGGCAGCCAGTATTGGGGAGAGAAAAAGGAAAAGCAAAACTATGATATCGCCAAGTGTGCATTGACAGTGGGGGCGGTGGTCTGTGTTATTTGTTTTGCGATTGTCAGTTTATTTGACAGGTCCATCCTGGCTCTGTTTACCAAAGATGAGGTTATTTTAAAAGAAGCTGAAAGGTATCTCGCAATTATACGAATATCTTATGGCTTTTTCATGGTATCCACGATTTTACTGGGCTTCTTAAG
Source organism: Novisyntrophococcus fermenticellae (assembly GCF_018866245.1). Classification (GTDB taxonomy): domain Bacteria; phylum Bacillota; class Clostridia; order Lachnospirales; family Lachnospiraceae; genus Novisyntrophococcus; species Novisyntrophococcus fermenticellae. Next base: position 884,684 of record NZ_CP076458.1, read on the forward strand.
AAGCCGCGAGATGGTAAAAATCGGTCTATGTACCTCGGTGGCAGCTCTTTGCATCAACGGATTTTTTAATTATCTGCTGATATATGGAAAGTTTGGTTTTCCTGTGCTGGGGATTGAAGGAGCTGCACTTGCCACATTGATGGCCCGGGTGGTGGAATGTGCACTTGTGGTTATCTATACATTAAAAAAAACAGATGTAACCTGGGTAAAGAAATTACGTTCTGTTACCCCGGGGCTTTTTAAGGACTATCTAAAGGTTCTGCTGCCTCTTTTTATCATGGCACTTGTCTGGGGAATCAGCACTGCTTTGCAGACGGTGATTTTGGGTAATATGAGCAGTACAGCCCGGAGTGCGAATGCAGTTTCTTCCAATTTGTTTTTACTCGTCAAGGCGGCGGTTACCGGCAGTGCGCTGGCAGGTGGGGTCATGGTTGGCAAGGCAATCGGCGAAGGAAATTCCGAAGCCGTTAAGGAAACATCTAAAAAGCTGCAAATCGTATTTTTAATTACGGCTTTCGCCGGGGCGCTTATTTTGTATCTTATCCGAGTACCGGTGCTGAAGTACTATAATCTCAGCCCGGAGACAAAGGATATGGCAAATCAATTTTTGATTCTTATGAGTGCCGTCTATATAGGGATGGGCTATCAGATGCCCACCAGCGAGGGGATAATAAAAGGTGGCGGAAGCCCTGCTTTTATATTGGTGATGAATATTATCAGTATCTGGGTTATCGTCCTGCCCCTCTCATGGTACATGGCATTTGTAAAAAAAGCAGCTCCGGTTGTGGTTCTTGCCTGTCTGAATGCAGATCAGGTTTTTAAGTGTGTACCTGTTTTTATCAAGACGAACTATGGACACTGGATGAGAAAACTAACAAGGACTTAAACTGTAGTCTATTTATCCGCTATTTATCTGAGCCCGAAGCGCTTTAAAACTGGAATCCGTTATGGTATAGTATTTATCAGAACACTATTAGGATAAAGTGAGAAGAAAGGAAGGGTGAAGATTAGATGTATTTATTTAAACCATTTACGGTAAAAGATACGACGATGCGCAATAGAATCGTTATGCCTCCCATGTGCATGTACAGTGCAGGAAACGATGGCATGCCGACAGAGTTCCACTTTACACATTACACTTCACGTGCGGTAGGGCAGGTTGGATTGATTATCCTGGAGGCAACCGGTGTGCTGCCGTGCGGCCGTATTTCCGACCATTGTCTCGGTCTATGGAATGAGAATCAGGCAAAGGCAATTGCCCCGATTGTTACTGCCTGCCAGAAACAGGGCGCAAAAGTAGCAATTCAGCTCAATCATGCAGGACGTAAGTGCGAGGCACAGGAAGAAACAATTTATGCGCCCAGTGCTATTCCATTTGATCAGAATTCTCCGATGCCGAAAGAAATGACGGAAGACGATATTCATGCCGTTGTCAATGCATTTGGAAGTGCTGCAAAGCGGGCATCCGAAATAGGATTTGATGCGCTTGAGATTCATGGAGCGCATGGCTATCTGCTCAGTGAATTCTTATCACCGTTGACAAATTACCGTACAGACAGTTATGGTGGAACAACGGAAAACAGATGTCGTATTTTGATTGAGGTGCTGCAGGCGGTGCGCCAGGTCTGGCCGGAGGGAAAACCGGTTTTGCTGCGTGTATCAGCCGAAGATTATGAGCAGGAGGGCATACATCCCGAGGAAATGATCAGAATTGTTGAATTGGTGAAGCCGTATATTGATGTGCTGGACGTCAGTACAGGTGGAGTAGTGCCTACACCTCCGGCTGCGATTTATCCCGGTTATCAGGTGAAGATTGCGGAGGAGCTGAAACGAGCCACCGGAATTCCGACAGTTACAGTCGGGCTGATTACAGAACCTCATCAGGCAGAGGAAATACTGGGTGAAGGCCGTGCAGACCTCGTTGCACTTGGGCGAGAACTTCTGCGCAATCCATATTGGGTGCTTCATACGGCACGCGATTTGAACATCGAATACCCCTGGCCGGAACAGTATTTGCGCGGATTCAATACAAGAAAGTGAAGGTAAACAAGATGGATGATTTCAAGAAAATTGAGATAAAGGAAAAGTCAGCCAAAACAGGGGAAGAGTTTGAACAGTGGACGACTGGCTTAAGAAGAGTGTGAAGGAGTGGGCTTAACGCAGGGAATAAAAGGAGGCTGTACAATAGCCGGGTGCTTTCAAAAATAAAAGTCATCCGGCTATTGTACATATTGATCTTGATATCTGCCTACATAGTAATTACAAGGTCATCTGCTCCCCAAATTGTGGTCTTCAGATTTCCAACCTTTTTGCATCCTCAATTATATGAATATGTTCGTTATCTTCACTAACTAAGCTGACATCTGGATTATAACCTATGGAAGTAATCACACTATCTGCTTCGATTGTTTTGGTTCCCTCTGCAGTTTTGATTATAATACTTTTATCAGCGATTTCAACTAAGCTGCTTTCTAAATAAACCGGTATTTTATGATATCTGATTAATTCTCTCAGCATATTAGAGTTTGCTGCGCTTACGCCCATTACTTTAACAATATCATCCAGCATTTCAACGATATATGGTTTCTTTCCCTGAAGTACAAGTTCATAGGCTATTTCACATCCGGTAAGACCACCACCAATAATGGCAATCTTTTCTCCCACTTTTTTCTCATCAACCAGGAAATCAATTGCGCTTATAGCTTTTTTGCTTCCCAGGTGGTCCTAAGATGTTTAAAGAGGTCTGACAATATAAAGATTATTTATGTTTTTCGTGACATATCAGATATATTGCATTATAATGAAGAAAAAAGCAAACTGAAGGAGGTAAATTTATATGAAATATGAGTTGATTCACGAAGTCTATGATCTTTGCAACGGGCGTCCGGATTCGGAAATTGAAGACATTGAGACTGATAATCTTGATACGTATCTGAAAGGACGGATAAGCAAAGCCTCCACGTATGAGAGAGAAGAGAGGGAAGATGATTCAGTGCTCTATACGGTTATGACGAATGGGCAAAAAGAAAGATATATTTTTTCACCTATAAACTAAAACATATAAAACGAAAGCTACATTTACATGAAGGAGCTGGCGCAGCGGTTTGATTTAAATCAGCTGTGCACAGCTTTTTTGTTGTCTGAAAAATCGACAACATGCATGAAACAGGTAAAAAAAATTACATATACGTGGTCAAAAAAATCATACGAGTGAAAAAAATCTTTTGATATAATGTAATTATTCCATACAAGATGTATTGAAAAAGCCTTGTTATTAAAAAAAACAACTATAAGACGTAAAGGTCGGGCGAAAAATGAAGGAGGGATTTTACGTATGGCAGCAAAAGTAATCAGAGTAGGTGTTGTAGGGTGCGGGGGCATTGCCAACGTACATATGAAGGGTATCAACGCAAGCAGGGATTTGAGCCTGGCGGCGATTTGCGATATTCTTCCCGAGAGAATGGAGGAAAAAGGAAAGCTCTACGGAGTGGAGGAGAAAAACTGGTTCGAGAGCTACACAGAAATGATGGATTCCGGTCTGGTGGATGCAATTACAGTAGCCACACCAAATGATATTCATTATGAAGTGACAATGGCCGCAATCAAACGTGGAATTCCGTTTGCGGTGGAAAAACCGGTTTGTAACTCAGAGGTTGAGGTTCAAAGGCTGCTTGATTTGGCAGAAGAAAAAAAGATTCCACATATGGTGAACTTTTCTTATCGCTTTAAAAGTGCAGCACGCTATGCAAGAGAAATCGTTCAGAGTGGCCAGTTAGGAACTATCTACCATATAAATGGAGAATATCTGCAGTCATGGGGACTAAACGGTGCATCAAAAGATGGAGAGATGACACCTCTTGTATGGAGGTTTATAAAAGAACATACGGGTTCAGGAGCTTTAGGGGATTTGGGATGTCATCTGATGGATCTGGTACGCTTTATCACCGGAAAAGAATTCGTATATTTTCATGCGGATGCAGATACCTTTATTAAACAGCGTCCGAAAATTGATGAAAGTGGTATGGGGGATGTTACGGTAGATGATTATATCACCATCGCAGGGCAGCTGGAAGATAAAATAGCCACCGCTTTGAACATTACACGTTTTGCCTATGGGCGTGGAAATTATCAGAGAGTGGAAGTATACGGTGAAAAAGGAGCACTTCGTTACAACCTGGAAGATGAGACGGGGGATACTCTTGAAATTAATATAGGAAATCGCCCGATGCGTGATGGCCATTGCTTTAGGACTGTACCGATACCGGAGAGATGCTTCAGTGATCAGTTACAGAGCTTTGCAGATATCATTAACGGAACAGGGGATGGCCTTGCGGCAACCTTAGCAGACGGAGTTGTGAATGCACGGCTGGTTGATAAGACACTGGAAGCAGTTGAAACAGGTTCCAAGATTGTTATTTAAAATAAATGCAGGAGGAGGTTGTATATGCGGCATAATTTAGCAATGATTGGTTTCGGCGGTATGGGTCACTGGCATTATGATCTGATTAAAACTATTGATGACCTGTCAGTTACAGGTGTCTACGACATTGATAAAAAACAGCAGGAAGATGCCAAAAATAAAGGACTCGTGGCTTATCAAAGCATGGAAGAGCTTCTGGCAGATGAATGTGTTGACATTGTAGTCGTAGCAACTCCGAACGATCTACACAAACCGTTCAGCATTCGGGCACTGGAAGCAGGTAAAAATGTTGTATGTGAGAAGCCGGCAGCTATGTCAGGCGAGGAAGTAAGAGATATGATGGAGGCTGCCAAAAGGACCGGAAGGTTTTTGACTATTCATCAAAATCGTCGTTGGGATCAGGACTACCTGATGGTGCGGGATTTGATTCAGACGGATAAACTTGGGGATATCTTCCGTATTGAATCGCGTGTGCATGGTTCTATAGGTATTCCTGCGGATCAGTGGCGCCAGTTCAAGGAGCACGGTGGAGGAATGGTACTCGACTGGGGTGTCCATCTGTTTGATCAGGTGGTGCAGATGTTTCCTGACCAGAAAATCAAGAAGGTTTACGCAACGCTCACTCATGTGACCAATCTTATGGTAGACGACGGTTTCACTGTGGAACTTACCATGGAGTCAGGAGTTAAAGTTCTGGTTGAGGCAGGTACCAGCAATTTCATACCCTTGCCACGTTGGTATGTATGTGGTTCCAATGGTACAGCGAAAATCGATAAATTTGCAGTTCCCGGGACAATTGTGCGTGCGCGCGGAAATGGAAAGAAGGATGTAATACCGGTACTTACGGCAGCGGGGCCGACAAAGACCATGGCTCCCCGCAAAGAGGAAAATATCATAAAAGAAGATTTACCGCTTGCAGACAGCGATGTCAGGGACTTTTACCGGAATGTCATGAAGGTTATTGAAGGCAAGGAGAAAAGCCTGATTAAGATGGAAGAAGTATTGCGGATTATGACCCTGATGGAAGCCGTTTTTGAATCAGGAAATACCGGTAAAGCCGTATGCTTCGAAGATTCCTATGATAGGTAAAATCAAACAGGATTTCTATAAAACAAAAGCAATGATACTATTATTTCAATAAGGAGAAATTTATAATGGATAGAAAAATCAATGTAACAATCTACAATGAAAATTTTCATGAGACAACAAAACCGGCCCTTAAAAGCATCTATCCGGAAAGTATTCATGGAGCACTCAAAAGTTTTCTTGAAAAAGACGATGCTATTGGAAATATTCGCATTGCAACGCTTTACGATCACGCAGAGGTGCTGACTCAGGAAGCAATGGATGATACGGATGTTCTGATCTGGTGGGGGCACGCAAAGCACGATAAAGTCTGTGATGAGGTTGTCGATCGGTGCGCAAAACGTGTTATTGACGGTATGGGACTTATTGTTCTTCATTCCGGACATGCATCAAAACTGTTTCAGAAGCTTATGGGGACGGAGACTTACATGCTTCGCTGGCGTGAGGCCGGTGAAAAGGCACGGCTTTGGAATCTGGCACCAAATCATCCGATTACTAAAGGAATAAAAGAAACATTTACGGTGCCACACGATGAGACATATGGTGAGCCATTTGGTATTCCGAATCCCGACCAGATTATTTTCCTGTCCTGGTATCAGGGAGGTGAGGTATTTCGCAGTGGATGTACATGGCGAAGAGGTGAAGGGAACATCTTCTATCTGCAAAACGGACATGAAACTTTCCCTGTTTATTATCAGCCGGAAATACAGACGATTATTACGAATGCCGTAAAATGGGCTTGCCCGGTGAACCGCATCTGTAAAATTGACCGTGGAGGATCAAATACACCTGCACTGGAAAAATACGAGCTGGAAGATCATAATTTCCTTCTTTTGGATGAAAATGATCACCCTGCAAATCAGAAATAAAAATAAAATTATATAGGATTATATATAAGGGAGGTTTCTATGAAAATATCCAGAAAACTAATCGCCGGGTTCATGACAATGACAATGCTCTTTACTGCAGCAGCTTGTGGGGGAACAGATAGCAAAGATACGGCAAATGGGGATACAGCCGGAGACGAAACAACAGGAAGTAAGTCAGCTGCAGGTAATGGAGATGTGATTGAGATTGAGTTTGTTCAGGGCAAAAGGGAAGCAGGGGAAACATATGACAAGGTTATTGCAGCATTTGAAGCGAAGAATCCAGGAATCAAAATAAAACAGAATCTTGTTCCGGACGCAGATCAGGTGCTCATGACAAGAGCAAGCAGTGATAATCTGCCCGATATCTTTAACCATTGGCCAACGAATGCACAGTTTATTCAGTTCGAAAATGAGGGGCTTCTTCTGGATCTGTCCGATAAGGATTATCTTTCAACCGTAAACAGTACATATCTTGATTCTCTGAAGACGGATAAAGGACTTTTTATGATTCCATATAATTTGAATTTCATGGGTCTGTATTATAATGTGGACAAATTTGAAGAGGCAGGATTTAAACCGCCGACAACATGGCAAGAATTGATTGACATTGCAGAGAAGATTAAAGAAAAAGGGGAAACTGCTTTTGTACTGCCTGGCAAAGAAACGTGGGTGATTTCACAGCTTTGGGGAAATATTGAGAGCAAAGATCTGGGTGATCACAAAGATATTTACGCTAAGATGAACAAGGGTGAAGCGGATTTTACCACCTATCCGGAGTATAAAACTTCACTGGAAAAGATGGTGCAACTTATGGACTATGCGAGTGAGGACTCTCTTGCACTCGGATATGAGCAGGGAATTAATGAGTTTGCCACAGGAAAAGCATGGATGTTCCCTCAGGGGAGCTGGGCTTTACCAGCCATTTTAAAGAGCAATCCGGACATGAATGTAGCAATGACTATGATGCCGAATGATGCAGGAGATATGAAGGCAGTCATTGCACCGGATACCGGCTTATGTGTAAATGCAAAAATGAAGGATGACCCAAAGAAAATGGAGGCAATTGATAAGTTTCTTGCATTTTGCGTAAGCGAGGAAGGTGCACAGATTTATACGGATAATGATAAGAGTCCTTCCTGCGTTGATGGTATAAGCTTTGATGTACCGCAGTTCAAAGAATTCTTTGACTATGTAGACGCACATGGTTCTGTATCTGATGCAGCTCCTACACCGACCGGCTTTGAGGATACAAAGCGAAGTAAATTACAAGGTGTACTCCTTGGCGGGGGTATAGACGCATTCCTTAAGGAACTGTCAGCAGATTACAAAGATTCTTTATCTGCGAATTAGAGAGTTGGTGATTAGATGAACAGAATAGGAAATAGAGATAATAACCGCAGAGCCAACGCCGAGAGACGAAGTACGATGTTTCTGTTTACGCTGCCGACCATGATTCTTTATGTGGTATTCTTCCTGGTTACCATGGCAATTGGGTTATATTATAGTTTTACAGACTGGAACGGGTTGTCAAAAGAATACTCTATCATAGGACTGAAAAATTACACGTCGGTCTTAACGGATTACCGCTTTGGAAAGGCTTTGCTTTTTAATATCAAATATACTGCGGCTATAGTGATTGGTATTACTGTTGTTGCTCTGGTATGTGCGCTTGCGCTGAACAATGTGAAACGTTTTTCCACATTTTTCCGATCTGTTTATTTTATTCCTGCGGTCATCAGTATGCTGACCGTGGGACTTATCTGGAACGAACTGTTTCTGAGAGCACTGCCGCTGGTGGGACAGGCATTGGGAATCAAGGCTTTATCCAGCAGCATTCTGGCAAATATGAAACTGGCATTCTGGGGAATTTTGATTGTAAATCTGTGGCAAGGCTGTGCACAGCCAATGGTGTTGTTTCTGGCAGGCCTGCAGAGTATCCCTTCCGATTTGTACGAAGCGGCTACTATGGATGGCGCAAGCAGATGGGCACGTTTTCGAAATGTTACACTACCATATCTTCTTCCGACGTTAAACATAGTAGTTATCACGCAGACGAAGGCAGGACTTACCATATTCGACTATATTAAGGTGATGACAAACGGAGGACCTGCACAGTCCACAGAGGCGGTCGGACTGTTGATTTACCGGCATGCGGTTGCGGAGGGAAAATTCAGCCGGTCCATTGCGGAATCGATGGTATTATTCGTGATCGTGGCTGCAGTTGCGGCATTATCGTTAAAAATAACCAATAAAAGTCAGGTAGGTGAGTAGTATGGGTAAAAGTAAAGGCAGTGTAATGATGAAAGCCGTATGCTATATTTTTCTCCTGGCGGGTTTGCTGGTAATCTTATATCCGCTGTTTTTAACAGTTATTACTGCATTTAAAACACCGGCAGAGTCCGCCGAGAATTTCTTTGCATTACCAAGTGGATTGAATTTTGAAAACTTTATCAATGTTTTTCAAAAAGGAAATGCAGGTTTATCGTTTTTGAACTCGTTCAAGGTAACCGTCACATCGGTCGCATTAATCCTTATAACGATACCGATGTGTGGGTATGCAATTGCGAGAAGCATGGATCGCAGCAAGTATTATCGCAATATCTATTATGTACTGCTTATAGGAATTTTCGTTCCTTTTCAGGTCATCATGGTACCTCTTGTTATGTATCTGGGGAGAATGAATTTGTGCAGCATACCGGGACTGGTTATCATGCACGTAACCTTAGCTTCGTCGCAGGGCGTATTTTTAATTGTCAATTATGTAAAAGCTGTTCCCAGAGATCTGGAAGAAGCATCCTATATCGATGGATGTACGACGTTCTCAGGGTATGTAAAGGTGGTGCTGCCGCTGATCAAGCCAATACTTGCAACAATTATGGTTTTGAATGTTTTATGGGTCTGGAATGACTTTCAAATGCCGCTGCTTTTACTAAACCGCTCTCCGGAGATGTTTACACTGCCGCTGTTTCAGTATAATTTTACAGGGCAATATACAAACGATTACAACATGGCCTTTGCATCTTTTTTAGTTTCGATGATACCTGTTTTAGTAATCTATGCCTTTGCACAGAAGCATATTATATCAGGGTTGACCCAGGGAGCAGTAAAATCATGATTTTCGGATCGGGCTGGAAAATCTGCAAGGGGAATCTATATCATGAAAAAACGCTATATAGAAAACAAAATATTGATTGGCCTGATCATTGTTATATTCATGGGATTGATGATAAGTGTTATTTCGTATTTTTTCAAACGGGAAGATATTAAGAATTCGGAAATGAAGAACATGGTGAATATCAGTAATAATATCGACACGGTTCTTGATAACTTTCTCGGAAGTATGCAAACGCTCTATGAAATTCATTATTTTGATTATACAGCCCGTGATATCCTTCTGACCGACAGTAAAGAGACAGATTATAGGAAAAGGCTTGAAGATTCCCTGTACATGGACAATTCATTGAAGCATATTGTCGGGTGGAATCCGGGTATAGAGCAGGCAACAATCATCTCAAAATATGGGAATGTATACAGTAATAATCCTTCTGTTTTTGCTGAATATCTGGAGTTTATTGAAGCACAGAAAGAGGCAAATATTCCTAAGGAATTTAAAGGGACGTATTATACGGAAAAATATAACAAGGGTTCTCTTTTTGATAATACGACCGTAATTACGGCGATTCACCCAATGTATGCTTATGAAAATAGTGAGATGGCGTTGATGTGTATTGATATTGACTACAAAGCGCTGCTTAATGTGCTGAAAACGAGTGTGAAGAATCAAAAAGGATGTTTCTACCTTTTTTATGAGGGGAGACCTGTTCTTTCAATATATGGAGATGGGTATGAGCAATCACGTACATGTACAGAGGAAGCTATAGAAAACATTCTGGATCAGGACTGTAAAAGCAATAAAGTAAGTAATGTTTCCTGTGATGGAAGAAAAGTCTACGTTACAAAAAAGGAGAACATTCTAACCGGGTGGACCATTATACAACTTCGGACAGAAGGAGAGATACTGCAGGACTTGAACAAATCAAATCAGATTACTATGTTTTTATTAGTTGTGGTCTTTGCCATTGTGCTGCTTCTGCTTTATTGGATCAATGTCAGAATTCTGAAACCACTCATCCATTTTGAAGCAGACATTCGCACCTATTCTTCCGGAGATTCCTTAAAGCTGGTCACTTACGAAAAACCTGTGAGCGAACGAGTCAGCAGTGTGATGAACAGCTACAATCACCTTGTGGAACAGGTGAACCGTTACATTGACCGGGAGATCATATATGAAAAGAATCAGAGAAATACCCAGGCCATTGCACTGCGTTATCAGATTAACCCACATTTTTTATTTAATACCCTGAACGTTATCGGCTCAATTGCAGAAATTAATGATCTCCGGGAGGTGGTTGATGTGACCAGCAATCTATCCATGATTCTGCAATACAATATCCGCGGTACAAAATTGGTAACGTTAAAGGAAGAACTGGCTATTGCCAATGCGTATATTGAAATTCAAAAAGTACGTTTTCAGAATAAAATAGCAATACAGTATGATGTGCCCGAAACAATGCTCAAGGAAAAAATCATCAAATTTATCCTCCAGCCACTACTGGAAAATGTTTTTAAACATGCCTGTCGAAAAGGGGATAAATCAGGTCTCCATATTCGTATAAGTGCTGTTATGCGGCAGCCCTGTCTGTTCTTGTATGTCAGTGATGACGGAAAAGGAATCGAACCAGAGAAGCTGGAAAAGCTTAATTACATGCTGGAACATGAGATTGACAGTCAGACAATTCTGGATGAGGACAAATGGGAGGAAAGCATCGGGCTTAAAAACGTGATTGCCAGAATTAAGAATTATTATGGAAATGATTGTTCAATCAAATTAAGAAGCACAGTGAATCTGAATACAATCGTTGAAATCAAGCTTAAGCATATTAGCTTCAATGACGAAATATCGGAAGAGAAAGAGTGGCGAGATGATTAAAGCGTTGGTTGTTGAAGATGAAGTATACGCCAGAAAAAACATCGTAAAAATCATAAATAGCAGTGAGTTAGACATTCATGTGTGTGCAGATGTGGAAAGTGCGGAAGAAGCAATTGTATCCTTGGCAGAGAATCAGAATATACAGCTTGTCCTGTCGGATATTCAAATGGGAAATATGGATGGATTGGAGCTGTCAAAGTATTTGTATGAAAATTATCCGAGTATGTATGTGGTACTGATTACGGCTCATGAGCGTTTTGATTATGCCAGAGAGGCATTAAAATATAATGTAAAGGATTATATTATCAAACCGGTTTTCAGAAATAATCTGCTAGAGCCATTGCACAAGATGATTTCAAAAATTGAAGATGACACAAAAGCAAATGAGGATTTCATGCTCAAGGTGGAGGATACTATTTATAAGCAGTATATAACCATGAAATCCCTGGCAAAAGATACGGGACTGCAAAAGCAGATCATTCCGGAGTTTTTAGAAAAGAAGGCGGTATACAGGGTTTTGCTGATACAGTCGGAAAACCGGAAAGAAGTAGAAAACATATATAAATTACTGAAAGAAAGACTTTCTTTTTGCGGTGTCACGGGGTTTTTCAGTAAGATAAATAACGAGTATATTTATATTCTGTTGTGGGACTCAAAAGCAGAGGCGAATACGGTCGATGAGATTTCAGCACAGATAAACCAACTGATTAATTACATATTCGTCTGTCGCAATCAGGGAATTACAGCCGGAATGAGTCGTGTGTATTACGATAGGGAGAATCTTTATAAGGCATATAATGAGTCTATTTATGCCATTAACCAGCGGTTGATTGACGGTTGGAATAAGCTGTATGTATTCACAAAGGTATTGGAAAAAAGGGAAATGTCAGAAGTACAGTGGGTTCCTAATCTTTCGAAAGCACTTGTTGCAAAAGATTATACGAAAGGAATGGAGTACATTCATAACATTTTAACTGAAATTGTTAATAACGGCAGCTCGGTGCAGAGTTTATATAAGGTAGTCATCAACCTGTTGAAAATTTTGAGCGACAATTCCCGTGAAGCCGTGGAAGAGACGGATGATGACAGCAGATTAAGCTTTTCAAGACGATATGATCTGTATAGATTCAACCGGATTTCAGACCTTGAGGCGTGGATAGAGGAAACGATTCTGTATTCGTGTTGCACGCCTGAAAGCAATGCGTGCAGCAGCACTGTTATCAAAGACATAGTCGAATATGTGAAAAGAAATTATTATCGGGATATCTGTCTGCGGGAATTGGCTGAATCTAAATACTTTATGAGTTATTCGTACTTAAGCCGTCTGTTCAGCAAGAAGATGGGGCGTTCTTTTTCAAAGTATCTGATTGAGTACAGACTTGAAAAATCGAAGGTGCTTCTGAGGGATAACAATCTGCTTATTGGGCAGGTATCCTTTGAGGTAGGCTATCGTGATGTTTCACATTATATCCATTCTTTTAAAAAGGCATTTGGAATGACACCGGAAGAATATCGGGCTACGCTCATGAAGGAGGTATGATAAGAAAAGATGGAATTGCATTTGTTTTTAATCAATGCATTTGTCTATATAAGCAGTGTTTTTTACGCCCCGTTTATCAGTTCTTATTATGCCGGCAATGGGATTACACCGGCACAGATTGGTGTACTTTTGATGATAGGACCAATTACTGCAATTATTGTTCAGCCATTATGGGGAAGGCTCAGTGATGGTACAGGAAGAAGAAAACTCGTCCTGACACTGGCTGTTGCCGGAAGCGGACTAAGCATGCTCATCTATTATGCGGGAAACAGTTTTCGGATTTTTTTTATAGCGGCAGTGGCAGTAAATGTGTTTATGACGGTGGTCGTTCCCCTTTGTGATGCACTTATTATCAATCAGGCTGAATTATTGGGAATTCCTTTTTCTATTGTACGGCTTGGAGGAACGCTGGGATTCTCTGTGATGGCAGTCATAGCGGGCAATCTCTTAAAAAAATATCCGGATATGCAATTTGCTTTAAGCAGTATCGGGTATGCAATATTGCTGATTCTGATTGCTTTTTTACCCCGGGACTCTGCCAGGAGCAGGAGTATCCGGAAAACAGGTCAAAAAACCAGGATGGGCATTCATAATATTTTTATAAGCAAGGAGATTTATCTGGTGTTGTCCTTCGTTTTAATCAGTCAAATCGGGCTTAGCTTTTATTCTGGCTTTATGGGACCTTATTTAATCGAACAGGGACAGTCACAAAAAGAAATTGGAGTCATGAGCTGCCTGTCCGCACTCAGTGAAGTTCCGGTTTTACTGATTATTGAGAAGGTAAGAAAAAAATTTGGAGAAGTCAGGGTGCTGATGTTTTCCTGCTTTATGATGGCTCTCAGAATTTTTATCTTTACTGGTGAAACACTGCTGAGCGCAGGCTTAGCACAGATTTTGCAGGGAACGACTTATATGACCGTATATTATTGCGCAGCAGTGTATATCGCAACAAATGTGAAAAAGGGCATGTTCTCTCTTGGACAGGGGGTTTTGGGAGTGGTGCAGACCGGAATCGGGGCTGTCATAGGCACATCTGTCGGAGGAATCCTGGTGAACAGCATTGGATTTAAGAAGTCCTTTTGGGTGGCAGCATCCACTCTGGTTGTATTAACAAGTATGCTTGGTATGTATCATGAAAAGAGAGTGTCAGAATTAAAGCTGGAATAAGGAGAAGATGATGAAATTCGATATTATTGGAATTGATATGCCCTGCTGGGATTTGGCAGTGAATCTTGATGAGTATCCGGGTCCCAATTCATCGGCCAGAATGAACCAACTGAGCTGGCAGGGGGGAGGAAAAGTATCTACCGGAATGGTGGCAGCAGCAAGACTTGGCGTAAGATGCTCTATGGTGGGGGCGGTAGGTGATGATTTATACGGAAATCTTTGCATTAAAGATTTTCAGGAGCATGGAATTGATACAAACCATATATTTTTACGCAATCAGTCAACGACAGGATTTTCTGTTGTGGTTAGTGATAAACATACAATGGGCCGATCGATATTGTATCGCCCCGGAAATGCAGAAAGTCTTTCAATGGATGAATTGGACGGGATATGCCTGACGAATGCGAAATATCTTTTTATTGCGACTGTGGATGAAATAACCAAAAAAGCAGTAAAGGCCGCAAGGGAAGCGGGTGTTAAGGTGCTTATGGATGCGGATTCCTACACGGAGAGTCTGGAAAACTTCATACCAATGACAGATATCTTTGTCGGTTCGGAATTCGTCTATAACGAGCTTTTCAAGAAACAGAAAGCTTATGAAGACAACATAAAGAGTATTTTTAAAAGAGGACCGGAAATCGTTGTTTTTACGTTCGGAGAAAAGGGAGCGCGCGGTTGTGACATAAATGGCTACTTTGAATTGCCTGCTTATCGTGTGGAGGTAAAGGATACTCTGGGGGCGGGTGATGTCTTTCACGGAGCGTTTGCAGTTGGTTTGTTAAAAGGTCTTTCAGCGAAGGAAACGACACAGTTTGCCAGTGCTGTATCTGCAATCAAATGTACGAGAATTGGAGGAAGAGCCGGGATTCCTGATTACGAGACGACGATTTCCTTCATGAAGACAGGCAGGATTGATTCAGCGGAGCTGGACAAACGGGTTAAAAAATATGAAAGAAGGATAGAACATGTATAATGAAAAACTGGTATTGGGAGTTGCACCTACAAAAAGAAGCTTCTTAAGCATGGAAGAAGCGAAAAGACAAAAAGAAGCCTTTATGGATGTAATCCGGGACATCAAAAGTAACCGTGTGGAAATTGTAGACATTGATGATCTGTGTGACAACGGTATTGTCTATGATATTCGGCATGCAAAAAAAGTGATTGAAAAATTTAAAAAGGCAGGGATTAACGCACTTTTTATCCCATTTTGTGATTTTGGAGAAGAAACGGTTGTTGCAGAAATAGCAAAAGCATTTATGCTGCCAACCCTGATTTGGGGAAATCGTGATGAAAGGCCAAACAGCGACATTTCCAGAGGGAGAGACACACAATGTGGAATGTTTGCTGCGACCAAGGTTCTGGCGCGTTACGGCATAAAATACAGCTACATATACAATTGTGAAACGCACAGCCGGGAGTTTGCTGATGGATATGAAAACTTTATTCGGACAGCGATGGTACTAAAGAGCTTAAAAGGCCTCCGTATCGCAAAAATCGGTGAGCGTCCTGAGCCCTTTATGAGTGTTATGACAAATGAAGCGGCACTCTTAAAACGCTTTGGTATTACGACCGTTCCGGTTTCCCCGGTTTCGATTGCAAAGAGAATGGAAAGGGTAATGGCTGAGAACGAACCGGAATACATTGATTATCACAAGAATTTATGTGGTCGTATGGATGTGTCAGGGATGCCGGAGGAGCAGATAAAAAAGGTAGCCGCATTAAAGGTGGCCGTTGAAGAAATCATATTGGAGAAAGGATGCTCAGCAGCAGCGTTCGAATGCTGGTCGGCATTTCCGGAGTTGGTTGGTTTATGTCCATGTACCATCTTAGGTGAATTAGCAGATGTGGGTCTGCCCATTTCCTGTGAAACTGATGTGAACGGTGCCATCTCTCTTGCAATTTTACGAGCCTGTAATCTGTTTGAGGAGTCTGAATTTCTTGCCGATCTGACAATCCGTCATCCGGAAAATAACAATGCGGAATTATTATGGCATTGCGGACCGTTTCCATACTCTTTGAAGGACGAAGATTCAAAAGCACGCATGGTAGACGGGCAGGAACGTTTTTTACTAAGGCAGGGTAAGCTCACAGTTTGCCGGTTCGATGATCTGGATGGAAAATATTATTTATTCGCCGGAGAAGGAAAAACAACAACAGGACCAGATACAAATGGTACCTATGTCTGGATGGAAGTGGATGACTGGAAACGTTGGGAAGAAAAGCTGATGTTTGGCCCATACATCCATCATCTGGGCTGTACGTACGGAAATTATCTGCTGGTATTGAGAGAGGTGGCACGTTATCTGAATCTTGTGTTTGACAATGCCCATGAACAGGGAATTTACAGTCTGTAGACCAGAAAGGAGAAACACGATTATGAGAACTATTACAGTCAACACCTTATCAGAGGAAGCATTTGCTAAGTACGGCTCTTTCATGAATCTGTTGGATAATGAGGCAATGAAGAAAAAGTCAATTTTTAGCTCAGGATTTTTTGCTGATTTAATTTCACTTGATTTTTCTGACGGTACATTACCGACCATTTCTGTGTGTGATGTCCATAAAAAGGAGAAAAATATTGTGGATTTTCTGGAGGCACATACTTCCACATGTGAGGGACTTCTGCCGCTGGATGGAGATGTCGTTATTTTTGCGGGGATTCCCAATCAGCCGTTTTCTGCGGAGGATTTGGAAGCCTTTTATGTGCCGGCGGGAACCTTTATCAAATTGAATCCGCTGATTGTACATGGAACCCAGTATCCGGTTTCGGAAGGAGAGGTTCATGTGGTCTGCATGCTGCCTGGGCGGACATTTCATAATGATATGGTCAGTTATCGGCTTACAGAAGAAGAGCAGGCAGTTGTTGTAATGGAATGATGAGAGGGGAGATAGAGAATGAGATATAAACATTTTAGCAGAGCAGATGCAGATGTTTCCTGCGTGGGGGTTGGTACATGGGCACTGGGTGCAGATAACTACGGCAAATTCAACATAAGCGATGCAATCGAAGCAATGCAGGTAATGCTTGAACATGGTGTGAATCTGATTGATACAGCACCATGCTATGGCAATGGTACATCCGAAAAAATTGTAGGAGAAGCCATCAAAGGGCTGGACCGTTCGAAAATTTTACTGTCAAGCAAATGCGGATTAGTACCGGACATCAATACGCATGAATATTCCAGAAATGCCGGCTATAAAAATATCATGCGTGAGATTGAATCTTCTCTTATGAATTTGAGGACAGATTATCTTGATTTTTATTTCATACACTGGCCGGATGTCCATACGCCAATTGCAGAAACGATGGCTGCTCTGATGCAGTTAAAAGAACGCAGATTTATCCGATATATCGGCGTATCCAATTTTACAAAGGAGCAGATAGAAGAGGCGGAAAAATATGGACAGATAGATGTGCAGCAGCCACCATTTTCCATGGTTGACAGAACGTATGTTGATTTGATGATATGGGGAAAAGAAAGTGGCATCGATTCTATGACCTATGGTTCTATGGGAGCCGGAATTCTATCAGGAAAATATCGGAAAACACCGGATTTTGCACCGGATGATATTCGAATGACATTTTATGATACTTTCCGGGAGCCTAAGTTTTCAAAGATTATGGAACTTCTGCAGGTAATGGATGTAATTGCAGAAGCACATGGAAAGCCGGTCGCACAGGTTGCACTGAACTGGAGTGCTCAAAGAGAGTATGTAGGGACGGCACTTGTGGGTGTCAGAAGTCGGACACATGCTCTGGAGAATTTGGAAACCTATGAGTGGATGCTGACGGATGAGGAAATTTCAAGTATTGATAATAAAATCACTCATCTGGGACTGTAGAGAGAGAGGAAAAAAATGGCACTGGTAAAAGTAAAAGATATTCTGAAACACGCAACAGAGCATAAATACGGAGTTGCGGCAATCAACACGATAAATGTGGAAACAATTAAATATGCGATTCTTGCTGCAGAGCAGGAAAAGGTGCCGCTTATCGTGCAGTTTTATCCCGGCTTTAGCGATTATATGGCACTAAAGTATATTTCATATACAGCATGTGATATGGCGCATAAGGTGAGTGTTCCTATCGGTGTACACCTCGATCACTCGAATAGTTTTGATATCGCGGTCAGTGGAATCAGGGATGGTTTTCCGTCCGTGATGGTGGACGGTTCTTCCCTGCCATATGATGAGAACGTTGCCTTGACAAAGGCAGTTGCCAAGGTCGCCAGGGTATTTGGGGTGGATGTGGAAGCGGAGCTTGGTCATGTGGGAAGTGGTGAAAACCTGGATGACATTATCGATGCTTCACGGTATACCAATGTGGATCAGGCTGTTGGATTCGTAGAAAAAACAGGGTGTGATGCACTGGCGGTTGCCGTTGGAAATGCCCATGGTCCTTACGTAAAAACACCGAATCTGGACTTTCAGAGAATCGCAGAGCTTCGCGCGGCAGTTTCTGTTCCATTGGTATTACATGGCTGCTCTGACATCCCCGAAGAGCAGATTCGGGAAGCTGTTAATCTCGGAATGAGTAAGTTTAACATTGCTACCGAATATTTCCGAGCCATGTATAGGAGTTTTGAGAATACAATTGTTAATGGTAATGTGAAGGATAATGGGATTGGTCTGTTAGAAGCAGCAAAGGAAGATATGATTGCTTTTGTTGTAGATAAGATCAGACTGCTTAATCCAAATAAGTTCTCATTATAAGTGAGTAATAAGTAAATGCCGTCAGCAGAGAAATTGGCTGACGGCATAAAATTAGAATTTAAACGCTACTTTTAAATCCCCTTTCTTCCCCGAAGCAAGATCAAAAGCTTCTTCCCATTGCTCAAGATCGAACATATGTGTAACGACTCCGTCAGTTTTCAAGCTTTCATTTGCAATATTTTCAATGACAAACGGGAAGCAATAGGGACTGAGATGCGAACCAAGCACATCCAATTCCTTACGATCGCCAATAATTGACCAGTCGACTTTTGTCTCTTCTCCGAATACACTGAACTCAACGAAACGACCTAACTTTCGAACCATACTCAACCCCTGCTTAACGCTGGATGGGTGGCCCGTTGCCTCAATATATATATCACAGCCATATCCATCAGTTAAATCAAGGATTTTTTGCACTACATCTTCTTTTCCGGGATTCATCACAATATCCGCACCGAACTCTTTAGCCTTTTCCAGGCGGTCATTTTTCATATCGAGAACGATCAATTTGTCCGGGTTCTTCATTCGGGCATACGTAACCATCCCCAATCCTAAAGTCCCTGCTCCGGAAATAACAACCACATCATCACATTGGATTTGTGACCGGTCGACTGCATGCTTAGAACAGCCGTAAGGCTCAATTAACAAGGCTTTCTCCAACGGCATGTCTTCCGGAACCCGGGAGATTACTGCAGTTTTGGGATATCGTACATATTCAGCCATTCCTCCGTTATTGTCGGACTGAAAGCCAAATGTATTGTGAGGCTGACACATCCAGTAATGACCATTCCTGCAGAACCTGCATTTTCCACAAGGTACAATCTGATCGGCAGTAATACGGTCACCATATTTATATTCTGTTACGTTAGCCCCTGTTTCAACCACACGCCCAAGAAACTCATGTCCTGGAATAAATGGAGGTTTAACCCATTCCGGCTGTGATTTATCCCCCCAGAACATTGCAGCACCGTGATAACATTTTAAATCACCGGCGCATATACCACATGCTTCCGTCTTTATGATGATATCATCCGGGCCGCAAGCAGGAACAGAGTACTCCCTTTCAAGCTTATAATCGTCTTTACTGTAAGCAACGAGTGCTTTCATTGTTTTTGGTATTGCCATTTTTAGACCTTCTCCTTTCAGAAATTAAGTTATATGGATAAAATAGCCTGATCCTCCTTTAATAAAGCAACGACGTCATCGACGGGTACCTGGGCCGGTAATATGCCCTGATCCACGGAAAGGGAAGCGCACACACCGGCAGCTTCACCAAGAGCCATACAGGTAGGCATAATGCGTACACTTCCTAAGGATGGGGCGTCCATGGAAATACAGCGGCCGCTGAGAAGAAGGCCGTCAATCTCATCACTGATCAGACAGCCCAGAGGAATTCCATAGGGCCCTTCCAGATCCCGTAATATCGTGGAATCATTCACACTGCTGTGAATATCAACTTTGTAGGAGCCCAGGGCTATGGTATCCTCAGGGATGTGTCCTCTTACGACATCATCAATGGCCAGACGTTTTTTACCGGAGAAGCGCCTGGTCTCCCGGATTCCGAGACTGGGATTGATGGAAGAAATATAACAGTTCTGAAATCCTGGAATTTTATCCTTGAGAAGCTCTACCAATTGAGTAATCTGCTTCATCCCCTCAATTTCACCACGCGTCAGATCGTGAGGATCCGAACCATCACAACGATAGATACGGGTAGTGTTGACATAGATCTGCCCTAGATTCATGGAATTGATGTAAATTAAGGTATCCCGGTTCAACGGATTGCATCCTTCTTCATTGAGAACCTTAAGGCGGTTGCGTAAACCAAGAAAAACATAACTGCGGTGACTTCTGAAATAGGGGACGTCATAGCCCTGAGATACCTGCATGGATTCGGCAGGCTGCAGATCCTCCGGATGCTGCTCAAGGTAGTGGAAAAATTCTTCTTCATTATAGCCGCATAAGGAAAACATTAATGTTGGAGGCTGCATCAGCCCAGTCTCCTTCTGCCCCTTTTCAAAGCTGCAGCCAGCTAAAAAAGCAGCATCTCCATCGCCGGTAGCATCAATAAAGACAGAAGCGGTAATATCGATTCGCATTCCTTTTCCCATGACAGATACCTGCGTCATCTGTCGGTTGACGACATTGACATCAACTAATTCACAGTGAAAAAGAATGTCTATACCGGCCTCCCGACATTTATCCATAGCTATAATTTTAAAATACTCAGGATCTAATACAGTTACCGAATTATGTAAGGGGCAGCGATTGTGACCCGCACACCTTCCGATTTCGATTAGAGAATCAATCATTTCCTGAGCGATACCACCGACTACCTGGCGCCCCTGTTTATCAAGAAAACCGAGGAAAGGTAATCCGGTTACCGCATTACCTCCCAAATAACCATTGCGCTCTAAGATAATAACCTTTGCCCCATGTCTTGCAGCAGAAAGCGCAGCAGCAAGTCCGGAGGGTCCCCCACCGACAACAGCGACATCGTAGTGAAAATTTTGTAAATTCATTAAATAGTTTCCTTTCGTTTTAAGTCTCAATAATTTGTGAACGATGTGGAACGTTCCAAAAAATAATTAAATTCAGTTACTGTCATAATCAGATATATATAAGGTCTTGCAGATAACGCTCAGGTTATCTGCAAATGACTGAGTTACGGACAATTAAAGATGGTGCGATGTTTAAATTAACGACTTTTGACCTGGGCTTTTTGATTCTGTTGATTAAGACGGAGCAGGCTTCCTTGCCCATAATTTCTTTGTGCGCATCAATTACGGTCAAAGCAGGAGAGGCATATTCTGATAAAATGGAATCCTCATAGCCAAGTACGGATATATCATCAGGAATCCGGAGTGCATGATCATAGAGGAAACGAAGTATGCCCGAGGTGATACCATCACTTGCTCCGAAAACGGCATCGGGGCGATATCCTTTATCCCACAATTGCTTCAGCCCTTCGTAACCGTTCTGTCCGGAATAGCCTGTATGGACAGTCTCGATGACAGATGGATCTAACTGTAATTCATTCAGGGCTCGCTGGATTCCTTTTGATTTCTGCCGGGAGTTCATACCGTCTAACGGTCCGTTGATAAAAGCAATTTTTTTATGGCCATGCTCTAACAGATATTTGGCGCCCATATAGCCAACTGCTTCCGTGTCTACGGAAATAGAGTCGTAGCCCTCATATTGGCGTCCGATAATTACGAGAGGCGTATTATGTTTTTTGAGTGTCTCTACAAAGCGGCCGGTGAATAATCCACCAATCAGGAAAAGACCATCCAGCCGGCTATTTTTGACCAGTTCGGGTATATCATTATTTCCGGCATCGGCAAAGCGTTCAACTAATAAAGTATAGTCGGTACTTTTTAAACCGGAATAAATTCCATTGCTTGTATCATAAAGTAAGGTTTCACAGACAGAGGAAAACCCATAGGGGCTCTGCTGCTGGTTCGAGGTCATAAATATTAATCCTAAAGTATGGGTCCGGCTGGTGGTAAGCTCCCGAGCGGCCAGGTTGGGGGTATAACCTAATTTTTCAATCGCCTGCTTTACCTTATATTGAGTTTCAAGCTTAATACGACTGGAATTATTGATTACAAGAGATACTGTACTTTTTGATACGCCAGCTTCTTTCGCTACATCTAAAATAGTTACTGACATAGATTCCTCCTATAAGATTATTTGGAACATGATAGAACGTTCCAATTATTTACCATTATATATATCCTGGATTAACTTGTCAATCCTATTTAAAAATAAATATATAATAGAAAAAATAAACAAGTAATCCATATAATTATTATTGATATTAAACATAATTATTAAATATATTAAACTTAATGTTGACATAGTGCTCTTTTATATATATAATTTGAAAAGTGGAACGTTACAAAAATGTTAAATTATATATTATTTAGCTACATAACTTAAATAGTACTTCATTTTGCTGAAAGGAGTAACATTCATGCGTAATAGTTATAGCAGCCAGGCGATGGCTGCAGTGCCAAATAGGAAAGCGCAGCCTAAGAAGAAGCTAATAAAAATACTTAAGCCTTATCTGTTTTTATTGCCGATAACAGTTTTTACCATAGCATTCTCTTATTACCCTTTTTTAAAAACGTTTGTTTTTAGTTTGTCTAAGATAAATTCCAAGGGTCAAATAAGTAAATTTGTCGGTCTGGATAATTACATTGATATCTTGCAGAGGGAGGACTTTCGAAATGCGATTCTGGTCAGTTTAAAATTCGTGGTCATGTATGTGCCCTTTGCAGTGCTGATTCCATTTTTGCTTGCACTGGTCGCAAATCGGAACAAATTCCTGACCAGGTTTTATCAAACATGCTACGCACTGCCAATGGCGGTTTCAATGTCAGCGACTTGTTTAATATTCGAACAGTTATTACACCGCAGGGTTGGTATCTTTAATTATTTACTGGATAAAGTGGGATTTTACGGAAATATGACTGCGATTGACTGGCTTAACAGTAAGACATGGGCGCTGCCTGCCATTGTGCTGGTTATGCTGTGGGTCGGTTTGGGATTTAACTTTATGCTTCTTCTTGCGGCAGTACGAAATGTTCCCTCTGAACTACTGGAGGCGGCGGATCTGGAGGGTGCAGGGTATTGGAGAAAAGTATTGTCCATTGTATTGCCAAATGTATCGCCTACGTTATTCTTCGTTTTCTGTACACAGATGATCCGGGGGCTGACCATGACAGGACCCGTAATGATTTTAACGAAAGGCGGACCGCTATCATCAACATCTACAATGATTTATTATGTATATACAACCGGTTTCCGAAGCGCAAATTACACACTCGGATCAACCGCAAGTATCTGCTCCTTCCTTATCGCATTCGTGTTTCTCGTGTTGAACTTTATGTATGAGAAGAGGGGGGTGAAGTACGACTGATGAATATTTTTACAAGACGGTATTGGAATAAGCTTAAATATTATTTTTCGTCAATCCTTAGTGTGCTGCTGGGGCTGATTATTATTTTTCCATTGATCTATGCAATATTTGCCGGATTTAAGGATAATGTAAATTTTGATATATATCCCCCGACAATCCTTCCGGATACCTTTCAATTGAATAATTTTATCTATGTATTGACGAAAACATTAATAACACGTTATATGCTTAACTCTTTTATTATAGCCATTACGGCTACGGTGGTACGTCTGATACTGTCAACGCTGGCGTCCTACGCCTTTGCATTTTTCAAATTCAAGGGTAAAAATTTCTTTTTCTTTTTTATTGTTGGAACTATGATGATTCCGTCAGAAGCATTATTGATTTCAAACTATCTTACGATAAGCGAGCTGGGACTATTGGATAGTTACCTGGGCGTTGTGTGTGTATATTTTGTATCCGCAACACAGGTGTTTATGTTCCGCCAGAATTTCCTTACGATATCCGGTTCTCTCCGGGAAGCTGCTTTTATAGACGGATGTAATGATTTACAGTTTTATAGTCAGATATGTATTCCGGTATCCAAGCCGGTTATTACAGCACTTGGCTTATCCTCTTTTATAAGTGTATGGAATACATACCTCTGGCCGTTGCTTGTCACAAACAGAGAAGAAATGCGAACAGTACAAGTTGGTATTACCATGCTGTCAAGCTCCGATACAGCAGCAAAGGGGCATGTTTTTGCTGCTGTCGGTATTATACTGATTCCGATGATTGTTCTATTCGGTATCAGCCAGCGTAATATTGTTCATGGGATTTCCAGTGGTTCCGTGAAGGGATAAGATGTGAAGTTTATATGATTATGAATAAAAAGGAGAAATCAAACTATGAAAAAATGGAAAAAACAATTATCATTTTTAATGATTCTTACTATGCTTAGTACTGCTCTTGCCGCTTGCGGAACTCCAAAAGAAGATGAGAAAGGAGCTGAAAATGCCACAGAAGATCAATCCAAAGATACTGCAAAGGAAGGGGAAAAAACAGAGATAGGCGATGATCTGGTACCGACGGAACCGACAGAGGTAACATTCTGGCACTCCATCTCCGGTGATAAGGAGATAGTGTTAAAGGAAATCGTTGATGATTACAATGCCGGACCCGGAGCAGAAATCGGAGTCACAGTAAATCCTATCTTTCAGGGTTCATATGATGAATTTTCAACAAAATTAACTGCATCCCTCCAGGCAGGTGATACGGAAAATTTACCAGATCTTGTACAGTTAAGCTCTAAGGGTATTTTTGATGTAAAGGATTCCAAGTATATATATTTTGTTCAGAACCTTCTGGACAAGGATCCAAATGGAATTGATCCGGCTACCTTCAACGCGGCATCCGCTGCATATTGTACATATGATGGTGATTTATTGGGTGTTCCTTTTTCTACCTCTTCAATCATGGTTTATTACAATAAAGATCATTTTACAGAAGCAGGCTTAAATCCGGAAGCACCTCCGACAACTCTTGCAGAGTTGGCAGATGCGGTTAAAAAGTTAACAATTAAAAATGGAGATAAAATTGAACGTTACGGTTTAGGAACACGGCTTCGTTTCTTTATTCTGGGCACCTGGGTCCCCAGCCTTGGCGAAGGACATGCCATGTTCAATTGTGAAAATGGACGTGCCGGAACTCCTAAGGAAATTAATATGACAAAGGATGGATCGTTAGAAACAATTCTTACCGAATGGAATAAGGTGCTTGCTACCGGGGGTGTAGAATATACCGATGCAGCTCCAAATGAAAGCTTTCTTTCCGGCTATTATTCCATGATGTTTGCTTCTACCTCTTCTCTTGCTACCGTACTTGCTCAAACAGAAGAAACAGGCACGATGAATCTGGGCGTTACTGAAATTACGAAAGTAAATGACAGCAGTAGTTCGGCAACTGGTATCGGCGGTTCTGCTTTGTATATGTTCGACCGTGCAAATGAAAACTCCATACTTGGTGCTTGGGACTTTATTAAATATCTTGCCACTCCTGAGGTTTCTGCAAAATGGTATATGAGCACCGGTTACTATCCGATGAATATGGAAGCTATGGAAAGCGAGGAAGTAAAGGCTTTAACAGCAGAGCATCCGCAATATGAGATTATCAATACAATCCTGGAGCACTCGGCAGGCTATACGAATTACACAGAGCCCTGGATTCCTTCCTTTACAGACACAGACAGCCTGGTGCAGGATGAGATTATTAAGTTAAGTGATGGTTCTCAGGACATTGAGACTACCATTGCTAATATTGAAACAGGGGCAACACAGAAGCTTAATGACTATAATAGTGCAAATTAGTGCAAGAAAGGTGGGGATTTTTATGAGGTTAGCAACAATGACAAACCTGTTTCGAGACCAACGGGGTCTGGACACACATATCGGTTATATTGAGTCCATGCGCCGCTGTAAGGCAGCAGGCTTTGATACACTGGATTTGAATATGTGTGCAATGTTTCCCGGTAAAACAGAATTCAACAGGGAAGACTGGAGGGCTCAGGCAGACAAGATAAGAGAGGAAGCAGAAAAACTTGGCATTGTCTTTAGCCAATCTCATCCTCCATATCGTCCATCAAAGTTCCCTCATTTTAAAACAAAAGAGGAAGAGGACTATTTTGATGAAATTACACGCCGTTCTATTATTATAAGCGGAATGCTGGGTGTAAAATGGGCGGTTATGCACCCGGTAACCGCTTGTGAAAATGCCGAATACAGTCTGGAAGAGGATATTGCCAGCAATCATGAGGTGTTTGCATCGGTAATTGAATTGGCCGCTAAAGAAAATGTGGGCATTGCCTTTGAAAACATGGCAGACAGAGATAATAAGCGACGCTTTGGTGCCACAGTATCCGAATTGAAAAGTCTGGTGGATTCTTTTGGCGATGCGAAAATGGGGGTATGTTGGGATATCGGGCATGGTAACCGTATGTACATGGATTCCGTTCGCCCAATTAAGGAAATGGGCGAGTATATTAAAGCTTTGCATGTGGATGATAACCATGGAGGCAACGACGAGCATCTCGTCCCGTTTCTGGGGTCGATTAACTGGGAGGGTGTAATGAAGGCTCTGAAAGAGATTGGATATGAAGGTGATTTTGTATACGAAATCAAGTTAAATGACTATATGCCCGATGCGCTGAAAGATTCGGCAGCAAAATTTGCAGCGGAGATTGGACGTTACCTGGTTTCAATGTGTTAAATAAAGGAAGAGGAACGGTGAGTGAATATGGGAATACAATTAATTGCCCTGGATTTGGACGGAACCTTACTTAACAGTGCAAAACAGGTGAGCCCGCGTACACTGCAGGCTTTGCAGAAGGCGGCTTCAAAAGGGGTTGCGATTGTTCCGTCGACTGGCCGTTCTTTTGACGGAATACCAGATATAATAGCAGGTCTTCTGTTTATTCAATATGCATTAACCTTGAATGGTGCGGTTGTTGTAAATATCCGGACAAAGGAGACTGTTTACCAGTGCAACTTCAATAAAGAGGAGGCCTTGTTCCTATGGAGTCACCTTCAGAAATATGATGCACTCTGTGACTGCGCGATTGATGGGGAACTCTATATGGAGCAGAAGACCTTTTTAAAGCTGCCGGATTACGGTCAGACACAAGAGCGGATTGCACTGATGAGAAGCACCAGAAAAGAGACACAGAGTATCAGGGAAATGCTATTGCAGGAGAATACAAAAACTGCCAAGATGAATCTGCTTTTTAGTGATCCACAAAAACGTCTGCATGCAAAATCTGAATTAGAGCAGATTCCTTTTGTAGAAGTCAGCAGCTCGCTGGAGAAAAACCTTGAATTAAATAAGAGGGGCGCCAATAAGGGAAATGGATTATTGGCGCTGGCAGAGTATCTGGGGATTCAAAGAGAACAGATCATGGCATGCGGAGACAGTGATAATGACTACAGTATGATAAAAGCTGCCGGGTTAGGAATTGCTATGGAAAATGGGCTGGAGAGTATAAAGAAGATTGCAGATGCAGTGACGCTGAGTAATGATCAGGATGGAGTAGCCTATGCAATAGAGCGGTGGGTGTTAACGGAATGAGTTCTTAAACTTCAGCATAAGAAAAGAACGTGGGGAGATAGGTTGAAAATGTCAAGGTTATCGGGGATAACTTTTCAACAGGTTGAGGTTTTTCTTGTTGCAGCAAAATACGAGAATTTTACAAAAGCGGCAGAGGTACTTTATATGACGCAGGCATCTGTCAGCCGCAATATTTTGAACATGGAATTTACTCTGGGGCTTGTCCTTTTTATAAGACATAAAAGGCATGTCACGCTTACGAATGCAGGAAGGAGCCTTGTAGTCTCTTTGCAGCAGATTATGCAGCAATCGGAGAGTGCACTGGATAATGCTTACTTACAACAGCAAAACCAGATGCAGAATCTGATTATCGGAGATGTGAATTGGACGTCAATGGACTCCTATCTGATACCGATAAGCGCAGAGTTTGAAAAAGCATATCCTCATGTAGAGTATATTATTAAACGTGATACACCCTCTGTTGTATACGAAAATATGCTTGCCGAGCAATATGATGCCGCTTTTTTTGTCTCTGAATCCATCCCTGATAAATTAACCTGCGGGCTAAAAAGCGATCTGATTTTCGAACTGGATCCCTGTATTATTCTGGCAAACAATCATCCCCTTTTCCGGAAAAAGGATATTTCAATTGAGGAATTAAAAAATCAGCCGCTTGTTGCAATGCATGATGAATTTCAAATGGGATACTGGAAGTTTGCCTATAAAGTATGTCAGGAAGTTGGATTAAACTATGGAGATATTAAGAATGTAGATAATGAATTCACACTGGCAGTGGAGCTTAAGCGTGGAAAACGTGTTGCGATTTCAAATCACTGTTTTTCTGCAATGAACCAAAATGAATTACGTTTTATTCCGCTTAGAAATTGCAAGATAAAATCGGGAATAGTACTTATTTATTCTAATGAAAATACGAATCCATATCTTTTAAAGTTTTGTGAATTGTGCAAAAACATGGGACCTGAGTTAATACATTCCCTGTATCATTAAATACTGAATCAGAATTAGTAAATAAAATATAATTGCCATATAATTAATCCATAATGACGGAGGGGGTTAATTATGGAGAAAAGAAGAAGAAAAAAATTTCATCCAAGAGACCGGTTGGAATTTACCAGGAAATGGGGAATCTTTGGACACTTGGATTCATGTGTATTTATCGTTTCTGCAATCATATGTTTTGGCTTCATATTGTGGGGAGCTATAGATCATGAATCTTTAGGGGATATACTAAATGGAATTCTTTCAGCTGCAGTTTCCAACTGGAAATGGATGTACCAGGGAGGCGTTTTCTTCTTCGTGGTTTTTGGTCTCTGGATTGCATTCAGTAAATATGGGAATATTAAGTTTGGAAAAGATACAGATACTCCGGAATATTCAAATTTTTCCTGGTTTTCCATGCTGTTTGGAGCAGGTATGTGGGTAGGTCTCGTGTATTGGTCAGTAGCTGAACCCATTACGCACTATTTAAACGGACCAACTTATGCCGGAGCTGCTGGCAGTACAAAGGCTGCTGAGTGGTCCATGGCCACTTCATACCTGCACTGGGGAATCAGCCCATGGGCGATTTACGTGATACTTGGGATTCCGATGGGACTTGTAATCTTATAGAAAAGGCCTGCCGTCCCTTGTAAGCTCCTGTTTTTATCCTGTGCTTGGAGATAAAATTTATGGTCCGATCGGGAAAATTATTGATATTATTACGCTTTGCATTACCTTTTTTGGAGTTTCCACGACAGTTGGTTTGGGAACGATGGAATTAGGTTCGGGACTTTCCTACAACTATGGGATTCCATTGAACAATAAAGCATATATGATTATTCTGCTTGTGGTAACAGTCTGTTATCTGGCCTCAGTATGCCTGCCGATTGACAGGGGGGGTGAAGGTAGGGTCTAATATCAGTATGGTTGCATGTATCGGATTGCTGGTATTTCTCTTTATACTTGGTCCGACACGATTTATTATGGACAACTTCGTGAATGCGGGTGGTATCTACCTTCAGAATTTTGTGACGATGAGTACTTGGACGGATCCTGTGGAAAATACCGGATGGCTGAACTCGTGGACTGTGTTTTACTGGGCATGGTGGATTTCGTGGGCTCCTTTTGTAGGAATGTTTATCGCTAAAATATCAAAGGGAAGAACAATTCGGGAATTTATTATGGCGGCACTTATAGCTCCAACGATTTTTGACATCGTTTTTTTTGATATTATAGGTTCTACAGCCCTTCACTTCGAGTTGAATCCGGCTACAAAAGGTATTATCGGGAAGGTCATCGATAAAAATGTTGCGGATGGAATTTTTGTGTTGTTTGATCAATTTCCACTGACTCAAATTACGGTACCGGTTCTGATTATCGTGATTTTCACTTTTTTTGTTGTCTCTACGGATTCCGCAACCATTGTCTTGGGAATGTTTTCAAGTGGTGGGAACAATTCACCGAGAACAAGCTTAAAGCTGCTCTGGGGCGTTGCACTTGCACTGTCAGCGGCTGTGCTGATTATCATGGGTGGACTGGATGCTGTGCAGACAATTGCAATTGTGGCTGTATTTCCATTCATATTTGTCATGTTTGGACTTTGTTACGCTACAATCAGGATGCTTCGTAAGGATTCATCACCAACGGAGGATATAGAGGACAAAGAATAGAGATTTATGCTGTCGCATAAGTAAATCAAAAAGAATCCCTCTGCATTAGAGATATGAAATGCAGAAGGGTTCTTTTTATGTTTTTCTGTCGGGAAGTGTCGTATAACTTGAACTACATATTTTCAAGTCGGTCGACCAGCTCTTTGTCCACACCGCGTGCAGCCAAAATATCATGCATTTTATCGATAATATCGTGGTCAAGTTCCGGCTGAACATATGCATCCAGCATTTTATCAATTTTTTTGGTAATGTTATTCTCAAAAGTTTTTCCGGAGGCGGTGCCCCTGACGGATATTTCCGGTGTCAAAGGCTCTACCCGGCAATATTCCAAAGTATGGTCCTCTGTTAAATACACACCACTGTGACCGATTTCATCAATTAAGTCTTCCGGAATCGTCTCTTCATTGACATCGAAATTACGGTGATATCTTTCCACAAAATCAATCACTTCGAAGTCCACAATCAGCTTTTCGTAGGACATACTCGCATAAGCATCCATGATACCGGCGGCATGGATCATAAAGTTGATATCTGCATCACGACAGGCCATATAGGTGAGCAGAGATTCGTATCCTGCCTGAGCATCCACTTTTTTTGCATCTGTCAAACAGCCGCCTGCCCGGCTTGGTATGCCGTAAAAGTCTGCGAGCTTTCCGGCTGTATTGTAGCAAATTGCACCTTCAGGAGCGCCGATTGCGGTTGCACCATTTCTCATATCAGCAGTTGTGGTTTCGCATCCATATACAACCGGACAGCCTGGAGAAATCATCTGCACGAGTGCAATGCCTGCGAGAACTTCTGCATTGGATATAGCCATAGAGCCTGCAAGTGTTACCGGAGTTGTGGAGCCCGCCTGACCAAGCGCACCGATAATCACAGGCTGACGATTTTCCACAAACTGGAATAAACTTTCTGTCATGACCTTCGTCAGCTGAAGGGGGGGCAACCGTATTAATCAGAGTAATAAGGCGTGGATATTTTTTGAATTCTTCTTCTCCGCCAAATGCAGCTTTTGCCATATCCATCATCGCGGCAACCTGATCCCCATCTGCAGTGCCGGTGAGCAGCACTTTGTCAGAATACAGATATGTCATATAAAACATCAGCAGCGTAGCATTTTCTACCGGCAGGTCAGAGGGTTGGACGATGATTCCACCATTTACATCAAAGGATTTCTGCTGATGGTAAAGTTTCGCAAACTTTACAAAATCCTCGGTGTTGGCATTCCGTTTATTCCCTTCCATATCTACAACAAAGGGACACCCATATCCAGGAGCGGGGTTTAAATGGTCACCGCCGACTGTAATATTATATTTAGGATTCCGCGCGAACATCGTAAATGCATGGGGTGCCATGTTTACCCAGTACATCAACTGCTCTTCTTTAAACCGTGCGACACCGTTATCGTCAACGTTAATTCCATTTTCCTTCAGAATCCGAACCGCCTTTGGATGTTCAAAACGCATACCGGTTCTTTCTAAGATACGGACAGAAGCCTCATGAATTAGTTGCTCATTGCTTTTCATATTAAAATTCCTCCTGTTTTTCCCCTTCCGCAGGGGTATTTTTTCACTACATGACTTTAGATGCCTGTGCTATTTCATAAGTCCCTCCTCCTTTGCATCTTTTGACAGGGCTTTATAAATTGAAAAACACATGAAAATCATGATAATCATGTATGGAAATGCTGCTACAATGGAAGCCGTCTGCAGAATTTTAAGTACAGAGGTTCCACCGACTATGATACAGATAATCGTCACTGCGCCCTGGGCAATGCCCCATCCGGCGCGAAGCTTTTTATCAGGATTCATGTTTCCGTGGTCAGTAAGCATTGACAATACAAAGGTTGCAGAGTTTGCGGAGCCCAGAAAACTGAATATAATCAGAATAATTGCTAAAGGTGCAGTTATAACATAGACAGGAAGCTGACGTAACAATGCAAAGAGACCCGTCGTATAATCGGTGTTTACAGCCTGTAAAATGGCTCCACCTGAAAGATCATTCAGATGGAATGCGGCGCCTCCGTAGATACCAAGCCACAGAAAGCTGAATAGTGCTGGAAGAATACTCACAACGATAATATATTCCCGGACTGTTCGTCCTTTGGAAACTCTTGCACAGAACTGCCCGCAGAAGGGTGCCCACGCAATCCACCATGCCCAATAGAAGACCGTCCAATCGGAAACAAAACTTTTGTTTTCCATCCATAAACTTTTCGTAATAAAATTACCAAGATAGCCGCCAAGCGAATTTGTAAAGAGATCGAGTATAAACACAGCACCTCCAAATACGAAGATGAAAATCATAAAAGCGATGGAAAGCCAGATTTTAATATCCGTAACTAACTGGATTCCTTTTTGAAGCCCGGAAATGGTAGCCAAAGTAAAAAGCAATTGTTATAATTCCAATGATTACACAGGTTAACGTGGTTCCTGTCTCTACCCCGTAGATATAGTTCAGCCCTCCAACAATCTGTGATGCCCCCAGACCAAGGCTGGTTGCCACACCAAAGATGGTTGCAAATATAGCGAGAATATCGATTGCTTTTCCAATCGGTCCGTTTACCCGGTCTCCAATCAGTGGTTCAAATGCCGAACTTACCAGGAAAGGCCGATCCTTTTTAAAGGAAAAGTAACCAAGGGCAAGGCCTCCAATCGCAAAGATGCCCCAAGGGTGAAATCCCCAGTGGAAAAAAACTGTCTGCATGGATTCATACATGGCTGCTGTTGTTTCAGGTTCGGCCATTGGGGGTGATGCATAATCCATCAGTGGTTCCGCAACTGAATAGAATACGAGACCAATTCCCATGGAACCGCCAAATAACATGGTAAACCATTGAAAATTACTAAATTCCGGTTTGTCCTCCGGCTTGCCTAGTTTTAATCTGCCCATAGGGCTTACTGCCAGAAAGACCGCAAAGAGCACCATACCAAATACAGTAATCAGATACATCCATCCGAAATTTTTCGTGATACCTGAAAACAATGCTCCGGCCACTGTACCAAGTGTATTTGGAAAAAATGCACCAAATAGCACAAACAAGGTAACAAGGACGGCAGAGACAATTAAAACATAATTTCTTTTTCCCTTTTTCTCCATAAATTCCCTCCGCTTTATGTCATAAACTACAAAAAATGAATAAACCACCTTGAAAATTAAACAATTTGGATTATAAGAATATGGAATTTCATATATGTATCGTTAATTTGCGGTGATTTATAAACAGAGTATATAATACACATAGTGTATTTTCCAATTCGTATTCGGCATTTAGTAATACATGTAATGTATTAATATTTTTGGGTAATGGGGAATAGAGGAGGGGGTGTTCGAAATTAAGACATGAGAGAGTTTTCTGAATAATGAATATTTTTTTCTGAAATAGCTGAAAATTAGTTGCAATCTATCATAATACAACGTATAATAAAAGCGAGTATTAGAAGGGGTGTACATCAGAAGAAAGGAAGTGCTAAGTATGTCTAATGTTGAATTTTATCGTTGTGAACGCTGTGGTAATCTGACTGCATTAATTAAAAAGGGTGGCGGAGAGATGGTTTGCTGTGGGCAGCCTATGACTAAATTATCTGCGAACTCCACAGATGCGACGCAGGAAAAACACGTACCAAAAGTAGCGAAAAATGAGGATGACACATTGAAAATTTCTGTGGGATCTACACTTCATCCTATGACACCTGAGCACTATATTGAATGGATTGCTCTTGCGACGGATGACAAGGTAGAAGTAAGATACCTTAAGCCGGGCGATCAGCCCGTTGTAAAATTTGATGACGTCAGCTATGGATGCATTTATGCATACTGTAATATACATGGGTTATGGATGACGGAGCTGGATTATGTTATTCCTAACGAAGCAGCATGCTCTGCGGAATTTCCGGATGGATGTGTCTTCCTATAAAAGAATTAAAAGTAGCCTGGAGGAATTGAACATTGCCATGATAAAAATAAAGAGAAGAAATTCCTCATTGATTTGATGGAACTTCTTCTCTTTCTACATTTCACGTAGTATGTAACAACAAATCATTAGGAAAATTCTTTTACTCTATATCCATAAGTTCAAAAACAATTAATAATTCAAGTCGTATTCTCCGGTCATTAAAATCCAGTCCGGTAATTTCCTTTATCCGTTTTAACTGATATAAAAAAGAAGCCCTTTGCAAATATAAAATGCCGATAGTTTTAACAATACTCATATCTTGCTGGAGATATACTTTTAACGAATTTGTGAAATTTCTTTTATGTTCTTGATCGTATCGAATTAAACGTCGTAATCCCTCTGGACATAGTGAGTCCAAGCTATAATCACCTTTGGCTCTTGTCAGTAAATTATGCAATGCATAAGTTTTGTAATGATAACACCATATAGTTTCGTCTTTTATATTGCCAATGCGCAGTGCGGCTTTTGCCTGCTCATAATAATCTCTTAAATATAATAATGTATAGAAAGACCGACTTATGCCTGCTTTCATTAATCCTTCTCTAAGAATATATGCCATCTTGAGAAGCAGTTCCTCTTTAGGTGTATTTCCTTTTTTGAGATTTACAATTAATATGATATCATCCTCGTTTAAAATCGCCGCACTTCCTGAAAGATTAGATTCTAAACGACTACAGACTGCAGTAACGGTATAAACTGCACGGTCGTAATTGCTGGATTTAATTAATGCGCAAAAATATGAATCATCTATATGCCAATTCCATTCATTAAGAATTTCACTTAGTTTTTCTTTATCGACATCTTCATCCTTTAGCATACGCTGCATATATAAATCAAAGTCTTTTGGATGGTTGTTAAATGAAATATTTTGTTTCTCCATTGCCCTTTTTACAAAATCAGCTAAAAATGCAAGTAAAACATAGTCACTCTTATTAAACGGTCTTTCAATCTCACAGGCCATCAGACGGGCAACATAAATTCCGGATACCCGGATGTTATAGTACAAAATGCGATAACCCCACATATAATCTGGAAAGATATCGGGTTCATTTTTAGAAACCGTTTTTATAAAATCTTCATCTAATTTCAGTTCATCAATTTCCTCATCGGGAAGATAAGCGCCAACCTCGTCTTCTTTGAAAAACATCAGGCGTTCCGGTTTTTTCCTTTCGCTGTAAAAGATATTTTGAAGACTTGCTGTATACATACAAATAGGATTATAAAGAAACTCTCTGCCGCAATCACCCAGTGTTTTTAAAGATGCGTTCTCTTCCATTTGCTGATACAGTTTTCTTTCCCACTGATTAAATTGCTGAAATACACGTTGGAGATCTTCGTATATATCATATATATCCATTTTTTCATCAAAAAGAAATACGTCCATATGTTCTGGTATATTCTCTTTTACATTCCCAATACACGCATAAACGCCTCTTTTATTTTCTTTTAGTAACTTTTCTAAATCTTTATTGGAGATGAGATAAATCAGAGAAAAATCTAAGTTTTCTTTATTTCGGAAAAAAGCGATTCCCTCCAGATCCTGCTGCATGACAGAAGCATGAATGATACTTGTTGTGTTTTTTATATGCATATAGTCATGTAATATCCATGAATTGATTTTCATATTAAATCCTTTCATATATTTTGTATGTATAAATGATTATAGTGGCTCAGTTGTCAAGACAAAAATCTAAGATTTTTATAATGAACTGATATGGTGGATAAGTGACAAGGAGTATGGGGAAGGCAGTGGAACACCCCCCAGATCCATATATGCATCAAGCTACATAGGGCAGTAGCATTGCCGGGTAGTAGCATTCAGCCGGTTTTTGATAGTCAAGGGCAGAATGACATCTTTCAAAATTATAAGTGAAAATATATCGTCCGATAGCGGCTCTGGCTTCTTTGATATTGTTATATTGTGTAAGGTACGCTTCTTCATATTTGAAGCTACGAAACCAGCGTTCAATCATGATGTTGTCAGCCCAACGGCTTTTCCCATCCATGCTTTGGCGAATTCCATTTTTCTTTAAGAATTCAATATATTGTTGACTTGTAAACTGACATCCTTGATCGGAATTTAAAATTTGTGGCTTTGCAACCTTAAAAGCCTTTTTCAAGGCATTGACAACCATTCGGGTATCAAGTGTATCATCGACTTCCCAGCCGACAATACAGCGGCTGTACCAGTCGATTACAGCAGTCAGGTACAAAAATCCATGCCGGATGGGAATATATGTAATGTCAATCGACCAAGCCTGATTAGGCTTGTCTATGACAGCATTGCGGAGAAGATAAGGGAATACCTTAGCTTGCTGCATCCGCTTCGAAAGGTTCATCTTTGGGTAGATTGGATGAATGTCCATTTCGCTCATGTAGCGGCGTGCTTTCCGGCGACCAACATGATAACCACGAAGCTTCAACTGTGCTGACATCTGCCTGGCACCCCAGGTCGGATTATCTGTGTGAAGGTGATCAATGATCTCTTTACAAGCCAGTTCTTCCTCTGATACAGGCGTTCCTTTGTAATAAATGCTGGTGCGGTTGATATCCAGGAGCTTTGCCCCGACAGAAGCAGGTAATTCTTTAGTCGTCAAAAGGTTTTGGACTAAACTTACTCTCGTAGTCAGGTCCACAAATTTCTTCAGATTTTTTTTTGAGCCAGTCAACCTGCATGGTTAACTGACCAACCTTTTTGGCATACTCCGACTTCTCTTTGCGTTCTTCTGCAAGCTTATCTTTGAGGTTTTCCTCTCGCTTGTCGTCAAATGCTGCAGAAGCGTTGTTTAGGAATTCTTTCTTCCAGTTACGGAGTAAGTTGGGTTGAATATTATTTTCAGTTGCAAGGGTATTGAGATCTTTCTCTCCCTTAAGTAACTCAATCACAAGGTCTGATTTAAATTTGGCACTAAAGTTTCTTCTTTGTCTGGACATAGCAATGAATCCTTTCTTTCATACTGATTTTAGTATATCAGATTCATTAAAATCTGTCTGGGAAAGTGTCTTAATTTATGAGACCATTATAGATAAAGCAAACATATACTTTGGCAAATGATTTTTTATAGAAGTTTGTGTTAATATAAATATATCAAAAATAGAATGGATTGGGAAGCGATAATTGGATATTTCGCCATATTTTGTGATCGATATTTTGCAGCTGCTTCATATTTTATTATTCTGTTCTTTTATATATTTTATAAAAATTATCTTATTTAAAAGGGAGGAACTTCTTATGCTTACAAAAAAACAAAACTTGTTAGAAACAATTCATGGGGGAAATCCAGATCGATTTGTAAATCAATATGAATTTCTGCACATTATCATGTCGGATCCATTTAATATGACAGATCCCTATCCGGAGTATGGACAAAGTAACGTAGTAAACGGATGGGGAGTTACTCTTTCATGGCCGGAAGGGACTCCTGGTGGGTTTCCCGTACATACACAGGATAAAATTGTCTGTCCTGATATAACAAACTGGAAGAATACTGTAAAGGCGCCAAATCTTATTTTCCCTGATTCTATGTGGGAGGAGGCTATCCGGGAAGCAGAAGGGGTAGACAGAAATGAAGAATTCGTTGCTCCGTTTATTGCTCCGGGGATTTTTGAACGTTGCCATTATCTCCTTTCGATTGAGGAGGCCTTAACTAACTTATACATGGAGCCTGACAGCATGAAAGATTTGATTAAATATATTACGGAATGGGAATTGAAATATGCAGAAACTTTATGTGAAAAATTACATCCGGATGCGCTTTTTCATCATGATGATTGGGGAAGCCAAATCTCTACATTTTTTTCTCCGGAAATGTTTGAAGAATTTTTCTTAGACAGTTATAAACAATTATATGGGTATTATAAGTCCCATGGTGTTCAATTAATTATTCATCATTCAGATTCTTATGCTGCAACGCTGGTTCCCTATATGATCGAAATGGGAATTGATATTTGGCAAGGGGTTATGAGCTCCAACCGGATTCCGGAACTCATAAATCAATATGGCGGAAAACTCTCCTTTATGGGGGGGATAGACAGTGCTAAGGTTGATTTCCCGGGATGGACACCTGAAATAGTAGCATCTGAAGTAAAAAAGGCCTGCGAGGAGAATGGGACAAAATATTATATTCCGAATGCTTCTCAAGGATTGCCGATGTCGACTTTTGAAGGCGTTTATGAAACAATAAATGGGGAAATTGATAAGATGAGCAAAATAATGTTTTAGGGGGATTATATTATGGAGAATCGGTCAAAAGTAAAAAATATGCTGTTAATGCTTACTTTGTTTTTAACTACTACCAGTATTATGGGGGATTGCGTTGTTGCGGTTGTTACCTCAAAACTATATGCGCAATATGATGCCTGGGCTGTTAACCTGATGATTTCAGGGCCATGTATTGCAGGATTGATTGCATGTCCGATTGCGGGGCGTCTTTGCGATAAAATGGATAAAAAAGCAATCCTCATAGTCGGATATGTACTTTATGCAATTAGCAGTATTGGAGGTGCTGCAGTTGATAATCAGGTTTATATGATTGTAATGCGTTTTATTGCAACAGGTATTTCCTATGGTTTAACCAGTACAGCCGCACTGGGGATTGTTGCGGATTGTTATGCGGATGAAGATCAAAGAAGTAAAGTTGTCGGATGGTACAATGCTGCCATGGCAATTCTTGGCGGGGTTTTAGGTTTGGCAGCCGGCGCGCTGGCTGTAAACAATTGGAGAAATACTTTTGCTGTTAACTGGTTTGCCATACCGGTAATTATTCTGGTTGTAATCTTTATACCTGCCTGCCCTCCCGTTCGGAAATCTTACGAAACAGCACAGGAAAAGGTAAAGGGGAATAAAGGATGGTATAAACGATTGATTCCCTTACTCGGCGCTTTCCTTGTTGTGGGATTTTGCTATTATACAATCATTACAATGATGGATTTATATGTTGCGGATAATGCGCTTGGTAATTCTGCATTTACCGGACTACTTGGGACGGTTGGAACAATTGGCTCATGTATTGCCTGCAGCGTGTTCGGATTTACTTACGGAAAATTAAAAAATCGGTGCAGCATTATATCTTATATCATCCTTGCGGCTGGGTTTCTGCTAATGGCTGGCTATCCCAGCGTACAGCTTGCTCTTGTCTGCTGCGCATTAATGGGTGCAGCATGGGGCAATGTATATTCATTCTGGTGGATGCGCTGTACAGTAGTGGTTCCGGAAGATATGGTTGGTACTTCAATTGGAATCACTGGTACTATAAATTCTATTTCCGGATTTGCATGTCCGTATGCATTGCTTTTCTTTAAAAATTTGCTGAAAACAGACAATGTGGCAAATACATTTTACATCTATGGTATGATTATAGCCATTGCGGCTGTTTTATCAATCGTTATAAATATTAAAAATAAGAACGAGGAAGCTGCTGAATAAACCATTTTACATGATTTTTCCTGTATACTTCCCACAGAGATACAAAAACTACTACAAAGGAGGTATTATCATGGCAAAAGCAGGTATGAGAAGGCCAAGTCCTTATGATCCGGACAATCACGGAACAGAAAATCACCAAAAAATGAATCGCCCTAAAAACCAGCAGGCTCAGGTGCCTGAAATTCAAGGAGCAGCGAAAAGTGGGAATGCTAAGGCTGGGACAGTCAATGCTCCAAATTGGGCAAGAGACGATTACAAAAGTACAAATAAAAATAAATGAGCAAAGGCGGGGAAGAAGATTCCCCGCCTTTGCTTGTAGCAACAGGAAAATAATCACGTCTGGATTAATACACGAAAGACATATTGATATCCTGCTCATAATCCCCGAATTTCTGACCAAATAAATTAAATCCGCCCGGATATTCCGCATCCTCTTTATTCCCGATCCGTACTGTGATGAAACTGTTATCTCTCAAAAACAAGTCTGACAAACCGATATTGCTGCTTTCTTCGTTATTAATTAAGGTTGTATGCTCAGTGATAGTCATAGTTGTAAGTAAACCATATTGGGTTACTCCATCTTCCCACCAGGAGGGATTAAGCCGTCCTCTCCGGGAACCAAAATCGCCGGGACAGCGCCAGGTACAGCATTCATGGCCATTGATCCATATAGTAATATCTGATTTCCAGTTTTCTCTGTAATTAGCTACCTCCGAACAGGATTCAAAAGATAAAAGAAGCTGCTTTAACTGAATATCCGGATCAATTGCATATGGAAACTTGTATTCCACATAACCACCCGCTGTCCAGAGAAGCTGTGCGTTAAAGCGGGATGGTAAAAAGAAATCAGCAGGACGATCCTCATATCCGATATGGCTATTTACATCGGCAAGGCCACAGGTGGGAATTATTTTACAGTCGGTATATGCACCTACGGGCATCGATATGGTACTTATCTGATCCACTCCCTTAGGTAAACCATTTAAGCGGATGTTGATAAAGTCATTTTTCCGGCTGCATAATTTCATGGAACCACGGGAACCTGGCTGCTGTTCCGTGTGAATCAAGTTTGCGCTTTCCAGGGTACGGACATGCAGAGCTGCAGTAGAAGGTGGTATTTTGAGCAGTTCGGCAATTTCGCCGATGTTGTAGCTATTATAATACAATAATTTTATTATCTTAATCCGATCCGGAGACGAAAGGGCTTTCGCGACAGTACATAGCATCTCTTCATCATCTGCATTTAAATCTAAGTTTTTTGGCATATAATCCTCCTGTTATCTCAAAGCCACTGGTGTGGTCGAACTATAACAATAATATCATATACGATACTCGCTGTCCATGAGGATGAAAAAAAGATATAAAAACAATAAAATTGTTATTAATTAATAATAACGCACAAAAATATTTAAAAAAATAAAAAATATTGACAATAGTACATATAAATGATATTATAATGCTAATTAAAAACAT
The DNA here is from genome assembly GCF_018866245.1 of Novisyntrophococcus fermenticellae. Lineage (GTDB taxonomy): Bacteria > Bacillota > Clostridia > Lachnospirales > Lachnospiraceae > Novisyntrophococcus > Novisyntrophococcus fermenticellae. Next base: position 925,992 of record NZ_CP076458.1, read on the forward strand.
AAATATTGTTATTAATAAAAACTCAGGAGGAAAAGAAATGAAGAAGAGAGTCTTAAGCTTATTGCTTGCAGGGGTTATGGTGTTCTCCATTGTGGGATGTGGTCCACAGAAAAAACAGACCGAAGGCACATCGTCCCCGAAGGCGGAGACGGATGCCGGGGGAAGCGGAAAGGATGGTATAACAATCAGTCTGTGGAAATGGATTCCTACAGATGGTGTCCAGCTTGATGCAATTCTTGAAGCATGGGAGAAAGACCATCCGGAGATTCATCTGGATATTACACATGTGGGCGAAGCGGGAGACGTTTTCCAAAAGTATTCTGCCGCACTTCCGGCAGGAGAAGGCCCCACTGTCCTGGCAATGCAGGTTGGTGCAAGAGCAAATCAGTTCAAGGAATTCTGCGAGCCACTTGCGCCCTATGCAGAGGAAAAATGGGGCGCTGACTGGGAAAGCTTATTCTTAGATACAGCTCTGGAGCAGTGCCGGTGGTCGGGTGATGACTATACGGTTCTTCCGGGAGGTATGACAGCAGCACCGGCAATCGAATATAACGTAAATGCTTTTAAAAAGTTAGGAATTACAAAGGTGCCTGAGACGATGGACGAGGTTTATGATATTATCGAAAAATCCAAAGCGGATGGGCAGATGATTCCGGGTGTTGCAATTGGTGCAAAAGAAGGATGGACATGCCGGGATATATATATGAGCATCATGAATCAGCTTGCTCCCGGAAAGATTTATGATGCTATAGAAGGCAAGACAAGCTTTACCGATCCGGAATTCGTAGAGGGCATGAATATCTGGAAAGAGATGTTTGATAAAGGATTCTTTGCAGAAGGCTCTCTTGGTACGGCCCTTTATCCTGAAATCAATGATAATATGATGATGGGAGGAACCGACGGTAAAAAGTATTATATTATGGAAAACTGTGGAACATGGCATGGCTCAAGTATGACAAAGACAACAATAGAAGGGGAGGCTGCCAATGGCAATTGCGATCCTGATACGCATCTTGGAGCATTTCCACTGCCACCGGTGAAAGAAGGCTGTAAGCCTAATATGGTGGCTACTGTGGATATTGCATGGGGTATCAACAAAAATGCAACAGAGGAAGAAAAGAAAGCAGCATTTGAATTCGTATCCTGGATGGCGGAAGGAAAAGGCCATGAGGTATTCAGTAATACACTTCAGGTTCTTCCGGCTGCAAAAGATATCAGTCTGGAGGAAGGCATCGCCAGCTTAAATGGAGAGGATGAAAAAGAGGCTGTAAAAATGTTTCAGGATTATGTAGAGAACAACTCCGGTGCGAGAGAGATACAGTATCCGGATGTATCCAATGCGTTGGATGATGCATTGGTGTCAGTTGCCAGTGGGATCATGACACCGGAAGAAGCATTAGAGACTGTTCAGACTGCATCGGCAGGTATGAGCAGATAGAGGAAAGGCAGCCAGGTCGGGAACCGCCCATGGAGAATCATGGAGTAAGGTTTCCGGTGCCTGGGATTGCCGGGAAAGGCAGGTTTCTGTAGATGGATAAACACAAAGACAGACACCAGAAAAAACAAAAAAGGATCATGAAAAAGCATGGTGTTTTAGGAAATACGAAGACGGCGTATCTATATATATTGCCTGTATTTCTGTTTCTGGCGGTCTTTACCTATTACGCGATGGCATTTAATATTAAAACTTCCCTTTTTGAGTGGAATGGGGTAAGTGCGGATAAGCTTTTCGTGGGGGTTAAGAACTATGTAAAACTGGTAAAAGACCCCTATTTCAAACTTGCGTTGAAAAATACGGCGATATACTTTATTATTACAATTCCGCTTCAGGCAGTGTTGGGCTTTATTCTTGCCTATTGTTTTACATATACGAAAGTCTTTGGAAAGGGACTGGTGCGTTCTGTTATATTCTTTCCAAATGTTCTGGCACTTGTTGTAATAGGAACGGCATTTAATCAGATGTATAATTTTCAAAACGGTTTTCTCAACGAGACCCTTCGTGGGATGGGACTGGGCAGCCTTGCCATTGACTGGACAGGCAATCCTAAGACCGCCCTTTTTGCTGTTATACTTGCGAATATTTACACTTATGTGGGATTCTCTATGACGTTGTATATTACGGGATTGCTGTCTGTTCCAAAGGAAGTGATGGAGGCGGCGAAAGTAGATGGGGCTTCTAATCTTCGTATGGTCCGTCACATTACACTTCCTCTTTTGACATCTACGCATGTTACCGTTATTATTCTTGGGATTGTGGGTACATTAAAAACCTTTGATATTGTCTGGCTGATTACGCAGGGAGGTCCTGCCAGAAAGTCAGAAATGCTTACAACTATGTTGTACCGTAGCTATATCTTGGAATTCAAGGCGGGATATGCATCTGCTATCTCTGTAGTGATTCTGTTAATTGCGCTGTTCCTTGCCGGGATAAATCTGTATATCCAACGCAGGAATACAGATTATTAGATAAATGGGAGTTGAAAGAGAAATGAAAAAACACGGGATAGTAAGAAAAAAGAATCAGATAAGGGCCAATATCTTACCTCAGGTTTTCTGTACATTCATGCTGGTGATCTGGCTGTATCCACTCTGTAAAATTATCCAGTTATCCTTCAAAAGTGGGGGCTGGGGCAATTATCACAAGGTTTTGTTTGAAGCAGACACATTCAGTGTTGTGAATGGGTATATGAGTGACATTGCGAATTTCTGGGTATACCTTGGCAACTCTTTGACGGTTACATTTATAGATATGGTAGTAGTACTTTCAATTGCGTCACTTGCTGCATTTGCATTTTCCAAGATGGATTTCAAGGGAAAAGAATTTTTATATATGCTTACTCTTGTAGGGATGATGATGCCGGCGGCAGGTTTTATCGTGCCGTATTTCATTACTTCAAAAAATATGGGACTTCTGAATACAAAGTTTTGTCTGATTGGTCCCCATGTTGCAGCCGCAATTCCCATGACCATGATGCTGCTGCGCAATTCTATGGATGAAATCAGTGATGAGATGATTGAGGCATCGGTGATTGATGGATGCTCCAGGCGGAAAGTGTTTACCCGGATGATGCTGCCCTTGTCAAAACCGGCTTTTGCTACATCTCTGATTTTTGCATTTATGGGCAGCTGGAATGATTACCTCCTTCCGCTGGTAATGATTAACCGTGCAGAGGAGATGACATTAACGCTGCTTCCGCAAAAGTATACGGCATTTGCAGGGGTGTCCAATATGGGGACTATATTTGCATCTTTGGTCCTGATATCCATTCCCATCTTTGTGATGTATTTGTTTGCACAAAAATATATGGTGGCAGGCATGACGGCAGGAACGATAAAATAGGATATGCTTAGAGAATAAAGACAGGAGAAAAGCAATGGACGAACAATATTATCCACGGCCAGACTTTAAAAGAGAGTGCTGGTACAGTTTAAACGGAGAATGGCAATTTGACTTTGAAGAGAACAGGATGAATTCTCTGGATGAATGGATTAATGATTCTACCTTTTCTAAGAAGATTATAGTGCCTTTTACATATCAGACGAAAAAAAGCGGAATTCAGGAAAAAGTGTTCAACGACAAAGTATGGTATAAGAAAGTATTTATGGTACCAAAAGCCATGAATGGAAAACGGATTTTCTTAAAATTTGGTGCTGTGGATTATAAGGCAAGCGTATGGATGAATGGAACTTATATGGGAGACCATGAGGGCGGTTATACACCGTTTCAATTTGAAATTACGGAACGAATCAAAGAGCAAAATACGATTGTGGTAGAAGCAGTTGATTATCCGGATACAGTGCAGCCAAGAGGGAAGCAGTATTGGGAAGAAGAAGGGAGTCGCTGTTGGTATACACCGAGTACCGGAATCTGGCAGAATGTATGGCTTGAAGCGGTAGAAGGATGCCCGATTGAAGCAATAAAGCTGATACCGGATATTGATACGGATACAGTGGAAGCGATGGTTACGAGCAATGAGTTTCAGCGGTATGACACCCTGGAATTTACAATTAGCTATCAGGGAAAGCTTGTTAAAACGCTTTCCGTCTCTGTAGATGGGCACAGGACCAAGGTGCTGATTGGAATTAAACCGGAAGACTTTATTGACGAAGTGCATTATTGGTCTCCGGAACATCCGAATCTATATGATATGAGTATCAGCTTAATCCGGGAAGAACGGGTTCTGGATACGGTGGAAACTTATTTTGGTATGAGAAAGGTCAGCGTTGATTGCGGAAAAGTTTTGATCAACAATTTCCCCTGTTATCTGAAAATGGTTTTAGATCAGGGATACTGGGAAGAAAGCGGACTTACAGCCCCTTCTGATGAAGCGTTAAAACAGGATATTCTTTTGACCAGGAAAATGGGATTTAACGGCGCCAGAAAACATCAAAAGATAGAGGACCCACGTTATTATTACTGGGCAGACCGACTGGGATTACTGGTATGGGGTGAAGTTCCAAGTGCATATGAATATTGTGATCAGGAGATTGACAATATAACCAGGGATTTTAAAGAGTTCATTAAAAGAGATTTCAATCATCCAAGTATCATTGCATGGGTTCCGCTGAACGAATCCTGGGGCGTTCGTAAGATTCTTACCGACAGAAGGCAGCAGAGCTTTGGCCTTGCACTATATTATCTGTCAAAAGCCATGGATCCGACCCGGCTGGTAAGCACAAATGATGGATGGGAAAATATAAAGACGGATATCGTAGGAATCCATGATTATCAGGGAAACGGAAATAGGATTGCACAAAAATATACTGAGGAAAATATGAAACATCCGGAAGGTATGTTTCCGGGCAGCCGCCGCCTCTTTGCATATGGAAGTGGATATGATAAAAGTAAAAATGTGTTTATGATGACGGAGTATGGAGGAATTGCACTTGCCTCTGATACCAGTAATGGTGAAAACTGGGGTTACGACAAACCTGAAAAAAGTGTGGAGACATTGATTGAACGCTATCGAGAGGTGACGACAGCCATAATGGAAATACCGGAGATATCAGGCTTTTGCTATACCCAGCTTACAGATGTGTATCAGGAGGTGAATGGTCTCCTTGATATGAACCATGTTCCTAAGGTTGATGTAAACAAAATAAAGGAAATTAATGCATTAAGAAACTAAACAGGAGCAGAGCATACTTGGAATATGTGCTCTGCTCTTTTTGAAAAAATCAAATGACGGTCCTGCTATAGCCGAAAGTACTTATAAGCTATCCCGATAAAGAGTATATGACTCCTTGGCGGGATTATTTTTTTGAACAAAATTATGCTCCTGAAATTTATTCGACGGATAAAAATGCATATTCGGCAGATAGTGCATCTTTTTTTTATCTTTTGCATGTACAATATATTTTTGAACGAATTAGAGATACATATTACAGGGCAAGAATCAGGAGAACAACGATGACCTGTTATAAAGCATATAAATTCAGAATCTACCCGAATGCTGTACAGGAAGAATTATTAACAAAAACCTTTGGTTGTGTTCGCTTCGTTTATAATTATTACCTCTCTTTGCGAAAAGCAGCATATCAATTAGAGAAAAAGATAATATCCTATATGGATTGTACGAAAGATCTTGTTTTGCTAAAAAAAGAAAATGGTTTTTTAAGAGAGGTTGACAGTATAGCTTTACAGCAGTCTTTACGACATCTGGATACTGCTTTTCGGAATTTTTATAGTGACAGCAAGGTGGGTTATCCGAGATATAAAACCAGGAAAAACAGTTACTGTTCTTATAGCACCATCTGTGTCAATCAAAATATCCGTCTGGACAAAGGGTATCTGGCTCTGCCAAAGCTGGGTAAATTAAAGGTCAGACAACATCGGGAGATCCCTGAAGGGTATGCTTTGAAATCCGCCACAATTTGCAAAACTCCTACCGGAAAATATTATGCCTCAATTCTATTTGAATATGAAAATAGAATTGAAACAGTAGACGCACACAGACTTATTAGCATAGGGTTTTCCGTGGAGGATTTGTTTGTATCATCAGAGGAAATCGTGGTTGAAAATGTATTTCAGAAAAATCATCAACGATCTATGGAAAAATTGAAAATAGAGCAGGAAAGACTTTCCCGCTGCATGCGGGGAAGTAATCGTTATACAAAACAGAAAAAGAAGGTTGCTGTCGTTCACGAAAAGATTGCAAATCAGAGAAAAGACTATTTACATAAGGCGTCCAGACAGATAGCCAATGCCTATGACGTGGTGTGTATTGAAGCGGTGGACATAAATACAGGATTGCAGACTTCGGAGCTTTCGGAAAGAGTTGTAAATAACGGTTGGGGGATGTTCACCTCTTTTTTGAAATATAAATTAGAAGAGCAGGGGAAAGTGATAACCAAAGAAAGAATGCATGAGCCTGCATTTCCGGCATCTTATTTGTGAACATAATGGATGAACCGTGGGGCACACGGAGTTAGCTCGTATCAATAAGCAACAGGTTATTTGACGAGAAGCCTTCACACTTTAGGAAGCGGGGGCATGCCACAAGGGTTATGTATAAAAAGATAATTCAGAGCAAATCAACAGGATAAAGATTTAATTGAAATTAATTTAGTGGAACTTATTAAAGAGCTGTGGAGTAAAAAGGAAGTCATCTTTTTATCCGCAGCTATATTAGGGTTGGCGGAACTCATAAAGAGCCGGAAAGCGGTAAACGCGTTCTGCTGATTGACGCGGATCTCAGGAAATCCGTGCTGATGGGGAGAACAAAAGTGAGTCAGAAAGGAACTATGGGACTGACGCATTTTCTGGCCGGACAGTGTACCATTTCGGATATAATCTGCACTACGAACATTAAAAATTTTAATC